>NZ_JBHYQH010000006.1:25263-124763 GCF_042746715.1 Streptomyces sp. NPDC058741 | reverse complement strand
CGGCCGAACGCCCCGGAGCGCCTCGGTGGTGACGCGCACTCGCTGCCGCTGCCGCCGGGGCGGGCCGCCGGTGCCGCCTCTGCTGCCGGGCCGCCGGGGTCGTGCCGCCGCTCCGGACACGGCTGTCAGCGCCGAACGCCCCGGAGCGCCTCGGTGGTGACGCGCACTCGCTGCCGCTGCCGCCGGGGCGGGCCGCCGGTGCCGCCTCTGCTGCCGGGCCGCCGGTGCCGCCGGACGGGCTCAGCGGCCCAGTGCCGCCAGTTCCTTGGCCGCCTCGGTCAGGTCCTTCGCCGTGTCGATGGCTCGCCAGTACGAGCCCTGCGGGATGGTGTAGCCGGCCAGCCGGTGTTCCCGGGCGAGGCGGGGGAACGTCGTCCGCTCATGGTCCCCCCGCTGCGGCAGCAGACCCGCGAACTCGGGGGAGAAGACGTAGACGCCCGCGTTGATCTCGAACGTCGACGGCGGTGCCTCGATGAAGTCGGTGATGCGGCCGAACCCGTCGGTCTCCACGGCACCCCACGGCAGCCGGGGCCGGGCCAGCGCCAGGGTCGCGATCGCGTCCCGCTCGGCGTGGAAGTCGGCCATGTCGCGCAGGGAGAACCGGGTCCAGATGTCCCCGTTGGTGGCGTACCAGGGCCGGTCGGGGTGGGGCAGGTGCGCCGCGGCGTACTTGAGACCGCCGCCGCGCCCGAGCGGCTCGGACTCCACGACGGTGGTGACGGACACCGGCAGATCGGCCGTCTCCAGCCACTTCTGCAGGACGTCGGCGAGGTGGCCGCAGGAGACCACCACGTCGGTCACGCCCTCCTCGGCGAGCCAGCACAGCTGATGGCCGATGATCGGCGTCCCCGTCCCGGGGATCTCGACCATCGGCTTGGGCCGGTCGTCGGTGTAGGGACGCAGCCGGGAGCCCTGGCCACCGGCCAGAACCACGGCTTGAACGGGGCGGGACGCGGCGCTCGGATCGCTCATGAGACCGAACTGTACGTGGCGTCCCGCCCGCTGCGGCGGCGGACGACGGGGCCCGCCCCGGCCGTCGCCTGGTTCCCCTCCCGCTCACCCGGCACCCGGTGCCGGGCGGCGCGCTCAGCCGTGCGCCGCGGCGACACCTGTGGCGAAGGCGGTGTCGCAGACCGGACGGGCGTAGGACTGGGCGCGGGTCGGGCCGTAGACCCGGACGGCGGCCTGGCCGAGGGCGCGGGCGATGGACGTGCAGTGCTTCGCCAGCGACGGACGGCCGTTGACGGCCTGCTGGAGGTGGGTCAGGGCGACGCCCGGGTTCTCCTGCTGCAGTTCGGTCAGCAGCCTGTCGCGCAGGACGTCCTGCGGGGCGCGCTCGACGGCCCGCGCGGTGCCGGCGGACATGGCGGTGTCCGCCGCGGTGAGCACCGGGTCGGTGGAGTTCCCCGACCAGTCGACTCGGGTGACCGCGAGGGTCCCGGAGAGCACCAGGACGACGGGCAGGACGAAAGCGAGGGTGCGGCCGATCCGGCGGGCGGGGCCCCGGCCGCGTCGCGTCTGTGGGGTAGTGGAGTGCTTCACGCGTGTGAGAGTAGCGCCCGGTCATGGTTTGTAGACATTTAGTCACCGGTTCGGGGGATGGGGGAGGGGCGCATTGTGGGTATGGGGTTGACGCACAGCGCTCGAAAACGTCCGGTCTGCCGGGGTATTTGTCGACAACGTGAAGGGCCCCGCAGCGTGCTGCGGGGCCCTCTTCACCAACTCGGGTGAATCACCCGGAGTCGTGCGCGGTGTGCGGGAGGTCAGTCGGAGAGACGCTCGCCCGTGGAGGTCGAGAACACGTGGGTCTCGCCGGCGCGCGGGACGACGTGCAGCGTGCTGCCCTTCTCCGGGACGTCACGGCCGCCGACGCGGACCACGAGGTCCTTCGTCTCGCCGCCGACGTTGGCGGTGCCGTAGACGAAGGCGTCGGAGCCGAGCTCCTCGACGACGTTCACGGTGACCGCGACACCCAGGTCGGCCTCGGGGCCGGCCACGTCGAAGTGCTCGGGGCGGACGCCCACGGTGACGGCCTTGTCGCTGGTGGCGGAGAGCGCGTCGCGCTCCACCGGCACCACCGAGTTGCCGAACTTCACACCGCCGTCCGTGACCGGGACCTCGACCAGGTTCATGGCCGGGGAGCCGATGAACCCGGCGACGAACAGGTTCGCGGGCTTGTCGTACATGTTGCGCGGGGTGTCGACCTGCTGGAGCAGACCGTCCTTGAGGACCGCGACCCGGTCGCCCATGGTGAGGGCCTCGACCTGGTCGTGGGTGACGTAGACGGTGGTGATGCCCAGGCGGCGCTGGAGGGAGGCGATCTGCGTGCGGGTGGACACGCGGAGCTTGGCGTCCAGGTTGGACAGCGGCTCGTCCATGAGGAACACCTGCGGCTCGCGCACGATGGCGCGGCCCATCGCGACACGCTGGCGCTGACCGCCGGAGAGCGCCTTCGGCTTGCGGTCGAGGTACTCGGTGAGGTCGAGGATCTTCGCGGCCTCCTCGACCTTCTGCCGGATCTCCGCCTTGTTGACGCCGGCGATCTTGAGCGCGAAGCCCATGTTGTCGGCGACCGTCATGTGCGGGTAGAGCGCGTAGTTCTGGAACACCATGGCGATGTCCCGGTCCTTCGGCGGCAGGTGGGTGACGTCGCGGTCGCCGATGCGGATGGCGCCGCCGTTGACGTCCTCGAGCCCCGCGAGCATGCGGAGCGAGGTGGACTTGCCGCAGCCGGACGGGCCGACGAGGACGAGGAACTCGCCGTCGGCGATCTCGATGTCCAGTGCGTCGACGGCGGGCTTGGTGGAACCCGGGTAGATCCGGGTCGCCTTGTCGAACGTGACAGTGGCCATGGTGAATGGTCCCCTTCTACCGGCAGGAACGTGCCGGACGATCCGAGTAGGAAGGCGAAGCCACGACGGGTGTTCCGTTGTGGTGTGGTCCACGCCAGTGAACTGGCAAGGGACGCTACCTGGCGTTCATACGTCTGTCAGTAGTTCCGGGCCTGTGAACTTCGTGGAAATTTTCGAAGCACCCTCGCGCCGCCGGGGCCCCGCGGGACTCACGACTCGCCGTACCGCCCCGCCAGGGCCGCCACCGCCCGGGCGACGGCCCGCCGCAGTCCGGGCGGCCCCAGCACCTCCGCCTCGGGTCCCAGCCGCAGCAGGTCGCCGACCGCCACGGCCTCGCTCTCCACGTCCAGTTCCACCTCGGTCCAGCCGCCCTCGTCCGGCGGTCCGGCGCTGTCGAGGGCTCGTACCCCCGCCGCCCCGAACTGCATCGGCAGCAGCTTCCGCCCCCGCGGTGAGAGCCGCACCCGGGCGACTCCCTGCCGCAGAGCGGCCTCCAGGCGCCGGGACGACTCCTCCCAGTGGGCGGCCAGGTCGAACCCGGCCGGGCGGTCGAAGAGCTCACCGGTCTCCTCGACGGCCAGCAGGCGCGAGACCCGGTAGGTGCGCACGGTCTCCTCCGCCAGTGCGACCAGGTACCAGATCCCGCCCTTCAGCACGAGCCCCAGCGGCCGTACCTCCCGGTGCACCTCGCCGCGCCAGCGCCGGTAGTGCACGCGCAGCACCCGCCGCTCCCACACGGCCACCGCCACCGCCTCCAGGCACGGCACCGGGTCGGCCTCCCGGAACCAGGCCGGCGCGTCCAGGTGGAACCGTTCCTGCACCCGGCGCGCCTGCCCGGCGAGCCCGGCGGGCAGGGCCGCCTGCACCTTCAGCTGGGCGCTCGCCAGGACCGCCCCCAGACCGAGGTCCCGGGCGGGCCCGGGCATCCCGGCGAGGAAGAGCGACCCCGCCTCGGCGTCGGTCAGCCCGGTCAGCCGCGTCCGGTACCCGTCCATCAGCCGGTAGCCGCCCTCCGGCCCGCGGTCCGCGCACACCGGCACGCCCGCCGCGCCCAGCGCCTCGACGTCCCGGTAGACCGTCCGCACCGAGACCTCCAGCTCGGCGGCGAGCTCGGGCGCGGTCATCCGCCCGCGGTTCTGCAGCAGCAGGAGCAGGGAGAGGAGCCGGTCGGCGCGCATGGAGGCCATTGTCGCGACGGATCCGCCGTACCTGACAGAAGGTGTCAGGTACGGAGCCGAGGCTGGTCCCGTACGGCTGCCGCGGGGCCCGCCCCGCACGACCCGAGAGGACCACCCGCTCATGCCCGGCACGCAGACCCCCACCCCCACCACCACGACCGGCCACTTCACCTTCGCCGACTGGCAGGAACGCGTGATCGCCCCGGACGAGGACACGATCCCGCGCCTCGCCCACGCCACCGTCCGCAACACGTTCACGGGCGGCATCGAGGCGACCGCCACGACCTGCGAGTACTCCATCGTCTACGTCACCGCCGAGACCGGCTCCTTCAGCGGCATGGAACTCCTCACCGGCCGCCTCGACGGACGCGAGGGGAGCTTCGCCGTGGAGGAGCGCGGACGGTTCGACGAGGACGGAACCGTCCACTGCGCCTTCGAGGTGGTCCCCGGCTCCGGCACCGGGCAACTGACCGGGCTGAAGGGCGAGGGCGCCTTCACCGCACGGCACGGCGAGCCGTCCGTGGCGTACCGCTTCACGTACGAGCTGCGGTGACCGGCCCGGACGGAACTTCGTGGCTCGCGGTAACGGGCTCTGTGTACAGTGGTGACGCCTCGCGTACGGCGTCGTAGTACGCGCGCCTCCTTAGCTCAGCTGGCCAGAGCAACGCACTTGTAATGCGTAGGTCGTCGGTTCGAATCCGACAGGGGGCTCTACCTCTGACCAGCGGTTTCCTTCGGGGAACCGCTGGTCTGCTTCCGGCCCAGTTGCAGCGCTAGTTGCCATTGCTGCAAACAGCGATACAGATCCCAGCCCCACAGCGCATCCCCCATCTCCTTCGCCGCGTCGTTCGCGAGGACCGACGCGGCGTGGGTGCAGCGGGTCATCATCCGCATGGAGCTGTGCCCGGGGATCTCCGTGACGACCCGGGGCGAGACGCCCGCGACGACCGTGGCGCCGGTGTTCTTCGCGTACTGCACGAGGAGCGTGCCGATGCCTCCGGCGGCGGCCGAGACGACGACCACCGCGCCGGGCCCGAGGTCGGCGAACTGCAGGATCCCCATGGCCGTACGGCCCGTGCCGATCATGGCGACGGCCTGGGCGAAGTCGAGGTTCCCGGGGATCTCGTGCAGGCGCCGGGCGTCGGTGACGGCCAGTTCGGCGTAGCCGACGGGGACGAAACCGCATGGCTGGGGATCTCCCTGGGGCGTCGGGTTCGGCCTTCTGGTGCGCCCTGTGCGTCTGGCCGGCGTGCGTCCGGCGCGCTTCGGCCTGTACGACGCCCCCGGGACCGCGCGGTGTGACCTCGCCGGTGTCCGAGCAGGTCAGGGGGGAGTGTCAGTGGCGGGGTGCAGCATGAGGGCATGGCGAGGAGAACGGCGGGCGGTACGGGTGTGAAGGGGGCGCGGCGACCGGAGGTGCGGCTGCCGGAGCTGGAGCGGTTCGGGGGCGGTGCGCTGGAGCCGGACGGGGACTACGACGGGCTGGAGTTCCGGGACGCGGACCTCGGCGGGCAGGACGGCTCGGGCGCCCGTTTCATGGACTGCGTGCTGAAGGGCTGCGCCCTGGACGGGACGCGGCTGCGTCACGCCCGGGTGCTGGACTCGGTCCTCGGCGGCGTACGGGGCGTCGGCACGGATCTCGCGGAGGCGACCCTGCGGGACGTGGAGCTGACCGACGCCCGCCTCGGCGGACCGCAGTTGCACGGGGCGGTGCTGGAGCGGGTGCTCATCCGCGGCGGCAAGATCGACTATGCGAATCTGCGCACGGCCCGTCTCCGGGACGTCGTCTTCGAGGGCTGCGTCCTGGTCGAGCCGGACTTCGGCGGGGCCCGCCTGGAGCGGGTGGAGTTCGTCGACTGCGCCGTGAGGGGAGCCGACCTCCAGGCGGCGATCCTCACGGACGTCGACCTGCGCGGGGCCGCGTCGCTGGAGATCAGCAGGGGCCTGGACCGGCTGGCCGGAGCGGTGATCAGCCCGGCCCAGCTGCTGGACCTGGCCCCGGTGCTGGCGGCGCAGTGGGGGATCCGGGTGGAGGGGTGAGGGGGCGGGGCGACCGCGCCCCTCGGCATCGCCGGGTGCCCCTCAGGGAAGCCGGGGGAAGCGGGCCTGGAGGGTCCAGATCGCCGGGTTCTCCGCGAGATCGTCGTGCAGGTCGACGAGGTCGGCGATCAGGTCGTGCAGGAAGTCCCGTGCCTCGCGCCGCAGTTCGGCGTGGGAGACGGTCAGCGGGGGCTCCTCCGGGCGCATCCAGTCGGCCTCGATGTCCACCCAGCCGAAGCGGCGCTCGAAGAGCATCCGGTCGGTCGACTCGGTGAAGTCCAGCTCCGCCCGCTGCGGCCGGGAGGCCCGTGAGCCGGCCGGGTCGCGGTCGATGCGCTCCACGATGTCGCACAGCGCCCACGCGAAGTCGAGCACCGGCACCCATCCCCAGGCCGTGGACACCTCGTGGTCGGTCCTGGTGTCCGCCAGGTAGACGTCACCGCAGAACAGGTCGTGCCGCAGGGAGCGGACGTCCGCGCGGCGGTAGTCGGTCTGCGGCGGGTCGGGGAAGCGGTGGGAGAGGGCGTAGCCGATGTCGAGCACGCAGGTGATGGTGTCACGCGCCCGTAGGATCGCGGGCGTGGCCCGATCTGTACGTCTTGTCCCCGTCCTGCTCGCGTCCGCCCTCGGCCTCACGGCGTGCGGCGGCGGGGTCCAGGGCACTCCGGGCGCCTCGGGCGTACGCGACGCGTACTTCCCGAAGGCGGGCAACGGCGGCTACGACGTCACCCACTACGCCCTGCGCCTGGCCTACGCCCCGGACACCCGCCACCTCACCGGCACGGCCACCCTCACCGCACGGGCCACGCAGGACCTCTCCGCGTTCAACCTCGACCTGCGCGGCCTGGAGGTCGAGGACGTCACCGTCGGCCGCGACACGGCCCGCTTCCACCGCGCCGGGCAGGAGCTGACCGTCCGCCCGCCGGGCGATCTCGACCGGGGGGAGGTGTTCCGGGTGACCGTCCGCTACTCCGGCGCCCCGGAGACCGTCACCGACCCCGACGGCTCCGAGGAGGGCTGGCTGCGCACCGCTGACGGGGTGCTGGCGCTCGGCGAGCCGACGGGGTCGATGGCGTGGTTCCCCGGCAACCACCACCCTTCCGACAAGGCGGCCTACGACCTCACGGTGACCGTGCCACAGGGGCTGCGGGCCGTCTCCAACGGGGAGCCGCGCGGCGAGACGACGCGCCAGGGCCGGACGACGTTCACCTGGCGCAGCGCCGAGCCGATGGCGAGCTACCTGGCGACACTGGCGATCGGCCGGTTCGACGTCAGCCGCTCCCGGGCCGGTGACCTGCCCGTGTACACGGCCGTCGACCCGGCCGAGGCGGAGGGGAGCCGGGCGGTGCTGGCTCGGATCCCCGAGGTGCTGCGCTGGGCGGAGCGGTGGTTCGGGCCGTATCCGTTCTCCGCAGCCGGCGCGATCGTCGACCGGGCCCCGGAGGTCGGCTACGCGCTGGAGACCCAGACCCGGCCGGTCTTCCCCGGGGCGCCCGACATGACGCTCCTCGTGCACGAGCTGGCCCACCAGTGGTACGGCGACTCCGTGACCCCCCGGAGCTGGCGGGACATGTGGCTCAACGAGGGGTTCGCGACGTACGCGGAGTGGCTGTGGGAGGAGGAGCACGGCGGGCGCAGCGCCCAGGAGACGTTCGACGCGCTGTACTCCGGCGACTCCCCCGGCGCGGGGGCGGACGCCGGGGCGCTCTGGGAGTTCCCGCCGGCGAAGCCCCCGAGCGCCGCGCGGATCTCCGACCCGCCCGTGTACGGGCGCGGGGCGATGGTGCTGCACAAGGTCCGGCAGGCCGTCGGCGACGAGACGTTCCGGCGTCTCCTCCGGGGCTGGGCGGACACCTACCGCCACGGCAACGCCGACACGGCCGACTTCACGGCGTTCGTCGAGGAGCGGGCCCCGGGCGCGGACGTCCAGGGGATCTGGGACGACTGGCTGTACGGGGAGGGGAAGCCGGAGCGGGCCTGAGGGGGCGCGGCCCCGAGGACGTCGGAGCCCTCGGCCCGATGGCGGCGGCCGGGGGCTCCGTACGAGGACGGACGGGCGTGCGTCAGACGTTCACGCCGAAGTCCTGGGCGATGCCCACCAGGCCCGAGGCGTAGCCCTGGCCGACCGCGCGGAACTTCCACTCGGCGCCGTTGCGGTACAGCTCGCCGAAGACCATGGCCGTCTCCGTCGCCGCGTCCTCGGAGAGGTCGTAGCGGGCGATCTCGGTGCCGCCGGCCTGGTTGACGACGCGGATGTAGGCGTTGCGCACCTGGCCGAAGTTCTGCGAGCGGTTCTCGGCGTCGTAGATCGAGACCGGGAAGACGATCTTGTCGATGTCGGCCGGGAGGGCGGCGAGGTTGACGTTGATCGCCTCGTCGTCGCCGGCGCCCTCGCCCGTGCGGTTGTCGCCGGTGTGGACGATCGAGTTGTCCGGCGTCTGCTTGTTGTTGAAGAAGACGAAGTGGGCGTCCGAGTAGACCTTGCCCTGTGTGTTGACCGCGATCGCGGAGGCGTCGAGGTCGAAGTCCGTGCCGGTGGTGGTGCGGACGTCCCAGCCGAGGCCCACGGTGACGGCGGTCAGGCCCGGAGCCTCCTTGGTGAGCGAGACGTTGCCACCCTTGGACAGGCTTACAGCCATTGTTGGGAGTCCCTTCCCTCGTTTACGTACGGCAAAGAAGCTACAGCTACCTCCTTGAACGCGGAGAGGGGTACGCGAGGTTCCTGCTCCTTTACTTTCTTTACCCGAGGTTAATGGGGGTGACGTGGACCGGACAGAAGCGGGAACATGGACGGCATGTCCGGTCCCCACGTCATCCGCGGTTCCGTCTGTCTGCCCGAGGCCGAGCTCATGTGGCGTTTCTCGCGTTCCTCCGGGCCGGGCGGACAGCACGTGAACACCAGCGACTCCAAGGTCGAGCTGAGTTTCGACCTGGCGGGGACCGAGGCGCTGCCGGAGGTGTGGAAGCGGCGGGCGCTGGAGCGGCTGGCCGGGCGCCTGGTGGACGGCGTGGTCACCGTTCGCTCCTCCGAGCACCGCTCCCAGTGGCGCAACCGCGAGGCCGCCGCCGTACGCCTGGCCGCGCTCCTGGCCGCGGCCACCGCGCCCCCTCCCGAGCCCCGCAGGCCGACCCGCATCCCGCGCGGCATCAACGAACGGCGGCTGCGGGAGAAGAAGCAGCGCTCGGAGACCAAACGGGGGCGCTCCGCGCGCGACTGGGGTTAGGACAAGGACAGGTCCCGCACGCCCACTGCCTGCCCCCCGCTGTTCTCCCCGTTCGGCCGGGAGTCGGCCCCGAGGTGGAAGCCCTCGGGGCCGTTCGGCCGGGAGTCGAGCGCGAGGTGGAAGCCCTCGGGGCCGTTCGGCCGGGAGTCGAGCCTGGGGTGGAGGCCCTCGGGGCCGTTCGGCCGGGAGTCGAGCCTGGGGTGGAGGCCCTCGGGGCCGTTCGGCCGGGAGTCGAGCGCGAGGTGGAGGCCCTCGGGGCCGTTCGGCCGGGAGTCGAGCGCGAGGTGGAGGCCCTCGGGGCCGTTCGGCCGGGAGTCGAGCCTGGGGTGGAAGCCCTCGGGGCCGTTCGGGCCCGGGTGCCAGGTGACGTGGTACCTGTCGGTGCCGCGGCGGCGCGGCTCCCCGGCGACCGACTCGACGGCGAAGCGGCCGTGTCCCTTGCCCTGCTCCCCGGCCGCGATGTCCAGCCGCCACAGGCCCGAACGGATGTCGCTGCCGTCCCCGTACCAGTCGATGCCGAGGCAGGCCATGAGGAAGCCGGCCGGGCGGTCGCCGTCGACGAGCGGCCGGGGCCAGGCGATGCCGGGACGGACGTAGGCCTCGGCGAGGGACTTCACGACCGGGGCGACCGCGTGCTCCTGGTCGGGGCGGACGCGGACGGCGAGGGCGGCGTCGAGGTTCGCGGGGGTGATCTCTTCGAGGCGGGGGCCGGGCGGGGGCATGGACGCACCAGGGACGGCCGGTCGGATCCGGGCCGACGCCCGTGCTCAGCCCAACTGCCGGTAGCGGCCCCGGAAGTACGTCAGCGGGCCGCCTTCGGCGCTCGGCACGCGGGCGGTGAGGACCCGGCCGATGACCAGCGTGTGGTCGCCGGCCTCCACCCGCTGTTCGGTGCGGCACTCCAGAACGGCCAGGGCGCCTCCCACGAGGGGCGCGTCGGTGTGCTCACCGCGGGTGTACGGGATGTCCGCGAAGAGCAGGCGGTCGCTGACCCGGCCCTTCATGGCGAACCGGCCCGCGATGTGCCGCTGGCTCTCGGCGAGCACCGAGACCGCCCACAGGTCCTGCTCCTCCAGCAGTTCGTCCATGCGGGAGCCCGAGCGCAGGCTCACCAGCACCAGGGGCGGGTCCAGGGACACCGACATGAAGGCCGTGGCCGTCATGCCCACGTCCTCGCCGCCGGGTGCCGTGGGGTCGTCCGGGTCGAGCGGTGGCTCCTGCGAGGTCACCAGGACCACGCCCGAGGCCAGCCGGGACATGGCGGCGCGGAACTCGTCGTTGCTCACCCCCTCAGCATGCCCGCAGGCGGACGGCGGAAGGATCGGGGACGGCGTGGGCGGAGTGTTCGGCACACCCGGAACGCTAATCTGCCTTTCGCGCGCCCCGCATCGGGCTACCACCCGATCAAGGTCCTAGATCTCCTGGCGGACCCCCACGGAGCCCCGCAGACTCCTTCTGCCGGACGGTCGGTCAATAGATGTGCGCAATCCGGCAAACATTGCGTTACGTAGCCGCACGTGAAGAACGCAGAAACTCCACTCAACTGTTCAGGTTTGCATGTGACTTGAGTCACAAGGGACAGGAATTGTTGACCCTGTGTACCGAGTGGGCAGCGCGCTGTGATTCAGTGGCGGGGAAGCTGCCAGGACGATACGCCGATGAGAACCCTTGATTCGCTGCGAGGTACTCGGGGGGAGGGCGAGCATGGAGACCGATTCGGAGCCGTACGTCCGCCTTGCGTCCCTGCGGCAACTGCACCAGGCCATGGCCGACATGAACACGGCCCGCAGCCTGGCGGACACCCTGCAGACCGTCGCGGAGGGCGTGGTCGCCGCCCTCGGGTACGAGCTGGCGTGCGTGAACCTGGTCCGTCCCGACGGCGACCTCGTGGTCGCGGCCCTCGCCGGGAACCCCGCCGCCGAGGCCCTCATCACCGGCCGCGTCGGCTCCCGCGACTCCTGGGAACGCCGCCTCGGCATGGGGGAGCACTGGGGCGACCTGGTGTTCATACCGCACACCGAGGGCTGGGTCCTCGACGACGACGACGTCCCGCAGTGGTACACCGACGGCCCCGCTCCCCGCTTCGAGGACGAGTGGCACCCGGCCGACCGGCTGTTCGCGCCCATGTACGCGCCCGGACCGCAGGGCGCCGGAGGGTGCGGCGAGCTGGTGGGCGTGCTCTCCGTGGACCGCCCGCGCAACGGCCGCCGTCCCGGCGCCTGGGGCCGCGAGGCGCTCCAGATGTACGCCTTCCAGGCCGCCATCGCGATCAGCAACGCCCGGCTGCGGGCCAACATGCAGCGCGCCCTCGTCCGCCTGGAGCGCGAGCAGCAGGCGCTGCGGTCCAGCGAGGAGAGCTTCCGGCAGGCCTTCGAGTACGCCCCGTCCGGCATGGCCATCGCCGAGATGGGCGGCGACCAGCACGGCCGGATCCTGCGTACGAACGACGCCCTGTGCCGGCTGCTGGGCCGCCCGGCCTCCGCGATGCGCCGCTACTCCTTCTCCGACCTGGTCCACCCCGAGGACATAGGCACCCTGCTGCGGACCTCGGCCGAGGGCGGACGGGCCGAACTGCGCCTGGGCCGCCGGGACGGCACGTACGTCTGGGTCAGCCTGCGCAACAGCGTCGTCGCCGAC
The DNA here is from genome assembly GCF_042746715.1 of Streptomyces sp. NPDC058741. Classification (NCBI taxonomy): domain Bacteria; kingdom Bacillati; phylum Actinomycetota; class Actinomycetes; order Kitasatosporales; family Streptomycetaceae; genus Streptomyces; species Streptomyces sp. NPDC058741. Next base: position 112,832 of record NZ_JBHYQH010000006.1, on the reverse strand, counting down.
GCCGCCGACGGTCCGCGCTTCCTGCTCACCCACGTCGAGGACATCGAGGAGCGCAAGCGCCGCGAGCTGCAGCTCGCCCACCGCGCCTCCCACGACTCGCTCACCGGCCTGCCGAACTCCGCCGAGCTGCGCTCCCGCCTCTCCGCGCGGCTCTGCCGGCGGGCCACGCCGCACTCGGTCGTCGCCGAGTCCCACGACGCGGCCTACGGCCATCCCGGCTTCGACGTGGCCGATCCCGGCTTCGACTTCCGGCAGGGCGCCGAGCCGTACGACGCCTACGACCACCACGTGCACACGGTCGCCCCGGACGGCGACCACGACGACGGCACCAAGGGCCTCGCGGTGCTCTTCTGCGACCTCGACGGCTTCAAGTCGATCAACGACCGGTTCGGGCACAACGCGGGGGACGCGGTGCTCATCGAGGTCGCCCGGCGGCTCAGCAACGGCGTGCGCGACGGGGACACGGTCGCGCGGCTCGGGGGTGACGAGTTCGTCATCCTCGCCGACGGGCTCGGCCGGGCCGACGCCCAGGACCTCGCGGCCCGCCTCCGCAACGAGATCATCCAGCCCATCCGCGCCGAGGGGCGGGCCGTCCGCGTGGGCGCCAGTTTCGGCATCGGATGGGCACATTGTGGAATGACCGCGGACGAAGTGTTGAAGTCAGCTGACGAGCGGATGTACGTCGAGAAACGATCTCGTCCCAAACAACACAGACGCGCGGGTTGAACGCCTGGTCAGCGGGTTGATGCGGTCTGAGTCACCTGTTCGGGTCACTGGGAGCGGGTAGGCTCGCCCTCTGTCCCATGTACCGCACGCACCGCACCTGACTGAGGAGACCTAGGGATGACGCCCGGCAACAACGGCGCGAGCACGCCCGAGGACGACGACCCGTTCGGCTACCTCTACGCCGACGGACAGGCCAACGGGGCCCAGCCGCCGTCCGGTGGTGGCTACGGTTACCCGAACTCGGTCAACCGGGTGCGGGCGGTCGGCACACGCCAGTACGGGCAGCCCCAACAGGCCCAGACGGCGTCCTACGGGCAGGCCCCGCCGCAGCCGGGCGCGTACGGCCAGCCGAACGCCCACTACGCGGCGCCGGAGACGCTGCCCGGCGGCGCCCCCGCCACCCAGACGGCGATGGCGTCGGGCGGCCGCGGCGGCCGGGGAGGCCGCGGCCCCAACACCAAGGGCCTGCTGATCGGCGCGATCGCGGTGGTCGCCGCGGTCGTCATCGGCATCGGCGTGGCCATGGTGGGCGGCGACGACGACAAGGGCGACTCGGACGACCAGGCGGGCACGTCCCCGACGCAGTCCCAGAGCTCGGAACCGACGCCGTCCACGACCAAGGCCGGCGACGGCGAGGTCGAGCTTCCGGCCATCGACGCCAAGGCGCTGCGGCTCAGCCCCGGTGTGACGACTGCGTCGGACGTCCAGGGCGCGAAGGCCGACGGCGGCGTCTATGTGACCGGCTTCAACCAGGTGGGCGCCAAGGTCACCTGGACCGTCGACGGGATCAAGGAAGCCGGCAGGTACAGGTTCTACACGCGCTACAGCGTCCCGGGAGTGGACGCCAACGCCACGCTGATCGTCAACGGCGAGGCCGAGAGCCGGCCCCTCAACATGGAGAACTTCGGCGGGACGCCGAAGGGTGACTATGAGAAGGGCTGGAAGGAGACGTGGTCGAACGTGAACCTGACCAAGGGCACCAACACGATCGAGCTCGCCTGCAACGAGGGCAACCAGTGCGACGCGCTCCTCGACCAGATGTGGCTGCAGAAGTAGGGGCACCGCTCACGCGGCGCTGACCTTCCCCGAGACCGCCACCCTCCCCAGCAGCTCCTCGTACACCCCCCGGTCGAACTCCCCGGCCACCGGTGCCTGAGCCGTCGCCGCCGAGAGGGCTGTCGCGCGGGCCAGGCGGTCCGGCCAGGGGAGGTGGTCGATCAGTCCGGAGAGCAGGCCCGCCACCGCCGAGTCGCCCGCGCCCGTCGGGTTGCCCCGGACGGGGAACGGCGGTGTGGCCTGCCAGCGGCCGTCCCGGGTGGCCGCGAGGAGACCCTCCGGGCCGAGGGACGCGACGACCGCGCCCGCGCCGCGGCGGCGGGCGTCCTGGGTGGCGCGCAGGGGGTCGTGGGAGCCGGTCAGTTCCGCCAGTTCGTCGGCGTTGGGCTTGATGATGTCCGGGCGGGCCGCCACACCCCGCCGCAGCGGCTCGCCGCTCGTGTCCAGCAGGACCGGTATCCCGCAGGAGCGGGCCGTGCGGACCAGGCCCGCGTACGCGCCCACCGGCACGCCCGGCGGCAGACTGCCGCACAGGGCCACGGCGGAGGCGGACCGCAGCAGCTCCCCGTAGGCCTCCTGGAAGGCCGACCACTCGGTGGGCGTGATCGCCGGGCCCGGTTCGTTCAGCTGTGTGGTGTCGCCCGTCCGGTCGTCGACCACGGCTATGGTGCGGCGGGTCGTGCCCGAGACCGGGACCAGCGCGTCGACCACACCCGGCACCGAGGCGAGCCGCTCCCGTACGACCCGGCCCGTCGCCCCGCCCGTGAAACCGGTCACCGTCACCTCGTGGCCGAGGGCCGCGAGGACCCGGGCCACGTTGACGCCCTTGCCGCCGGGGCGTTCCGTCACCTCGGAGACGCGGTGGGAGGCGTGCGCCCTGAGGGACCGCACGCGGTAGGTGATGTCGAGAGCGGTGTTCAGCCCGACCGTGAGGATCACCTGGGCCGACCTCCCCCGATGTGTGTGGCGCCGTGAACTGTCCGGAAGCTCGATCATGCCAAAGAGACGGCGGTCGGCCCAGTCCCGGAGCCGGCCGCCGTCTTCCCGACCGTGGGACGGATCAGCCCAGTTGGGGACCGACCACCCATTCGCCCCGGCGCATCACGCCCTTGAGCTCGAAGGCGGAGTCCAGGAGGACCAGGTCGGCGGATCTCCCGGGCTCCAGTGAGCCGATCGTGTCGTCCATGCCGAGCAGGCGGGCCGGAGTGGCCGAGAGTGCCGTCACCGCGTCCTCGACGCAGAGGCCGTCGACGGTGACCGCCCGTTTGAACGCCCGGTCCAGGGTCAGGGTGGAGCCGGCGATCGTGCCGTCCGCGACCAGGCGGGCCACGCCGTCCGCGACCTCCACCTCCAGCGGGCCCAGCCAGTAGCGGCCGTCGCCGAAGCCGGCCGCGTCCATCGCGTCGGTGATGAACGCGACCCGGTCCGCCCCGGCGTGGTGGAACGCCAGCCGCAGCGCGGCCGGGTGGAGGTGCGTGCCGTCGTTGATCAGCTCGACGGTGATGCGGTCGTCCTCCAGGAGCGCGGTGATCGGGCCGGGGGAGCGGTGGCCGAGCGGCGGCATCGCGTTGAACAGGTGGGTGGCGACCGTCGCGCCCGCGTCGATCGCCTGGACCGTCTGCTCGTACGTCGCGTCCGTGTGGCCGATCGCCGCGATCACGCCGTGGTCGGCCAGGAGGCGTACGGAGTCCAGGCCGCCGGGGAGCTCGCTGGCCAGGGTCAGCATCTTCGCCCGGCCCCGGGCCGCGTCGATCAGCCGGCGGACCTCGGCCGGGTCGGGGTCGCGCAGCAGCTTCGCGGAGTGGGCGCCCTTGCGGCAGGGGGAGATGAACGGGCCCTCGAAGTGGATGCCGGCGATCTCGCCCTGCTCGGCGAGTTCGCTCAGCAGACCCGCGCGCCGGGTGAGGGAGTCCAGGTCGCCGGTGACGGTCGAGGCGACCAGGGTGGTCGTGCCGTGCAGGCGGTGGGTGTGGATGCCCTTGAGGATGTCGTCGACCGGGCCGGACGTGAAGGAGGCCCCGCCGCCGCCGTGGTTGTGCAGGTCGACGAAGCCGGGGACCACGTAGTGGCCGGTGACGTCGACGAACCGGGCGTTCGCGGGTGCGGTGGCGGTGATGCGGGTGCCGTCGACGACCAGCCTGCCGTTCTCGACGGCTCCCGTGGGGAGGACCACGGTGGCGCCGCTCAGGACCACGGCCCGTCCGGCCGTGGCGGGGTGCGGGTGGGTCGTGGCTGGTCGCGCTCCGCGGCGGAGCCGCATGTCGGCGCTGTCCCGCGCCCCTGGGGCATCGGTCATCAGGGCGTTACCTCCGTACGGTCGATGTGGTCGAGGAGATCCCAGGCCAGGAGCCCGGCGCCGAGACATCCGGCCGCCTCCCCCAGCGCCGCGGGGACGAGTGACGGCTGCTTCTGGAAGGTGATGCGGCCGCGGATCGCTTCCCGCAAGGGCGTGAACAGAGTGCTCCCCGCCTCCGCCAGCCCGCCGCCGATGATCAGGACGCGAGGGTCCAGCAGGGTCAGCGCCGTGACCAGGCCGTCGGCCAGGGCGTCCACGGCCCGCTGCCAGACCGCGAGCGCCCGGGGGTCGCCGGCGTCCACCGCCTTCGCGCAGCCCGCCGCGTCGGCGCCCGGGGTGCCGGAGGCCGCCGCCCAGGCCCTGCTCACGGCCGCCGCTGAGGCGAAGCGCTCCAGGCAGCCGGCCTGCCCGCACGGGCACGGGTCCTCGCCGGGGCGTACGACGATGTGGCCGATCTCGCCCGCGAAGCCGTGCGCGCCCGCCTCCACCCGGCCGTCGACGCCGATGGCGCCCGCGATGCCGGTGCCCAGTGCCACGAACAGGAAGCGGTCCGCGCCCCGGCCCGCGCCGAGGCGGCCCTCGGCGAGGCCGCCGGTGCGCACGTCGTGGCCGAGGGCGACCGGGACGCCGAGTCGCTCGGCCAGCAGGCCGCGCAGCGGGACGTCGCGCCAGCCGAGGTTCGCCGCGTAGGCGGCGACGCCCTCCGCCTCGTCGACGATGCCGGGTACGGCCACACCGGCGGCGGACGCGGGCGTGCCCCAGTGGTCGACGCCGTACGCGCGCAGTTCGGCGGCGAAGTCGAGGATGCCCGCGACCACGGCGTCCGGGCCCTGCTCGCGGCCGGTGGCCCGGCGGGCGCGGTGCAGGACCCGGCCGTCCGGCCCGGCCAGGGCGGCCTTCATCCCGGTGCCGCCCACGTCGAGGGCGATGACATGTCTCACGGGGGACAGTGTGACCCGGGGACCCACAAGAGGTCTAGTCCACTCACATGGTGTAGACCTCGTTCCGGTGATCGGAACCACCCTCGGTGGCGCGGTGACGTCAGGGTGGGGAGCGGCAGCGGTGCAGCGGCGGCGGATGGCAGGAACGATCGCGGTGGTGTCCGTACTGGGCGTGACGGCGGGCCTCGGCGGCTGCGGCGTCACGGGCGGCTCCGCCGACGTGACCCTGAAGCTGGTCGCCGCCGACTACGGCGACACCGCGGCCAACAGCTCCCGAAAGTACTGGGACAAGCTGGTCGCGGAGTACGAGGGCGAGCACCCGGACGTCCGCATCGAGGTCAGCGTCCGCTCCTGGAACGACGTCGACCGCGAGGTCAAGGAGATGGTCGCCGCCGGCGACCCGCCGGACGTGGCGCAGATCGGCGCGTACGCCGACCACGCGGACGGAACCAGCTCCACAAGGCCGACGACCTGCTCTCCGTACCCGTGCAGGCCGACTTCGTCGGGCAGCTGGCCCCCTCCGGGCAGGTGAAGCGCGTGCAGTACGGGATGCCGTTCGCCGCCTCCACGCGGGTGCTCTTCTGCGACAGGACGCTGTTCGCCGAGGCGGGCATCACCCCGCCCGAGACCTGGGACGACCTGGCCGCGAACGCCGCGGCGCTCAAGGCCGGGGGCGTGAGGTACCGCTACGCGCTGCCCCTCGGGCGTCCTGGGCCACCTCCGGACGGTGACGGCCCGGGCGGAGAGCGCCGAGCGGTCCCCCTGTCGGTGGCAGGCGTTACGGTGCCGGACATGGACGAGGAGGACGACGGGCGGCGGCTCGGGCGCAGGGAGCGGGACATCCTGGCGCTCGAACGCCGCGGCTTTCCCGGGCCCGGCGCGAAGGAGCGGGCCGTGCGCGAGGAGCTGGGCCTCGCCCCCGTGCGCTACTACCAGCTGCTCAACGCCCTGCTGGACGACCCCCGGGCCCTGGCCCACGACCCGGTGACGGTGAACCGCCTGCGGCGGATACGGGAGCGGCGCCGGGCGGAACGCTGAGCGCCGCCGGCCGGTGCACGGGCGCGGGCGCGGACGCGGGGTGCAGATGCGGCTGCGTCGTGGTCGCCCGCGTCCCCGGTAGGTGGTCGCCCGCGTCTCCGATACGTGGTCGCTCGCGTCCCGCGGCGAGGCACGCCCTGCAGCCGGGTCCTGCGGCGAGGCACGCCCTGCAGCCGCGTCCCGCGGCGCAGTCGCATGTCGACGCCGTCCCGCGCCCCTGGGTGCGTGCGTCCGCCGAGCCGCTAGCCGAGCCGGTCCGCCACGTCCCGCAGGAACCGCACCAGGCCCTCCGGGCCGTCCACCACCACGTCCGCCCTCCGCCGCAGCTCGGCGACCTCGTCGCTGCCGCTGCACACCAGCAGGCCCGGGGTGCCGTGCGCGCGCAGGGCGTCGACGGCGGAGAACGCGGGCAGGTCGCCCAGGTCGTCGCCGCCGAAGAGGACGGAGCCGGCGCCGATCTCGCGGGCGAACCCGGTCAGGGCGACGCCCTTGTCCATGCCGGGCGGGCGCAGTTCGAGGACCAGGCGGCCGGGCTCGACGATCAGGCCGTGCCGGGTCGCCACGGCGGTGAGCGGCGCGCGCAGGGCGTCGAAGGCGGCCTGCGGGTCGGGGGCCCGGCGGGTGTGCACCGCCACGGCCCGTCCCTTCTCCTCCACCCAGGTGCCGGTCCCTTCGAGCAGCCCGGGCAGCTCGGCGCGGACGGCCTCGACGCCCGGGTGCGGCTCGGGTGCGCTGACCTCGCCGCTGCGCGCGTCCCAGCGCTCGGCGCCGTAGTGCCCGAGGACGACCAGGTGCTCCAGGCCCGGGACGTCCGCGAACCCGCCGTTGCGCACGGCGACCTCGGCGGGCCGGCCGGTGATCACCGCGACGGCGGCGACCTTCGGCGCGAGCGCGGCCAGCGCGCCCACCGCCTCCGGATGGGCCCGGGCCAGCTCCGGGTCGGCCACGATCGGCGCGAGCGTGCCGTCGAAGTCCAGTCCGATCAGAGCCTCGCCGGGCCGGTCGAGGAGCGCGGCGAGACCGTCCCGCCCGGCCTGCGTGACGGGCACGGGCAGCGGCCCGAGGGTGTCGTTCATCGGCCGCTCAGCCCTTCAGCGCGTCGAGTTGGTCCAGGAACCACCGGGCCGGTGGCAGGGCGGTCGCCGCGGCCGCCAGGCGCTTGCTGCGGTCGGCGCGTTCCTCCGGGCGCATCGACAGCGCCTCGTGCAGGGCCGCCGCCGTGCCCGTGACGTCGTACGGGTTGACCGTGAGCGCGTCCTCGCCGAGCTCCTCGTACGCCCCGGCCTCCCGGGACAGCACCAGCGCGCAGCCCGTGTCGGAGACCACCGGGACCTCCTTGGCGACCAGGTTCATGCCGTCGCGGATGGGGTTGACCAGGGCCACGTCGGCCAGCCGGTAGGCGGCCAGCGAGCGGGCGAAGTCGTCCTCGACGTGCAGCAGGACCGGCGTCCAGCCCGGTGTGCCGTACGCGGCGTTGATCTCCCCGGCCAGCCGCTGGACTTCCGCCGTGTAGTCCCGGTACACCGCGAGGTCCTGCCGCGACGGGTAGGCGAAGGCGACGTGCACCACGCGCTCGCGCCACTCGGCGTGGGAGTCGAGGAGGGCGCGGTAGGCCAGCAGGCCGCGCACGATGTTCTTCGACAGCTCGGCGCGGTCGACCCGGACGATGGTGCGCCGGCCCTCGCCGATCTCCTCCCGGAGCACGGCCATCCGCTCCTCGACGTCGGCCCGGTGCGCCCGCTCGCGCAGGAAGTCCGCGTCCGTGCCCAGCCCGTGCACGCCGATCCGCGTGCCGCCGAGCCCGCCCGCGAACCGCTCGGCGCACTCCGTGAACGCGTCCGCCCAGCGCTGGGTGAGGAAGCCCAGCCGGTCCGCGCCGAGCATGCCGCGCAGCACCTGCCCGGCCACGTCGTCCGGCAGCATCCGGAAGTACTCGGGCGGCGCCCACGGCGTGTGCGAGAAATGCCCGATGCGCAGGTCCGGGCGCAGCTCGCGGAGCATGCCCGGCACCAGGGTCAGGTGGTAGTCCTGCACCACGACCGCCGCGCCCTGCGCCGCCTCCTCGGCCAGCGCCTCGGCGAACGCCCGGTTGTACGTCTCGTAGGACGCCCACCGGCGCCGGAACCCGGCGTCGAAGACCGGCTCCAGGGGCGTCTGGTAGAGCATGTGGTGGACGAACCACAGGACCGAGTTCGCGATGCCGTTGTAGGCGTCGGCGTGCACGTCGGCCGGGATGTCCAGCATCCGCACGCCGTCCTCGCCGACGCCCCGGCGGACCGCCTCCCGGTCGCCGTCGGACAGCGCCGAGCAGACCCACAGCGCGTCCGCGTCCGAGCCGATCGCGGACAGTCCCGACACCAGTCCGCCGCCGCCCCGCTTGGCGTCCAGCGAACCGCCCTCACCCACCGTGTAGGAGACCGGACCCCGGTTGGAGGCCACCAGAACCCGTGCAGCACCGTACGTCGAAGCCATAGCCCTCAACCTAGCCCGGCCTGTGAGCGCTCAAACGTACGAACCTGCGGCATCCGGCCGAGAACACCCGGCTCAGGCCGCCCGGCGCTCCTGGTACTCGACGATCTCCACCATCGGCGGACGCTCCTCGGTGTCCACCGAGTACGTCCGCGGTTCGAAGCCGTCACCGCCCCGCTCGAACTGCGTCAGGGACGGCCGGATGAGGTGCCCGCGGGCCAGCCGCAGCTGGGCCGTGCGGTAGATCTCGGCGGCCATCCGGCCCAGTGCCTGCCCGTCCTGGTGCCGGTGCTTGCGCACCCCGACGTCCACCTGGGCCAGGGCGTCCAGGCCCACCAGGTGCAGGGCGTCCACCAGCATCCCCAGCTCGATGCCGTAGCCGACGGGGAACGGCAGCCGCTCCAGCAGCGAGCGGCGGGCCGCGTACTCGCCGCCGAGCGGCTGCACGAAGCCGGCCAGCCGCGGCCAGTGCATGTTGAGCAGCGGGCGGGCCATCAGCTCCGTGACCCGGCCGCCCTGCCCCGAGGCGCCCGCGAGCGGGCGGTCGTACATGCCCTTGACCAGGTCCACGTCCGGCTCGGTGAGCAGCGGGCCCACGATCCCGGAGACGAAGTCGGACGAGAAGTCCCGCAGGTCGGCGTCGACGAAGCAGACGATGTCCCCCCGTGTGGCGAGCAGCGAGCGCCACAGCACCTCGCCCTTGCCGGGCACGGCGGGCAGCCGCGGGAGTATCGCGTCGCGGTGCACCACCGTCGCGCCCGCCGCGGCGGCCACCTCGGAGGTGCGGTCGGTCGATCCCGAGTCCACGACGACCAGCTCGTCGACGAGCGGGACCTGCAGCATCAGGTCGTGGCGGATCACGGCGGCGATGTCGCCGACCGTCTCCTCCTCGTTCAGCGCGGGCAGCACCACGCTGACCGTCTGGCCGGTGCGCTGCTTGGCGGCCAGGATCCGGTGGAGCGGGCGCTCGGTCGCGGACCACGAACGGGTGCCCAGCCAGCGCTCGACTTCTTCCAGCACCGTGGCGGCTCCTTAGCGTTCTCTCGGCGGGACGGACTGTGAGCCATCTCGCGGTTCGGACGACTATCTCAATTGTCCTGGTCGTCGGTTACAGTCTTGAACAACGCGGATGACCATCGCATGTCCGGCACCGACCGGCGTCGTCCGTCGTCGACAACCACATACAGCTCATCCAGAGGGGCAGAGGGAAACGGCCCGATGAAGCCCCGGCAACCCTCCAGTCGGTTCTCGTAGGTCACTGGCGACCACTTCCGCGAGGCTCCCGGCTAGGGAAGGTGCCAAATCCGTCTCACGGCGAGATGCGTCGTGAGGAAGATGAGGAGAAAGGGCCTCGCCTCACATGGCTGTGCAGACTGTCGAAAGCACCACGAACTCCGTCGACCTCGGTCCCGCCGCCGCCCTGAGCTGCCGCGAGTGCGGTCACCGGGTACCCCTCGGACCGGTCTTCGCCTGCGAGGAGTGTTTCGGCCCGCTGGAGATCGCCTACGACTTCTCGTCCTACGGCGCCGAGGAGCTCCGCGAGCGGATCGAGGCGGGCCCCGCGAACATCTGGCGCTACGCCCCGCTGCTGCCCGTCCCGGCCGACGTGGCGGACAAGCCGAACATCAACCCGGGCTGGACCAAGCTCGTCCAGGCCGACAACCTCGCCCGCGAGCTGGGCGTCGAGCCCGGCAAGCTGTTCGTGAAGGACGACTCCGGCAACCCGACGCACTCCTTCAAGGACCGGGTCGTCGCCCAGGCCCTGGAGGCCGCCCGCGCCTTCGGCTTCACCACGCTCTCCTGCTCCTCCACCGGCAACCTCGCCGGCGCCGTCGGCGCCGCCGCGGCCCGCGCCGGCTTCCGCTCCTGCGTCTTCATCCCGCACGACCTGGAGCAGGGCAAGGTCGTCATGGCCGCGGTCTACGGCGGCGAGCTCGTCGGCATCGAGGGCAACTACGACGACGTGAACCGCTTCTGCTCCGAGCTGATCGGCGACCCGGCCGGCGAGGGCTGGGGCTTCGTCAACGTCAACCTGCGGCCGTACTACGCGGAGGGTTCCAAGACGCTCGCCTACGAGATCTGCGAGCAGCTCGGCTGGCGGCTGCCCGACCAGATCGTGGTGCCGATCGCCTCCGGCTCGCAGCTCACGAAGATCGACAAGGGCCTGCAGGAGCTGATCAGGCTCGGCCTGGTCGAGGACAGGCCGTACAAGATCTTCGGTGCGCAGGCCGAGGGCTGCTCCCCGGTGTCCACGGCGTTCAAGGCCGGTCACGACGTGGTCCGCCCCCAGAAGCCGGACACGATCGCCAAGTCCCTGGCGATCGGCAACCCGGCGGACGGGCCGTACGTGCTCGACATCGCGCGGCGCACGGGCGGTGCGGTGGAGGACGTGGACGACGAGCAGGTCGTCGAGGCGATCAGGATCCTGGCCCGCACCGAGGGCGTCTTCGCGGAGACCGCCGGCGGTGTGACGGTGGGCGTGACGAAGAAGCTCGTCGAGAACGGGGTGCTGGACCCGTCGAAGACCACGGTCGTGCTCAACACCGGGGACGGTCTGAAGACGCTGGACGCGGTGGCCGGGACCGGTCTCACCGCGACCATTCGGCCCAGCCTGGAGTCGTTCCGGGACGCCGGACTCGTCTGATCGCTGTTCGCCGCGGGCGGGTGGGGGCTGGTCGCGCCCACGCGGCGGAGCCGCATATCGACACAGCCCCGCGCCCCCGAGGGCGCGCCCCAGCCGTTGCCCAAGAAGAACCGGAGGACATGTCCGATGAGCGTCACCGTTCGCATCCCCACCATCCTGCGCACCTACACCGGTGGGCAGGCCGAGGTCGCCGCCGACGGGGCGACCCTCGGTGAGGTGATCGCCGACCTCGAGAAGAACCACACCGGGATCGCCGCCCGGGTGCTCGACGACCAGGGCAAGCTGCGCCGGTTCGTCAACGTCTACGTCAACGACGACGACGTGCGCTTCGAGCAGGGGCTGGAGACCGCCACGCCGGACGGTGCCGGAGTGTCGATCATCCCGGCCGTCGCCGGCGGCTGAACCGGCTCCGCCGGGCCGATTGTTGCCTTCAGTGACACCGGTCACCGGGAGTGCGGCGAATTGCCCCCTCCGTGAGAGAAGCGGAGGGGGCAATTCTGCGTGATTGAGCGCGGTAGAGTTGGGGAACGCGTTCCCGGTCCATCGATCGGAACCCTGAATTCCTGCCGCATGCCCGACAAGATGTAGCCAAAGTGTGCGCGTCTTTCGCGGCTTTTGCTCCCTTTGTGTGGCCCGACTTGACCCGAATTCAGGCGAATTCTCCCCACATTCCGGACCCCTCACGTCCAGATTTCTCGTCCGATTGACCTGTTGCAGACGGCAGTTGGGCAGATACATTCAGCCGCGGTCGACGCGTTCCGGCGCACGCCCCCAACCGTGGGGGGTGAGGTCTGACCCGGGTCCGCGAAGTGTGGATCTGTGCAAGGGCCAGTAATAGGGGAGTTAGGCATGGCTCAGGGCACCGTCAAGTGGTTCAACGCGGAGAAGGGGTACGGCTTCATCGCGGTCGACGGTGGTGCGGATGTTTTCGTCCACTACAGCGCGATCCAGATGGACGGCTACCGCACCCTGGAAGAGGGCCAGCGGGTAGAGTTCGAAATCTCGCAGGGCCAGAAGGGCCCGCAGGCCGACATGGTTCGCGTCACTGCCTGAACGCGCACCACGACCAACGCACCAGCGACCGGTCTTGTCCGAAGGGCCCGCACCCCCCGGGGTGCGGGCCCTTCGGCCTGTCCGGATGGCCCGCCGGGCCGTGTTCGCGGCGGGCTGACGCCCCCGCCGGATCCCCCGAGGCGCTTGCGCCCGCCCGTCACCCGGCCACCACTCCTCGACGAGCCCGCTGCGCGGGCGCACCTTGCACTCTGAGGGGTCGAGTGCTAATCATTGCGTTAGCACTCTGAAGGTGAGAGTGACAACGTAAGGACCGGGTCGGTGAGGCCCGCGGACCGGATGGGGCAAGGAACCAACCGGTCGGGGCCGTCCGTCGCGGGCGCGGGCGCGGTCCGAAGTAATCACCCCCAGTCCTGGAGGGACCACTTCACATGGCCAAGATCATCGCGTTCGACGAGGAGGCGCGGCGCGGCCTCGAGCGCGGCATGAACCAGCTCGCGGACGCCGTCAAGGTGACGCTCGGCCCCAAGGGCCGCAACGTCGTCCTCGAGAAGAAGTGGGGCGCGCCCACGATCACCAACGATGGTGTCTCCATCGCCAAGGAGATCGAGCTCGAGGACCCGTACGAGAAGATCGGCGCCGAGCTGGTCAAGGAAGTCGCCAAGAAGACGGACGACGTCGCCGGTGACGGTACGACCACCGCGACCGTCCTCGCCCAGGCCCTGGTGCGCGAGGGTCTGCGCAACGTGGCCGCCGGCGCCAACCCGATGGCCCTGAAGCGCGGTATCGAGCGCGCCGTCGAGGCCGTCTCCGCCGCCCTGCTGGAGCAGGCGAAGGACGTCGAGACCAAGGAGCAGATCGCCTCCACGGCCTCCATCTCCGCCGCCGACACCCAGATCGGCGAGCTCATCGCCGAGGCGATGGACAAGGTCGGCAAGGAAGGCGTCATCACCGTCGAGGAGTCCCAGACCTTCGGTCTGGAGCTGGAGCTCACCGAGGGTATGCGCTTCGACAAGGGCTACATCTCGGCGTACTTCGCCACCGACATGGAGCGTATGGAGGCCGTCCTCGACGACCCGTACATCCTGATCGCGAACTCCAAGATCTCGAACGTCAAGGACCTGCTCCCGCTCCTGGAGAAGGTCATGCAGTCGGGCAAGCCGCTGCTGATCATCGCCGAGGACGTCGAGGGCGAGGCCCTGTCGACCCTGGTCGTCAACAAGATCCGCGGCACCTTCAAGTCCGTCGCCGTCAAGGCCCCGGGCTTCGGTGACCGCCGCAAGGCGATGCTGCAGGACATCGGCATCCTCACCGGCGGCGAGGTGATCTCCGAGGAGGTCGGCCTCAAGCTGGAGAACGCCACGCTGGACCTCCTGGGCAAGGCCCGCAAGGTCGTCATCACCAAGGACGAGACCACCATCGTCGACGGTGCCGGCTCCGCCGAGCAGGTCCAGGGCCGGGTCAACCAGATCCGCGCCGAGATCGAGAACAGCGACTCGGACTACGACCGCGAGAAGCTGCAGGAGCGCCTGGCGAAGCTCGCCGGCGGTGTCGCGGTCATCAAGGCCGGTGCCGCCACCGAGGTGGAGCTCAAGGAGCGCAAGCACCGCATCGAGGACGCCGTGCGCAACGCCAAGGCGGCCGTCGAGGAGGGCATCGTCGCCGGTGGTGGCGTGGCCCTGCTGCAGGCCTCCCAGGTCTTCGAGAAGCTGGAGCTCGACGGTGACGAGGCGACCGGCGCCAACGCCGTGAAGCTCGCGCTGGAGGCCCCGCTGAAGCAGATCGCCGTCAACGGTGGTCTCGAGGGCGGCGTCGTCGTGGAGAAGGTCCGCAACCTCCAGGTCGGCCACGGCCTGAACGCCGCGACCGGTGAGTACGTCGACATGATCGCCGAGGGCATCATCGACCCGGCGAAGGTGACCCGTTCCGCGCTGCAGAACGCCGCCTCCATCGCCGCGCTGTTCCTCACCACCGAGGCCGTCATCGCCGACAAGCCGGAGAAGGCCGCCGCGCCCGCCGGCGGCGGCATGCCGGGCGGTGACATGGACTTCTGATCGACCTGACGGTTGATCGACGTCCTTGCCGAGGGCGACACTCCCTGTTCCGACAGGGGGTGCCGCCCTCGGGCGTGTCCGGGATCACAGCGCGGGGCGGGATGGAGGGCACGGGACGGGTGGTTGCAGCGGATGAACCATGCGTATGCACATACTGTCCGGTATCCGAAGGAGCCTCTCCGTGACTGTCGCCGCCTCCGCCTCCCGCGCCGCCGAGATCCTGTCCCGCCCCGTGTCGCTGGGCGGTCTGACCGTCCCCAACCGGATCGCGATGGCGCCGATGACGCGCATGTTCTCCCCGGGCGGCATCCCCGGTGAGGACGTCCTCTCCTACTACGCGCGCCGCGCCGCCGCCGGAGTCGGACTGATCGTCACCGAGGGCACCTACGTCGGCCACGAGTCGGCCGGGCAGAGCGACCGCGTGCCGCGGTTCCACGGCGAGGAGCAGCTCGCGGGCTGGGCGAAGGTCGCCGAGGCGGTGCACGCCGCGGGCGGCACGATCGTGCCGCAGCTGTGGCACATCGGCATGGTCCGCAAGCAGGGCGAGCCGCCCGTCGCCGACGCCCCGGCCGTCGGCCCCTCCGGACTGCGCATCGGCGCCGACGAGCCCACCGGCACGGCCATGACGCGCACCGACATCGACGCCGTCGTCGGCGCGTTCGCCGAGGCCGCCGCCGCCGCCGAGCGGATCGGCTTCGACGGCGTGGAGATCCACGGCGCCCACGGCTACCTGCTCGACCAGTTCCTGTGGGAGGGCACCAACCGCCGCACCGACGCCTACGGCGGCGACCTCGTCGCCCGCACCAGGTTCTCGGCGGAGATCGTCGCGGCCGTCCGCGAGAGCGTCTCCCCGGACTTCCCCGTCATCTTCCGCTACTCGCAGTGGAAGCAGGAGGCCTACGACGCCCGCCTCGCCGAGACGCCCGAGGAGCTCGAGGCCCTGCTGACCCCGCTGGCCGCCGCCGGCGTCGACGCCTTCCACGCCTCCACCCGCCGCTACTGGGTCCCCGAGTTCGACGACTCCGACCTGAACCTGGCCGGCTGGACCAAGAAGCTCACCGGCAAGCCCGCCATCACCGTCGGCTCGGTCGGCCTGAACGGCGGCGACTTCCTCAAGTCCTTCCAGGGCCAGGGCGCCGAGGTGGGCGACCTCGACAACCTGCTCGACCGCCTGGAGCGCGACGAGTTCGACATGGTCGCCGTCGGCCGTGCCCTGCTGCAGGACCCGGAGTGGGCCCGCAAGGTGCTGGCCGGCCGCCTCGACGAACTGGCGCCCTACGACGCGGCGTCGCTGAAGACCCTCAGCTGACCCCGCACCCACGCCGCTCACGTCGGTCGCCGAGACTGAACAGGCTCTGCAGTCACGGCACTTCGTGAGGAGACCCAGATGACGACGACCGAGCCCCGCCCCTCGGCGGACGGCCCCTCCGAGCAGCCCGGGCCGGTGGTGCGCACCACCTCCGGCGCGGTGCGCGGACGCCGGGAGGAGGGGCTCGCCGTCTTCCCCGGCATCCCCTTCGCCGCGCCCCCCCTTGGACGAGAACCGTGGCGGAGACGCCCACGTCTACGAGCTGACCTGACCGGCGCCGGGCGACGGCGGTGCGCTGGGCGCCGGCCACGCCCTGGACGTCCCGCTGCTGTTCGGCACGTTCGGGGCCGGCCTGGGCGCCCTGCTGTTCGCGGGCGCGGAGCCGTCCGCCGAGGCCCTGGCACTGGCGTCCCGCTTCCGCTCCTCCTGGACGGCGTTCGCCCGCACCGGCGACCCCGGCTGGCCGGCGTACGACGCCGGGGAGCGGCTGGTGCAGGTGCTGGACGCGGAGCCGGTGGTCACGCCCTGCCCGGAGGAGGCCTCGCGGCGCCTGTGGGAGGGCCACGACTTCCTGCCGCTGCCCCTGCTGTAGGCGCCTACAGGTTCCCCATGGGCTCGATGTCGACCCGCAGCGGCGTGCCCCACACCCGCAGCACCTCGTAGTCCGTGAACTCGTGCACCAGCCGGTACGCCATGGCGGCCCGGGGCGCGCGGCGCTGGGCGGCGATGTACAGCTCGGCCTCGCGGCGGTCCCGGCGCGGGGTGCCGCACAGCTGCCAGGACTGGCCGTTCCACAGCTCCGGCAGCCAGCGCTGCTGGGGCTGGGGGCGGTCGCCGCGCACGCCGTAGCGGGACTGGACGGGCTCGCCTGCCTGCGGCTGGAGCGGGGCGGGCCCGAACTCGTCCCGCCGGGCGGACCGGCGCCGGGTCTCGCACAGCAGGCACAGGTCGGGCGCGCTCTTGTCGACGGGGCCGTTCGGATGCTCGGGGCAGCGTGTCGTGGGCTTGACGGCCGTGACGCTCTCCTCCAGCAGGTCCAGAGCCCGCCGCAGGTCGGCCTTCACCTCGTGCAGTTTGGCGTCCGGGGTGTCGGCGGTGAGGGCTTCCCCGTGCTCACCGAGCAGACGGAGGGCACGGCCGAGGGCGGTCAGCTGGGCGTGGTTCATGGGGCCATTGTCGTAGCGGGGGCGGAGGAACAGGCCGGGCGGAACGCGGAGGCGGGCGCGGACACGGACACGGCCACGGATGAGGACGTGGAGCGGGCCGGGGCCGGGGTGGTCGCGCAGGTGCCGGAGCCGGCGTAGGTCCGGGGGCGGCCTACGGGCGGGCCTCCAGGGCAGCCCGCAGGTGGCCCCCGGACTCCTCCAGGAGGCGGGCGGCCGTGGGGCCGTCCACGTCGGCCAGCAGTGTGAGGATCGCGTTCTTCACCTCGCCGTCCGTGGCGGTCAGGGCCCGCTCGATCTCCTCGTCGCCGGCGCCCGTGGCGAGGGCGACGATGCGGCGGGAGCGGGCGCGGAGCTTGTCGTTGGAGGCGCGGACGTCGACCATCAGGTTCCCGTAGGTCTTGCCGAGCCGGATCATCGTGATCGTCGAGATCATGTTGAGGACGAGCTTCTGGGCCGTGCCGGCCTTCAGGCGCGTGGAGCCGGTGAGGAGTTCGGGGCCCGTCACGATCTCGATGCCGTGCTCGGCGGCGGCCGCCAGCGGACTGCCCGTGTTGCAGGCCAGGCCGATCGTGAGACAGCCGCTCTCCCGGGCGTACGCGACGGCGCCGACGGCGTAGGGCGTGCGGCCGGACGCGGAGACGCCGACCACCGTGTCGTCCGGGGACGGGGCGAGGGCCTCCAGGTCGGCCCGGGCCAGGTCGCGGGAGTCCTCCGCGCCCTCGACGGAGGTGACCATGGCCGCCGGGCCGCCCGCGATCAGGCCGATCACCCGGGAGGGGTCGGTGTTGAAGGTGGGCGGGCACTCGGAGGCGTCCAGGACGCCCAGCCGCCCGGCCGTACCGGCCCCCGCGTACACCAGGCGGCCGCCCCGTGCCATCCGCTCCGCGACCGCGTCGATTGCGGCGGCGATCTCCGGCAGCCGGGCCGCGACCGCCCCGGCCACGCCGGCGTCCTCGCCGTTCATCAGCCGCGCCAGGTCGAGGGTGGGCATCCGGTCGATGCCGGCGAGCTCCGGCCGGAAGGCCTCGGTGGTCAGGGACTCCAACGCGGCGCGCAGGTCCCGGGGGTGGGAGGTGGAGGTCATGGACGGCTCTTTCCGTGTCTTTCCGGTGCGGGGCGGGGCGGCCGGCTCAGGGGCGGTGCCGGTGGGCCAGCGCCTCGTACGACGCCGAGAGCGCCGGCGCCGCCGTCTCGTACGTCCGCTGTGCCACGCCCACGAACAGGCAGTCCACCACGAGGAGCTGGCCGGTCCGGGACGACATGGCCGCGGGGCGCAGCTCGCTCTCGCGTGCGGTGGAGGTGGTGAGGACGTGGTCGGCGTACTGGGTGACCGGCCCGTCCGGGCGGCCGGTGAGCGCCACCGTCGTCGCGCCGTGCTCGAAGGCGACCCGCAGCGGCTCGATGACGTCCTTCGTCGACCCCGAGTGGGTGATGGCGACGGCGACGTCGCCCGCGCGCAGCTGCACGGCGTTCGTCACGGCCAGGTGCGGGTCGCTGTGCGCGTGCGCCATCAGCCCTATGCGCAGCAGCTTCTGCGTGAGGTCCTGCGCGACCAGCCCGGACGCCCCGACCCCGTAGACGTCGGTGCGGCGGGCGGTGGTCAGGGCGGTGACGGCCGCGCCCAGCTGGACCGTGTCGAGTCCGGCGGCGGTGTCGGCGAGGGTCTGCTGCTCGTCGAGGGCGAGCTTGGCGACCACGTCGGCGATCGGGTCGTCCACCGCGATGTCCGTCGTGATGGCCGGGGCCCGGCCGGACTGCTGCTGCGCGGCGAGGCCGGCGAGCGCCAGGCGCAGGTCCCGGTAACCCGGATAGCCCAGCAGGCGGGCGGTGCGTACGACGGTCGCCTCGCTGGTGCCGGTGAGCTCGGCGAGGCCGGTGACCGTGAGGGCCGCGCAGCCGGCCGGGTCGCCCGCGACGGCCTCGGCGACGCGGTGCATCGAGCGGGTCATCGACGGGGCGAGCGTGCGGACCTTGGCCGCGAGGGCCGCCGGTGCGGGAGGGGTGCCGAACGCGCCGGACGGGCCGCCGCGCTCGGTGGCGAAAATTTCCTTCACTCTGCGGGTCACCTCTGAAAGATATTTTCGGCTCGGCGCCGGGGTCAAGAGTGCGCACAATGGAGGGCATGGCCCCGATCAACCCCCTGGAGCAGACGCTGCACGCCGCGCGTGCCCTCGTCCTGGCCGACCTCGTCGCCGGGCGGGTCGCCGACGCGGACGTCGTGTCCCTCGTCGAGGAGTCCGTCACCCAGCGGCGGTGGTGGGTCGAGCAGTGGCCGGACGGCGCGCCCTTCGTGGCCGGCCTGGTCGCGCAGGACGTCCAGGACGCGCTGCTGGAGCGGTACGGGCGCTGGCCGCTGTGCCCGGTGTGCGGCACCGGCGAGCCGCACGCGCTGGACGTGGAGCCGGAGCTGGGCCCCGACCCGCACTGGGTGTGCAGCGAGGCGGGGGTGAAGGTCGCGGCGGTCGGGTCGCTGAGCGAGGCCCTGGGCGGTCCGGCGTCCTCATGAGGCCCGAGTGACGATCTACATCGACCCGCCGGCCTGGCCCGGCCACGGCCGCCTGTGGTCCCACCTCGTCAGCGACGTCTCCTACGACGAGCTGCACCGGTTCGCCGAGCGCCTCGGCGTGCCCCGCCGCGCCTTCGAACGCGACCACTACGACATCCCCGCCGAGCGCTACGCGGACGTCGTGCGGGCCGGTGCGGTGGAGGTGAGCAGCCGCGAGGTGGTGCGGCTGCTGCACGGGGCGGGGCTGCGCCGGCGCAAGGGCCGGCACCGGGCGGATCAGGCGCGCGACGGGCGCAGTTCCGGCCTCGGGGAACATCGTTACAGCGGTTATCGGTGAGAACGATCATGGTTAGGGTCTGAGGGTGCTGACCCGGTTCTCGTACTCGCGGCGGGCCTTGCGCTGGGCCGGGACTGCCGGGAGGCCCTGGCCGCCGTCGAGCGGCTGGCAGCGGGCGAGGAGCCCTCGATGTACGGCGGGGACGGCACTGACGCGCAGGGTGTAGCCCTGACCGCGCCGTACGGTCGTCCCCTGGTCGAGCGCGGTGCGCGCGGCGGGCTCCAGCTCGGTGGTGCGGAGGTGGTCGGCGATCTCACCGGGCATGTCGAGGGTGACCGGCAGCTCCGGGGCGGGCGCGGGCTCCTCGCTGGCGGTGTGGTCGGGCAGGAGGTCGGCGACGACAGTGCGAATCGCGCCGCGGCTGACGCCGTGGTCGCGGGCGAGGGCGGCGATGGAGCGGCCTTCCAGGTACGCGGTGCGTACCCCGGCGGTCTTCGTGGCCGCGACGGCGGGGCGGCGTCCGCCCTTCGCGCCCTTGGCCCCGGCTGCGCGCAGCCCGTCGTAGGTCAGCTCGCGCTGGAGGTCACGCTGGAGTTCGCCGGCGGCGGCGAGGGTCTGCACCATGAACTTCACAGTGGACAGCAGCTCGCCGGTGCGCGGGTGTCGGGCGGTGAGGTCCATCGCGGAGAACGCGCCGTCGTGGATACGCAGGGCGAGACGGTCACGGTGGAGGACGTCGAGCACGTCGAGGATGTGCTGGTTGCCGCGCACGAGGCGGAACATCTCGGAGATGTGCACGGTGTCACCCGGCCGCCCGTACGTCAGCAGCTCGCCGAACTTCGGGCGCTGGAGCGGGTGGAGGCGGCTGGAGGTGCCCGGGTCCTCCTCGAAGACGACCGGGTCCTCGATCCCGGCTTCGGCCCCGGCGTCTCGGGGGTCTGCTGTCGTCGGAGGGTTCCGTTCGTGCGGGGGAGGAGGCGTTCGACGGCTGTCACCAGAGCCGCCCGGCGCGCGGCGGAGGTGCCGTCGGCCTGCGGCGCGGCGGCGGCGATCTCCGGCTGGTCCACCCAGGTGGTGGCGATCTGGTTGATCAGGGCGAGGACGTCGACCGGTTCCCGTGCGGGGTCGAGCAGGCCGGCGCGCTGGGCGTCGCGGAGCTGGTCGATCTTGCGGGCGATGGTTGCCTGCATGAGGTCGGCGGCGTCGGCGGACGCGGCGAGTTCGAGTCGGCCCCAAGTGATCAGGCGGTAGTGGTCGGGGTGCGCGGTGAAGTGGTCGAAGAGGATGCCGGCGTAACCGGGCAGGTCAGCGGTGTCGAGCCGGGTAGCTTCGACGAGCGCGGTCGGTTCCTCTTCGGCGACGTGGCGGTAGAGGGCTTCCTTGCTGCTGAAGTGGGCGTAGACGCGTTCCTTGCCGGTCTCGGCCTCCTTCGCGATGCGGTCCACGCGGACGCCCGCGATTCCGTGCCGGGCGAACTCGTCCCTGGCGGCGGCGATGATCCGCAGGCGGGTGTCGGCGCGGGCGTCGCCGGCCGTGGCGCCTTGGGCGCGGCGGGGGGTGGGGGAACGGGGCATGGGGACACTAGGCGAGCGAACCGTTCGGTTTGGCGGGCATCCGTGCAGGTCTTCCGCACGTGGGTCGAAGGGCCGGGCGGGATTCGCCGGCAGTGCTGTACCCGCCTCCGGTGGGACCGGGGCGGGTACAGGAAGCGGGCCGGGCCCGTGAATCAGCGGCTGATGCTGCGGAAGGGCTTGAAGTCGGTGCCGGAGCCGCCGAGGAAGGTGTCGCGGAACTTCTGGGTCAGGTTGCCGACCATGGTCAGCTGGATCATCTCGGCCGCCTCGGCCCAGTCCTTCTGGCCGTCGGCCGTCAGCTCCATGTGCTTCCAGACGGCCTCCTCGTTCTCGTAGTGCTCGTGCTGGAAGTACGTCCCGTCGGGCGCCTGGAAGATCTCGTAGCCCAGGACGTAGGGCTCCTGCGCCTCGGTGACGGGCAGAACCTTGCGCTGGTAGTCCTGGAAGCGCTCCTCCATGCCCGGCTTGACCCGGTAGTGGAACAAGGCGTACACGACGTCGCTCATCAACTTCTCCTTGCGGTGTGGATCATTCGGCCGGCGCGGGAAGGCTCCGGCGCAGCGGTGGCGGCGGAGCGGGCGTTCCGCGAAGACGACGGTCCCCGGGGCGGGCCACGACGACGACCAAACCAAACTGTTCGGTTCGACTCTAGGTCGACATCCCCCGCGCGTCAAACCGAACAGTTTGGTTCGATGCACTCCGTGGGCCTGTGGCCGCTGGTCGTCCAGGTCGCGCAACCGTGGGCTGAAGTGGTGGCCGAGGATCTTGAACAGGCCGAACACCATGTCGGAGTAGGAGGCGTCGTCGGTCGCCACCCTCTCCGGCTTCACCCCGCCGTCGAGGTCCAGCAAGGCGTCCAGGATGTGCAGGGAGTCGCGCGGGGCGCCGGGCACGACCATCTGCCCGATGCCCGCGACCTGGTCGTTGACGGCGTTGAGCCAGGTGATGCCGCGCTTGAACCCGAAGTACTCCGGCGACGGGGCGGCGTTGATGGTGCGCACCGGCACCTGGAAGCGCAGCCCGTCCACGGAGGCAAGCAGGCCCTCGCCCCAGTAACGCACGATCGGGATGCCGGCCCGGGCGGCGATGAGAGCTGCGTTCGCCGCGGCGGTGGTGTCGGCGCGCAGGGAGTACTGGTCGACCTGCACGAGCCGGGCCCGGGTCAGCGCTTCGTAGCCGGGGTTGACCACCGGAGCCAGGCCGATGTTGCACACCTCGGAGACCAGCGGCGCGACCACCGAGGTGGGCAGGTCCTTCATCCGGGTGGCGTCCTCGT
The DNA here is from genome assembly GCF_042746715.1 of Streptomyces sp. NPDC058741. NCBI lineage: Bacteria > Bacillati > Actinomycetota > Actinomycetes > Kitasatosporales > Streptomycetaceae > Streptomyces > Streptomyces sp. NPDC058741. The sequence continues at coordinate 90,489 of NZ_JBHYQH010000006.1, read as the reverse complement.
AGGGGTGGTCGCCGCAGGCGTCCCGGATCTGCCACGCGTGGTCGTACAGCGTCTGGCGCCGCTCCGTGTACCGCTTGACCACCGACGGGTCCTCGATGCCGAGCTGCACGGCCAGGTGCTCGACCACCGGCCACGGCACCGCGAGCGGGTCCTCCAAAAACAGGCCGACGTACCGCACCGTGCACATCCGGAGCGCGAACCCGAACCGGTGATGCTCCGTCCTCCGCAGGGCGATCAGGTCCCGATCCACGTCATCCAGGAAGAAGAACCGCGCCGGCTCGGGCCTCGTCGGCTCCTCGGCGAACGTCCCGTGCGCCTCGGCCCGCTCATCACTCGGAAATGCCACCGGCACGAGCCGGAACGTAGCCGGCCCCGGACCAGGCCCGGAGGCGTTCCACCGAACCCCAGCGGCGAAGTGGATCACCGTGCCGGACGGCCATGATCGTTCTCACCGATAACCGCTGTACCGATGTTGGCCGAGGCCGAGTTCGTAGGCCGTCTGCTCGGGGTCCTCGGAGACGACCCGGAACCCGGCGCGGGTGAGGACGTTGTGCGACGGCCGGTTGCCCCGCTCGACGTGGGCGACGACCGTCCGGACCTCCTCCCGCTCCAGCGCCCAGGCGGTCAGCGCCCGCAGCGCCTCCGTGGCGTACCCGTGGCCGCGGGCGCCCTCGACGAGGTCGTAGCCGACCTCCACCCGGCCCGACGCGTCCGGGACGCCGTGGAAGCCCATGGCCCCGATCGCACGGCCGTCCTCACGGCGGACCAGGGCGTACATGCTCCACTCCGGCCGGTGGACGCCGTCCTCGTACTGCTTGTACACGAGTCCGGCGCCGACCCGGGTGCCCTCGGCCGGGCCTCCCTCGATCCACTCGAAGCCGCCGCCGCCGACCGTGGAGAGATCGGTGGCCGCCGCCGGGGTGACGCCCTGGAGGGTGAGCCGTTCGGTCCCGATCAACAGGTTGTTGCTCCACCGCCACGCGGTGACGGGCGCCCGCCCCGGCAGCTCACCGCGCCCGGTGGCCCACAGCAGGGTCCGCCACGGCGCCGGCCCGGGCTGGACGTGCGGGAAGATCCGGCCGAGCACGAAGTCGCACAGCTCGGCGTCGGCCTCGTACGGCACGCCGAGCCCTTCGGCGATGTCGTGGGTGTGGAGCAGCACCTCGGCGACGCCCATGGCGGCGAACCCCTCCCGGTTCGCGCTGCGGAACGGGTACGGGTGGAAGGCCCGCACCTCGCGCGGGGTGGTCCGGATCGCGGCGGCGAGCAGGGCCCCCATCGCGCCGATCACCCGCAGCGCGTCCGCGTCGCCGGCCGCCTCCTTCAGAGAGATCGCGAACGGCGTGGACCCCTCGGACCGCCGCCCGGCGAGCGTCCCCGCGTAGGAGATCAGGTCCTGGGCGATGTGCACCGCCGTCTCCCGGCAGCTCCACTCCAGCCGCCCGGCCCGCGCCCCTTCCCAGTCCCGGTCGGTCACCGCCCCCAGCACCCCGACGCACTCGGCGACGGCCCGCTCCACCTGTTCCGCACCCGTTGGCCACATGGGGGCAGGCTACGAGGGACCCGCTGCCCGAAGCGACAGCATTTCCAGCTCGGCGGCCAGGTTGTAGCGGGCGGTGGCCTCCCAGTGCTCGGACCCGTAGGGCGTCCGGAACAGCCGTGGCAGCTCCAGCAGTTGCCGCAGGACCGCGGCACGGCCCTCGCGGAAGGCCTCGTCGGGGACGAAGTGGTACTCCTCGCGCACCGCGGCGGTGTACGCGGCGTACGCCGACGGCGGGGAGGCGAGGACCGCCAGGTCGGCGTCGCACAGGACCTGGCCGTCGGGGTCGTCGTCGGCGGGGTCGTGGGTGACGGTGAGCCGGACCAGACGGGCCACGTCCGCCGTCTTCGCGCCGGGGACCCCGGCCTCCGCGAGGGCCCGCTCGGCGAGCCGGGCGGACCGCTCCTCGTTCTCGGAGCGGTCCGGCAGGTAGACCGCGTCGTGGAACCAGGCGGCCAGCCGGACCACGTCCGGGTCGTGCGCGTGCTCCTGCAGGAGATCGACGCGGTCGAGGACCGCCGCGAGGTGCTCCACCGTGTGGTAGCGGCGCTGGGGCTCCCGCCAGCGGTGGAGCAGCCGGTCGGCGTACGGCCCCGCCGCCGGCCCGCCGTCCGGCCCCCGGACCGCGTCCAGGGTGCGGGCGAAGCGGCTGCGCAGGGTGTCGAGATCGGGCATGGGGTCATTCTCCCGCCGACGGGGTGGTGGCACCCAGATGATCTATGCCAGGAGGTGGTGTGCGGTGGTTCGGCACTGACGTGGAAGGCGAGCGTGGAGCCGGGCGGCTGTCACGCCCCGGTTCGGTATGCCTCCAGGCGGTCGGCCAGTTCTGTGGGGTGGCCGAGCATGGGGCAGTGGTCACCGGGCAGTTCGTCGGGTGTGATGCCAAGACGTTCCCGCACGATCCGGCGCATGTACCCGGCGGGGAAGAAGCGGTCGCCCCGGGACAGGAGGAACTTCGTGGCCACATCCGGCCACGCGGCCAGTGGCCATGGCTTCATGAACGGAGTGGCCGACTGCGTGCGCGTGTGTTTCTTGGCCTCGGCGACCAGTGCTGGCGGGGTGTCGTGGTGGAACAGGGCGGTGTCGTCGTCAGGGTCCCTGCCGTCGCGTTCGTCCTGTTCGCGCCTGGCGTGCTCGTAGCCGGTGTTGCCCCACCACTGGCCCGGACTCTCGCCCGGTGCCGGGATCTGCGCCTGCAGCATCACCAGCAGGTCCACCGGCACGCGGTCACACACCAGGGGGGCAGTGAACCCACCGAAGGAATGGGCCACCAAGATCAGGCCGGCGCGATCACCGATGGCGTCGACCACGGTGTCGGCGTACTCGGCCAGCCCGGCCGAGTCGTCGTCGCACGGCAGGTCCACCGCCACCACGTCCTGGCCCCGCCCACGCAACTCGGCCTCCAGCAGATGCCAGTACCACGGGCCGGACGCGGCACCGGGAATCAGCACATACGTAGCCATCGTCAGCACCCTCTCGGTAGCAGACACGGTGTCTCGACGTCCTCGCGCCGCCCGTCGAGGTAGGGCGAGCGAACGTCCCACCGCCGGGCCGGAGTTGTCCCCGCACCCGGGAGGAATTGTTCCACGCGGTGATGAGGCGAGGGCATCCATGATCCTTGTGTGACGGGCCATCTGGACACCCTCGCGACCGCACCGTACGGCCTGCCGGTCGCGTTCGCGCTGACCCGGGCAAGGCCGACGAGCGCGAGACGCCGCTGGCCATGTTCGAAACCGAGCCCGAACCGCTCGCAGATCGGCCCGGTCGGACGTCGATCGGCGACAAGAACCATGTCGGGCAGGACTTCGAGCCCCAACGCGCGGGGGACGGGCACATCCGGCTGCTGCGGCCGACCCGCAAGGGTGAGGCCGAGCGGGCCGGTTCGCGGTTCTTCAGGCCGTTGCGGCAGGTCATTGAGTCGGTCAACGAGTCGTTCAACGGCCGGCTCGGCCTTGAACGCCACCGGGGCCGCACTCCCGGCGGCGTGGCCGTCCGCGTGCTGCAGCGCATCCTCGCACCGACCGCCGCCATCTGGCACAACGACCGCACCGCACAGCGGGTCATGCGGGCGTTGACCGCCCATGACCACGGAACCCTTGGAATCGATCACCTAGCGTGGGCGCATGACGACTCCTGCCGATGTGCACGACGTACGGGACCCCGAGCAGCCCGGCCGGCTGCTCGTGATCGAGCGTGACGCGCTGATCCCGCTCCTGCGGGGCCGGGCCGGGGAGGACTTCGCGCGGCCCGTCGCCGCGTGTCCGGGCTGGACGGTGCGGGACGTGCTGGCGCACTGCTCGGCCGCGCTGGCGCGGGTGGTGGAGGGCCGGTTCGAACCGGACGTGTTCTCGCCCGAGTCCAACGACCGGGACATCGCCGAACGGGCCGACTGGGACCACGCGCGGATCGTCGACGAGCTGGAGCGCGGCATGACCGAGGCCGGCCCGGTCATCGCCGCGGCGGACGGCAGGCTGGACGTCCTCGCCCTGGGCGAGTGGGTGCACGCCGGGGACGTGCGCGAGGCCTTCGGGGAGCCGGGGGCGTACGGCGGGGCCGGGCTGCCGGACGCGCTCGCGCTGCTCGCCCGCGTCACGCGCGAGCGCGGGCACGTGCCGCTGCACGCCGACCTCGACGACCTGGACGAGCCGCTGCGGCTGGGGCAGAGCGGCGGGGAGCGGCCCCCGGGCCGTTTCATCGGGGACGGGCCGACCCTGGTACGGCTGTACGCGGGGCGGACGGTGGACGGGGCGCCCGCGTTCGAGCTGGCCGGGGTGGAGGCGAAGGAGCTGAACGTCTTCGGGTGAGGGCCCGGGCCCGGAAGGGGGCTTGGGAGGCGGCGAGCGTGGGCAACGTAGTCTTGATTGGACTAGACCTGTCGCCGTACGTCGACCACCTGCCGTCGAAGGGGCCCCATGAGCAAGCGTGCAGTCCTGGAGGTGATCGCCCTCGGCGTCGAGGACGCGGTCGCCGCCCAGGCGGGAGGCGCGGACCGCCTCGAACTGGTCACCGACATGGCGGCAGACGGGCTCACCCCGCCGGCCGCGACCGTCGCCGCGATCCGCGGCGTCGTCGACATCCCGCTGCGGGTGATGCTGCGGCTCGCGGACGGCTTCGCCGCGGGGGACGTCGAGCGGCTGGTCGGGGTGGCCGGAGAGCTGCGGGAGGCCGGGGCCGAGGAGTTCGTGCTCGGGTTCCTCGACGCGGACGGCTCCGTGGACCTGGCGGCGGTGGAGCGGATCGCCGACGTGCTGGACGGCTGCCGCTGGACGTTCCACCGGGCCATCGACCGCGCGGCCGACCGCGGCGCGCTGCGCAAGCAGCTGGACGGCATGCCCGGGCTGGACACGTACCTGACGGCCGGTTCGGCGGCCGGGGTCGACGACGGACTGCCCGTGCTCCTCGCCGAGGCCGGCCGTTCCGGCGAACCCGGCTACGAGCAGCGGTTGCTGGTGGGGGGCGGACTGCGGCTCGACCATGTGCCGGTGCTCCTGAAGGCCGGGCTGGAGGGCTTCCACATCGGCGGCGCGGCCCGCCCCGGAGGCTGGGCCGAGCCGGTGTCGGCGGAGGCGGTGGCGGAGTGGCGGGGGGTGGTGGACGGGGCGTGAGGGGTACGGCGCGCGTCCTCAGCCGAGCAGTTGGGGCGGCAGCGGTGCCGTGTGGGTCACCGTCAGTCCCGACACCGCTCGCGTGAGCGCCACGTACAGGCGGCGCAGGCCCGTGCGTTCGTCCGGTTCGCCGTCCACCACCGCCCGGGGTTCGTCCAGGACCACGTAGTCGTACTCCATGCCCTTCGCGAGGGATGCCGGGACCAGGGTGAGGCGGGTGTGACGGGTGGTCTCCTCGCCGGGGGACAGGTACGGGATCCCCGCCTCCGTGAGGGACCCGGCCAGATCCGGGACGCGGGCGTCCGCCGCGATCAGGCCGATCGAGCCCTCGTGCCGCAGGGAGTCGCGGCAGGCCTCGACCACCTCGGCGGTGCCGGTGACCGGGCGCACCTCGAAGCGGCCCGGGTTCTCGCGGATCGACACGACCGGGGTGAGGCCGGGGGCGATGTGCGGGAGCAGGCGGGAGGCGTAGGTGATGACGTCCGTCGGCACGCGGAAACCGGCCGTCAGTTCCTCGATCACGGCGTCCCGCTTGCCGAGGTGCGCCAGGGCCTCCTCCCAGCCGCGGGTCGCCCAGGGGGTGGTGCCCTGCGCCAGGTCGCCGAGGACCGTCGCGCTGCCGGTCGTGCAGCGGCGGCCCACCGCCCGGTACTGCATGGGGGAGAGGTCCTGCGCCTCGTCGAGGACGACGTGCCCGAGGGAGTGGGTGCGCTGGATCAGGTCGGTGGCCTCGTCGATCAGGACCGCGTCGGCGGGCGACCACCTGGCCGACCTCACCCCGCGCGCCGGCTTCGTCCAGAGGATCGCCTTGCGCTCGTCCTCGTCGAGGACGCCCTCGGCGTGCTCGGCGAGGAACTCCGCGTCCGACAGCAGCCGCAGCACCAGTTTCGCCGCGTCGACGGCCGGCCAGATCGCCTTCACCGCCGCCTTGACCGCGCTGTTGCGGGCCACCGCGTCCTGCACCCGGTCGTCGGGCGCCTCACCCGAGCGTTCCATCTGCACCAGCACGGCGTGCGCGATGCGCTGCGGCAGGGCCTCGCGGGCGGCGCCGTAGCGGATGTCGCGGTCGAGCAACTCGCGGACGATGACCTCCAGTTCGTACGCCGGGACGCGCCAGCGGCGTGAGCCGCGCACCACCACGACCGGCTCGGTGGGCATCGTGACGTGGGAGTACAGGGCCCGGCGCAGCACCCGCGCCATACGGGCGTCGCCCTTGACGACCGCGGCGGCCGCGTCGTCCGTGGCCTTGATCTCGACGTGCGCGACCAGGTCCTCGACGGTGGCCTGCTGGACGGTCAACTCGCCGAGAGCGGGGAGCACTTGCTCGATGTAGTGGAGGAAGGAGCGGTTCGGGCCGATGACGAGTGTGCCGGTGCGGGCCAGGCGCTCGCGGTGGGCGTAGAGCAGGTAGGCGACCCGGTGCAGGCCGACGGCGGTCTTGCCGGTGCCCGGGCCGCCCTGCACGCACACCGTGCCCGAGAGGCCGGAGCGCACGATCTCGTCCTGCTCCGGCTGGATCGTCGCGACGATGTCCCGCATCGGACCGACACGGGGCCGCTCGATCTCCTCCTGGAGCAGCTTGCTGGTGCGGGCCGCCTCGGCCGGGTCGGAGAGGTGCTCGTCCTCGTACGCGGTGAGGTCGCCGCCCGTGTAGCCGAAGCGGCGGCGCAGCGCGATGCCCATCGGGTCCTTCTTGGAGGCCCGGTAGAACGGCTGGGAGACGGGGGCGCGCCAGTCGATGACCATGGGGTCGCCGTCGTGGTCGTGCACATGCCGCCGCCCGATGTAGAAGCGTTCGCCCTCGGCCCGTTCGTCCTTTGGCGCGTGCAGATGGTCCAGCCGGCCGAAGAACAGCGGGGTGTCGCTCAGGTCGGCCAGCGCCTCGATGCGCTCGTCGATCTGGCGGGCCAGGACTTCGGCGTTGACCCAGTTCGCGGTGACGTCGCTGATGTCGAGCGCCTCCACGTCCTCGCGCATGGCACGCAGGGCGGAGCGGGACGCGGCGAGGTGCGAGCGCTCGCGGGAGAGCGGATCGGCGGCGGGTGTGGACAAGGGGGTGCCTCCGGAGGGACCTGCTGAGGAGTCGGCGGTGAGATGCCGGCCGGTTTCCGTCCGGTCGGCGGCACTCCGGCGAGGGAGGCGGGCAAGAGCGGAGATCCTAGAGGAGCGGGGGTGTCGAGCGCGAACGGTTTTCCCGCCCCTCAGGGGACGGACCCTCCTCCCCCAGGGCTACGGATCGGCCCAGGGGCCTTGTGCGGGGCCATGAGGCATCAACCGCTCGACGCCCGCCTCGGCGTCACCGCGACGGCGAGCGCAGCCTTTGCGAGAGCGACAGCTCACGACACGCTCTTTTGGGGCGCCCGAAGCAGAGGAGAGCCCGTGGGGCAAGGTAGTCATGTACAGCTCGGTTTCGGTGGACGGCTTCGTCGCGGACGAGAGTGATCACCCCGGACCGCTGCTTCGGGGCCTACGACGCGACGCCGCGCGGATCCAGCGAGCCGACCCTGCGCCCTCCGGCCACTGGTGGCTGCCGGAGAGGGAGAACGCCTGCGGCACCCGCATCGGCCCACGCGGGCCACGGCCGGTTCGGCCCCGAGACCGACGCGGGCCTTATGGGCCGAAACGCACCATGGAGACATGAGCGCAGCAACCGTCCACCCCGCCCCCGCACCGGGCCGCCCGTCCGGTGCCACCGCTGTGACCGGCAACCACCGCCACCGCCTCGGCGACGCCCTGCGCGCCCTCAAGGTGTTCGCGGGTGCCGCCTTCGACGTGGTCGTCCTCGGTCAGTACGGGGAGGAAGTCGGCGTGGTCCGCCGCCACCGGTGAACCGGCCGGTTCCCCTCAGCTCTCCGCGAGCAGCTCGTCCGCGTCCATGATCCGGTACGCGTAGCCCTGCTCGGCCAGGAAGCGCTGGCGGTGGGCGGCGAAGTCCTGGTCGATGGTGTCCCGGGCCACCACCGAGTAGAAGTGGGCCTGGTGGCCGTCCGACTTGGGACGCAGCACCCGGCCGAGCCGCTGCGCCTCCTCCTGGCGGGAGCCGAAGGTGCCCGAGACCTGGATCGCGACCGTCGCCTCCGGCAGGTCGATCGAGAAGTTCGCGACCTTGGACACCACGAGCACGCTGATCTCACCCTCCCGGAACGCGTCGAACAGCTTCTCCCGCTGCGCGTTCGACGTCTCGCCCTTGATCACGGGAGCGCGCAGGTGCTCGCCCAACTCGTCGAGCTGGTCGATGTACTGGCCGATCACGAGGATCTGCTGACCGGCGAAGCGGCGCACGATCGCCTCCGTGACCTTCCGCTTGGTCGCGGTCGTCGCACAGAAACGGTACTTCTCCTCCGTCTCGGCCGTGGCGTACGCGAGCCGCTCGGAGTCGGTGAGATTGACCCGGACCTCCACGCAGTCGGCCGGCGCGATGTAGCCCTGCGCCTCGATCTCCTTCCACGGGGCGTCGAACCGCTTGGGGCCGATCAGGGAGAACACGTCCGACTCCCGGCCGTCCTCACGGACCAGGGTGGCGGTGAGGCCGAGCCGGCGGCGCGCCTGGAGGTCCGCGGTGAACTTGAAGACCGGCGCGGGCAGCAGGTGCACCTCGTCGTAGACGATCAGGCCCCAGTCCCGCGAGTCGAACAGCTCCAGGTGCGGGTAGACGCCCTTCCGCCGGGTGGTCAGCACCTGGTACGTGGCGATCGTGACGGGCCGGATCTCCTTCTTCGTCCCGCTGTACTCGCCGATCTCGTCCTCGGTGAGCGAGGTGCGCCGCACCAGCTCGTGCTTCCACTGCCGGGCGGAGACGGTGTTGGTGACGAGGATGAGGGTGGTCGACTTCGCCCGGGCCATCGACCCGGCCCCGACCAGCGTCTTCCCCGCGCCGCAGGGCAGCACGACCACACCGCTGCCGCCGTGCCAGAAGTTCTCCACGGCCTGCTTCTGGTACGGCCTGAGCGCCCAGCCGTCCTCGGCCAGCTCGATGGGGTGCGCCTCGCCGTCGACGTACCCGGCGAGGTCCTCTGCCGGCCAGCCCAGCTTCAGCAGCGTCTGCTTGATCTGCCCGCGCTCGGAGGGGTGCACCGCGACCGTGTCCGGGTCGACACGGGCCCCGACCAGGGGCGCGATCCGCTTCGACTTCAGGACCTCCTCCAGCACCGGGCGGTCCGTGGTCGTCAGGACCAGGCCGTGCGCGGGGTGCCTGGAGAGGGTGAGGCGGCCGTAGCGGTCCATCGTCTCGGCGATGTCGACGAGCAGCGCGTGCGGCACCGGGTAGCGGCTGTACTGCACCAGCGCGTCCACGACCTGCTCGGCGTCGTGGCCGGCCGCGCGGGCGTTCCACAGGCCCAGCGGAGTGACGCGGTAGGTGTGGATGTGCTCCGGCGCCCGCTCCAGTTCGGCGAACGGGGCGATGGCCCGACGGCAGTCGCCGGCCTGCTCGTGGTCGACTTCCAGGAGCAGGGTCTTGTCGGACTGGACGATTAGGCAGGACACGCATACCTCCACGGATAGGATTTCCAGCCTGACAGACACCGCACCTGCCACGGCTCGGGCCATGCCCCGTGCTCGGCGCCGAAAGGGCGTTCCGGCCAGCGCGCCGGGGATGCGCGCCGCTATCCATGTTCGCCTATCGCGTGAAACGGACGAGACGACTTCTCCTGAGCGCCAGAGAGCGGCGTGCGAGGCGTTGTGTGAGGCAGCTGGAGTCCGACACCATCGGCATGCGGCTGTCCAGCGCGCACGAGCACCTGCGCCGCGAGGGCCGCTACACCGGCGGTCGGGTCCCGTACGGGTACATGGTCGTCCCCAACCCCAACGGGGCGGGCAAGGTGCTCGCGGTCAACGAGGACGAGGCCGAGAGGATCAAGCGGATCGTGGAGCGGGTCCTGGCCAAGGACTCGCTCATGCAGATCATCAACGACCTCAACAAGGATGGCATCCCGTCGCCGGGACACACCTCACGCCGGACCACGCTCAAGCGCAGCGACTCCAAGAGCCCCGGTGTGCACCCGAACGGGTGAGATTCCCGAGGGTTTCCCGTGCGCCCGTCAGCCCGCGTCGTCGGCCAGTTCCGCCACCCCGGTGATCCGGTGCAGCGGATACGTGCGGACCTCGTCCGCGGTGCGGTCGTAGGCCGTGACGAAGCCGCCCTCGACCCGGATCGGCGCGATGACCCGCTGGCTGGCGGCGCCCTCGGCGTTGACGTAGCCGATCCACACGGACTCGCCGGTCAGCACGGCGGCCTGCACGGTGGCGAGGGTCTCGGCGGAACTCGTGCGGGGCGGTTCCCCCTCGGCAGCCGGGGCCGCCCCCGGCTTGCGCGGGGTGGTGGACGCCAGGTCACCGGCCCGGATGGCGCGCAGCGCGGCGGCGAGGAGCGCGGCGTCGGGGACCGGCGGGCCGTCCGGCACCGGCTCGGGCGGGGTGCGGGGCGGTGTGCGCCGGGCGAGGGCGCGGGTGATCAGCACATCGCCCTCGGCGGACTCGGCCGCCGGTGCGAAGCCCATCGCCCGCAGCCCCTCCAGGAGCCCGGCCGGGCCGGCCTGCGCGGCCAGCACGGTCGGGGCGAGCCGGCGCAGCCCGAGGCCGGCGGCCCGTTTGTCGGCGAGGATCTCGCTGAGCATCGCGTCGTCGTCGCAGCGCACGTACGCGGAGGCGGCGCCGACCCGCAGATGGCCGTGCCGGCGGGCCACGTCGTCGATCAGGTACGCCAGCGGCTGCGGCACCGGCGTACGGGAGTGCGCGGCGAGGAAGGCGTGCAGGTCGGAGGCGCTCCGCCCGGCGTCCAGCGCGCGACGCACCGAGCCCGGCGTGAACCGGTAGACGGTCGCGCCGCCCTTGGACTCGACGTCCGCGAGCACGCCCAGCATGTCCGCCAGCGGCCGTTGCAGGGGTCCCGGCGCGACGGCCGTCAGGTCGGCCTGGAGCAGCACGTGGTCCAGCGGCTCGGGCAGCAGGGGCGCGAGCAGCCGGGCCGCGGCGGCGGAGGCGACGGCCTGTTCGGCGGGGGAGAGGGGGGTGAGCGGGGCGGGGCGGTGGTGGTGATGGACGGGCAGCTTGTCCCCCGGGCCGGAGGACTCCGTCCGCGGGTTCTTCGCGGGAGCCGGGGGCGCGCCCAGCAGCGCCCGGCCGTGGGCCGACAGGGCACCGCGCCCGGTGACACCCAGCAGTTCCGCCTCGGACAGGGCCCACTGGGCGAGCCGGCCGCGCAGGTCGTCCTCGCGCCGGTCGCCGCGCAGGGGGCGTTCCCAGCGCAGCCGGGCCAGCACCGACGCGGCGTCCGGGGCGGCGCCCTCCGGCAGCCCGGCCAGCAGCGCCAGCAGCCGGTGCCGCACCTCGGGCGCGGCGGAGCGGTCCAGGCCCGGCCCGAGCGCCGACAGCGTGTGGTCCTTCGCGTCCTGTCCGCCCACCAGCCCGGACGCCCGGGTCGCCGCGAGCCACGCCGTGACCAGCCGCGACCAGCGCTCGGCGGCGGGCAGTTCGAGCCACTCGTCGTAGGCCGGGGTCGCCGCGTACCGCTCGTCGGCCTCGCCGTCGGAGGCGATCAGGCCCGCCGCGTACGCCAGTTCCACCCAGAACGCGGCGACCGGTTCCGGCACGTCCAGGGCGACGGCGGTCCGCTTCAGGTCCCGCACGCTCAGCCCGCCGGCCCGCAACACCGCCGGACCGCCCTCGTCCCAGTCCTTCAGCAGTTCCTCGACGGTCGCGAGCGCGGTGTACGCCTGCCCGGCCGCCGTGCTGTCCACGACCTGTGGACGGTGAACGGCCGCCGCCTCCACCACCGGCGGCACCGGCTCCGGCGCCCGGTGTGCCAGGCCCCGCCGCAGGTGCAGGGCCACCTCGCGCGGCAGCACGACCGTCCCCGGCGCCGTCGGGAGCAGCAGCCCCCGGTCCAGCAGCCAGCGCAGCCGGGGCGCCGGGTCGGGCGTGACCTGGCCGTAGGGCGGCCCCCACACCAGCCGCTCCAGCACGTCGAGCGAGCCGGACGGGGCGTCGGCGAGCAGGGCCGCCATCCGCACGCGGTCCGCGAACAGCGCGGTCAGGGAGCCGGCCGCCGAGACCGAGTCGTGCGTCGAGGGCAGCCCGGCCGTCGTGACGATCTCCTGGATGCGCCCCGGGGACATCCCGGCGGTGGCCTCCTGCACGGTGGGGCCGAGCCCCGTCGGGGAGGGGTGCTGCGGCGAGGGCGCCAGCAGCTCACGGGCCGTGCGCACCAGCCGCAGCCGGTCGTCGCCGCCCCAGACCAGGGCCTGCTCGCGCAGCACGTCCACCGCGTGCGGCAGCGCGCCGACGACGGCCGGGTCGGCGTCGTCGCCCGCCATGAGCCCGAGCAGCTCGCCGTACGTCGCCGGGTCCGCCGCCACGGCCAGCGCCTCCGCCGTCTGCAGCGCGAACCGGTCCAGCCGCTCCAGCGCCCGCACGACCGAGGCACGGGTGCCGGCGCGGGTCGCGAGCTGCGTGAGATCCGTGGGCACGGGCGTGATGAGGTCCGGCCGGCTGCGCAGCAGCGAGCCCAGCGCGGCGTCGCCCCGCGCGCGGAGCGCTTCCGCGAGGGAGCGGGGGGCCGACGGCGTGTCCTCGGTGCTCATCCGGTCCACGGTAGCGGGTCGCCTCCGGCCGGTGAGCCGTCCGTGCGCGGCCTCCTCCTCGAACACCCCACCGGCTTTTGGCCGCCCCATGGCGACTCGCGGTACCGTCGTCCGACGGCGTCACGCAACGGACCCGCCCCGGAGGGCACTTCGTGGGGATTGAGAGCGACCAGGTCGTATACGAGTATCTGAGCCGCGTCGGCGACGTGGCCCAGCAGCGGCAGTTGTCGTCGGCGACCCGCATGCGCCTGGTCGCCGACCTGCGTGACGAGATCGACCGGCGCCGCGCCAGGGCCACCGTCGACTCGCCCGCCGCCGTCCGCCGCATCATCACCCGCCTGGGCAGCCCCGACGAGGTCGTGGCGGCAGCGGCGGACGGCACGGCCGGCGGCCCGCGGCCGGGCGAGCCGCAGGCCCCCGCCGCCCCCGCGTCCGTCCCCGCGCAGCGCGACCGCGGGCCCGGGGAGCGCGAGGAGCGGCCGAAGGGCGTCCTGCGGCGCGTGGTGCTGCCCCGCCCCCGCCCCGCCCGGCCCGCGGAGGAGCCGCGTCCCGCCGCCTCCGAGGGCGCGGCCCCGCCGCATCTGGCGGCAGGGCACGAACTCGGCGACAGCGCGGTCCGGCCGGACTGGTGGCGGGTGGAGAGCGGCCCCTTCGACGTGGGCGACGAGGTGCCCGGCTTCGTGGGCGGGGTGGAACTGCCGGACCTGCTCAAGCCGCCCGGGCAGCGCGCGGCGCGGCAGGAGGAGCCGGCGGCCGAGGAGCCCGTGGCGGTGGCCACGGCGACGGGGCAGGCGGAGGAGACCGGCCGCCGCCGGCGTCTGCCCGGGCTTCCCGCGGCCGGCTGGAGCAACCCCCTGCTGCTGATCGCCGCGGGCCTGCTCGTCGCGGGGGCGGTGCTCGGCAACTGGTTCGTGCTGATCCTCGGCTGGCTCATCGCCTACGCCTCCCGCCGCCTCACCCCGGCGGAGACGAAGTGGGCGGTGGTGGTCCTGCCCGGCCTCGCGCTGACGGGCGGCCTGGTCTGGCTCTGGGGCCGGATGAACGGCCGCTGGGGCGCCCCCGTCGCCGAGGGCCACGTGAACGACGCGGTCGCCGGGACCTGGCCGTGGGTGGTGCGGGCAGCGGCGGTGGCGTCGGCGCTGTTCCTCGTCTGGCGCTCCCAGCTCAAGCGTTAGCCAAGAGGGGCCGCCGTCGCACTCCCGTCGCCGCCCGGGGCGGACGGGAGCCCGGCGATCAGCCGTCGAGGGCCGTCCGAGGTCCGCCGCACGGGTGACGTCCGCCGTTCGACCGCGCTCGGCACAATGGTCCCCATGGCACTGACCGTCGGCTTCGACCTCGACATGACCCTCATCGACTCCCGCCCCGGCATCCGCGCCTGCTACCAGGCGCTGTCCGAGCGGACGGGGACGTACATCGACGCCGACCTGGCGGTCACCCGGCTGGGCCCGCCGCTGGCCGAGGAGCTGATCAACTGGTTCCCGGCCGAGGAGGTCGCGGCGGCGGCGGACGTGTACCGGGCGATGTACCCGACCATCGCGATCACCGCGACGCCGGCGCTGTCCGGCGCCCGGGAGGCCATAGCGGCCGTACGCGAGGCCGGCGGACGGGCGATCGTCGTCACCGCCAAGTACGAGCCGAACGCCGAGCTGCACCTCGCCCACCTCGGCATCGAGCCGGACGCGGTCATCGGGGACCTGTGGGCCGAGCAGAAGGCGCACGCGCTGCGCGAGCACGACGCGGCGGTCTACGTCGGCGACCACGTCGGGGACGTCCGCGGCGCACGCACGGCCGGCGCGCTGTCGGTCGCGGTGGCCACCGGTCCCTGCCCCGCCGAGGAACTGCGTGCGGCGGGCGCGGACGTCGTCCTCGGCGATCTGACGGAATTCCCGGGGTGGCTGTCGGACTACCGCCCCGCGCGCGCCTGACGCCGGCCGGCGGCGACGGAACGCAGTACTCCCGCACCGGCCGTCAGGAATCCGACTGCCATGAGCATGCTCAATCCGAACATGTACGTCGGAAAGGGCGTCGTCCCCAGGAACAGCGGGGCGACCGTGACCAGTGTGGCCACGGCGCCGATGAAGAAGACGACGGCTCCGGCACGAACGAGGCGGTCACCGGGAGCGGCGGAATTCGTTTGGGTTTTGTCACGCACCCGACCAGGGTAGTTCCCAGCGCGAGAGAACAACCGGGTGACGTCTTGTCACCGGCCTCAAGAGCACTAGCCTGGGTACCGGCGGGTCCGTACGACCCGCCCGAGTGCTATCAAGAGCCGTTTCAGAAGCAGTTTTCCGACGAGTACGAGGACGAGGACAGACGTGCCCACCGGCAAAGTCAAGTGGTTCAACAGCGAGAAGGGCTTCGGCTTTCTCTCCCGCGACGACGGCGGTGACGTCTTCGTCCATTCCTCGGTCCTCCCCGCCGGAGTCGAGACGCTCAAGCCGGGCCAGCGCGTGGAGTTCGGGGTGGTGGCCGGACAGCGCGGCGACCAGGCGCTGTCCCTGACGGTCCTGGACCCGACCCCGTCCGTCGCCGCCGCGACCCGCAAGAAGCCCGACGAGCTGGCCTCCATCGTCCAGGACCTGACGACGCTCCTGGAGAACATCACGCCGATGCTGGAGCGGGGCCGCTACCCCGAGAAGGCCGCCGGGAAGAAGATCGCGGGTCTGCTGCGCGCGGTCGCCGACCAGCTGGACGTGTGACCGGGCCTCAGGGGAAGTCCAGCGCGTGCGGGCCGAGGGGCGGGACGAGCCCCTCGGCCGCCGCGCGGGTGAGCAGCCCGCGCACGGCGGCGTAGCCGTCCTCGCCGAGGTCGGCGGTGAACTCGTTGACGTACAGACCGATGTGCTGGTCGGCGACGGCCGGGTCCATCTCCTGGGCGTGCTCCATGACGTACGGCCGGGACGCCTCCGGGTCGTCCCAGGCGGCGCGCACGGACGCCCGGACGGCCTCCGCGAGCCCGCGCAGCCTCTCCTCGCCCAGCGACCGCTTGGCGATGATCGCGCCGAGCGGGATCGGCAGCCCGGTGGTGTCCTCCCAGTGCTCGCCCATGTCGGCGAGCTTGTGGAGCCCGTAGTTCCGGTAGGTGAAGCGCGCCTCGTGGATCACGAGCCCCGCGTCGACCCTCCCGTCCCGCACGGCCGGCATGATCTCGTGGAACGGCATCACCACGATCTCGCCGACCCCGCCGGGCACCGTGTCCGCGGCCCACAGCCGGAACAGCAGGTACGCCGTCGACCTCTCGCCGGGCACGGCGACGGTCCGCCCGGTGAGGTCGACACCGGCCTCGCGCGTGAGCACCAGCGGGCCGCAGCCCCGCCCCAGTGCGCCGCCGCAGGGCAGCAGGGCGTACGTGTCGAGCACGTACGGCAGCACGGCGTAGGACACCTTCAGCACGTCGGACTCGCCGCGCTCGGCCATGCCGTTGGTGAGGTCGATGTCCGCGAACGTCACGTCCAGGGCGGGGGCGCCGGCAACCCGGCCGTGGGCGAGGGCGTCGAAGACGAACGTGTCGTTCGGGCAGGGGGAGTAGGCGATCTGCAACTGCTCAGCGGTCATGGCGGTTCCGGCTCTCCAGGACGGGCAGGAGCTTCCCGAACCCCTCGGTCAGGGCCGTCAGGGCGTCGGGGATGCGCCAGGCGGCCCGGTCCCGCGGCCCCACGGGATTGGAGATCGCCCGCACCTCCAGGACCGGCACGCCCTGAGCTGCGGCGGCCTCGGCCACCCCGAAGCCCTCCATGGCCTCGGCGAGGGCGGTGGGATGCCGCTCCCACAGCCGGGCCGCCCGCTCGGCGGTCCCGGTCACCGTGGACACGGTGAGCACGGCACCGGTACGGGCCCCGGTGGCTTCGGCGGCCTGCCGGACGAGTGCGGCCGGCGGCCGGTGCCGTACGGTTCCGAAGCCGAGGTCGGTGACCGGGACGAACCCGTCCGCGGTCTCGGCCCCCAGATCGGCCGCGACGATCTCGTCGGCGACGACCAGCGACCCCACGGGCGCCGAGGGCTGGAACCCCCCGCCGATCCCGGCGGACACCACGAGGCCGTAGGGGGTGCCCCGGAGGGCGGCGGCGGTCAGCGCGGAGGCGGTGGAGGCGGCGGCGAGCGCGGGCCCCACGCCGGCCGCGATCACATCGAGGTCGCCGCCGCCGGGCAGGGCCCGGGCCACCGCGTCCCGCTCCAGGGGGACCGCGGTGGCGATCAGCACGCGGCCGGGCCCGGCGACAGCGATCAGGCGTCCTTCTTGAGCTTGAAGTTCCAGAGGCCCGACGCTTCCTTGTCGCCCTCCTTGATGGAGACGAGCGTCGAGTTGCCCTGCGCGCCGTACTGGGCGTTGAAGAACACGCTGCCGGGGATCGTGCGGTAGGTCTTCTTGCTGGAGTCGGTCAGCGGCTGACCGTTCATCAGGATCGTCCAGCCGTTGTCGGCGATCTCCGGGTCGACTCCGAAGCGCACGGTCTCGTCGGGGTCGACCGAGATGCTCTGGATGCCCTTGTCCTTCAGGCACTGCGACAGGTCGGACGACTTGAGGGCGTCGCCCTCGCCGCCGCAGGTGGCCTCGGAGTTCACCGAGTCGCGGCCCACGGTGACCGTGGCCACCGGCGTCGGCTTGTCACAGGCCGACAGGACGAGCAGTCCGGCGGATACGACGCCGGCGAGGGCGACGGCGCGGCGGCGTCGCACAGCGGATTGCAACGTGTTCATGGGCGAAGGCTATCTGTCCCACCGCCCGCACCCCCCACGCGGGGTACGGCGCGCCCGCACGGCCGTCTCCGCAGGGGCGGACGGGAGCGGGACGGCAGTCCTCAGGCCACCCGCTGCCGCGCCGGACCGCCGCGCCGGGCCGAGTCGACCAGCCCCCGTACGGTCGTCAGCCACCCGGTCGCCACGATCGCGGAGCCCACCGCGAGACCGGCCGTGCCGTTCAGCGGCATCAGGATGCCGACGGCCCCGCCCAGCACCCAGGACATCTGCAGCAGCGTCTCCGAACGGGCGAAGGCCGAGGTCCGGACCAGCTCGGGCACGTCCCGCTGGATGAGCGCGTCCAGGGACAGCTTGGCCAGCGCCTGGGCGAAGCCGGCGATCGCGGCGAGGGCGGCCACCAGTACCGTCCCGAAGAACACCGCGGCCGTGATCGCCGCGGCCGTCACGCAGGCCACCACCGTCACGATGATGATCTCCGGCGCCCGGGAGCGCAGCCACGCCCCCACGGCCGTGCCCAGGGCGTTGCCCGCGCCCGCCGAGACGCCCACGATGCCCAGGGACACCGCGGCGCTCTGCCCGGACATGGGGTGCTCGCGCAGCAGGAAGGCCAGGAAGAAGATCAGGAACCCGGTGAGGCAGCGGATGGAGGCGTTGGCGGCCAGGGCGTGGGTGACGGCCGGGCCGACCGTGCGCAGCCCGGGGCGCTTGACCGGATGGAGGTGCGGTCCGTGCAGGTGCTGCTCGTCCGCGGCCAGCAGGGCCCGGTCCTCGCCCTTGGCGGAGTCGACCTTGGGCGGCAGCGTGAACGACAGGACCGTCCCCGCCACGAAGATCACGAAGGCGCCGTAGAGCGGCCAGCGCGGTCCGATCTGCTGCAGGCCGGCGCCGATGGGCGCGGCGATGCCGGTGGCGAGGAGGCCGCCCAGGGTGACGCGCGAGTTGGCCTTCACCAGGGAGAAGCGGGGCGGCAGCAGCCGGGGCACCACGGCGCTTCTGACCACGCCGTACGCCTTCGACGCGACGAGCACGCCGAGCGCGGCCGGGTAGAGCTGGATGCTGCCGCTGACGACCGCGCCGGAGAGGATCAGCGCGAGCAGCGCCCGGGCCAGCATCGCCCCGGCCATCGCAGCGCGCCGGCCGTGCGGGATGCGGTCCAGGAGGGGGCCGATCACCGGGGCGAGGAGCGTGAACGGCGCCATGGTGATCGCCAGGTACAGCGCGACGCGCCCGCGGGCCTCGTCGGTCGGCACGGAGAAGAAGACGGTCGAGGCGAGGGCGACGGTGATCATGACGTCGCCCGCGCCGTTCACGCCGTGCAGCTCGATCAGCTTGCCGAGGCCCGACTCGCCCGCCCCGTGGGCGTGGGTGGCCTTGCGGATCCCGCGGGCCGTGCCGGTCACCGGGAAGTGCAGGGCCCGGCCGACCGCGCGCAGGGAACCGCCCAGACGGCCCGGCCCGCCCGGTCGGCTGCTTCCCCTGACCCCTTTCGACCCACCGGTCCCGGTGGCGCCCGGGGGTGTCTTCGCGGCTGCCACGACGTCATAGTGCCCCGCAAAGCCGGTGGGTAGTGCCCTTACCGCTTGTATAGGGCCTGTGGGGTGACTGTCCTGGTTGTCGCTCATGGCACCGGTCGGTGTACGCGACGTGGGGCGGAAGGGTAGCGTGCGTATCTCAGCCATCCCGCAGAATGGATGAAGGACGTCGACGCGGTCCCCTGGTCCGCTCCGTCCCGTCTTGCGCCGGGTGTGGCGCACACGTGAGACGGCGTAGGAGAGAAGCGATACCTGTGAGCGCAGCGACAACGCGAAGCCGCACCCCCGACCGTCTGTGCGCCGAGGCCGTCGACCTCGCGCGTGCCGCAGCCGAGGAGGCCGCCGCGCCCGGGATCGTCGGTGAGCACGTGGGTGCGGTCGCCGAGGGGGACCGGGTCGTCACGCACTTCTTCGAGTGCCGCGAGCTCGGCTACCGGGGCTGGCGCTGGGCCGTCACGGTGGCCCGCGCCTCCCGCGCGAAGGTCGTCACGGTCGACGAGGCGGTCCTGCTGCCCGGCCCCGACGCGGTGCTGGCGCCCGAGTGGGTGCCGTGGAGCGAGCGGCTGCGCCCCGGCGACATGGGCCCGGGAGACCTGCTGCCCACCGACGCCGAGGACCTGCGCCTGGAGCCCGGCTACTCGGGCGCGGACGAACCCGCGCCGAACGCGCCGGTGTCGCACGAGATGGCGGACCTGGTGGAGGCGGAGGACGCCGACGTCACCGAGGGATCTCCGTCCAGGCTGCCGGGCATCCCGTCCCGCGGCTCGATCGCGGCGGTCGCCGGGGAACTCGGCATGCGCCGCGCCCGCGTCCTGTCCCGCTACGGCCTGCACACCGCGGCCGACCGCTGGGAGGAGGCGTTCGGCCCCAAGACCCCGATGGCCCAGTCGGCCCCCGCCGCCTGCGTCAGCTGCGGGTTCCTCGTCCCCGTCGGCGGCTCCCTGGGACAGGCCTTCGGTGTCTGCGCCAACGAGTTCGCCCCGGCGGACGGCCGCGTGGTCTCCCTCGCGTTCGGCTGCGGCGGCCACTCCGAGGCCGCGGTCATGCCGCGCCCGCCGCAGCCGGCGCCCCCGGTGATCGACGAGACCCGCGTCGACCCGTTCCCGCTGAGCCCGGCCCCGGACTCGGGCTCGGTACCGCTCACGGAGGACGAGTCCTCGGCGGAGCTGGGGCACTCGTAGCCCGACCGGGGGCGGCGCGGCCAGGACGGGTGCCGCCCCCGGCTTGGTCACTCAGTCGTCGCCGAAGACCTTCTCGACTGTCGGTGCCGTGACGGCACGCCGGAGCCGGTGGCTCAGGGTGTGGGGATCGTCGCAGGCCCGGATGCGCTCACGGGCGTCGTCGGGTACGTCCAGACCTCGTGCGGCGAGTACCGCCAGGACGTCCTCGGCGGCGCGCCGCGTTTCGGACTCGGCTCGGACTTCGTCCTGGAGTTGGGCTCGGACTTCGTCCTGGAGTTGGGCTCGGACTTCGTCCTGGAGTTGGGCTCGGACTTCGTCCTGGAGTTGGGCTCGGACTTCGTCCTGGACCTGGGCTCGGACTTCGTCCCGGAGCTCTGCGCGGACTTCCGCCCGGACTTCTTCGGCGAGGTAGGACCTGTAGAAGGAGAGGTCCACGGCCACCAGGTTCCTCCAGAGGTGCTTGGCCGGGTTCTTGCCCAGGCCCTGTGCGGTGAATTCGATCAGGGGACCCGCGACGTCCTCAGGCGCGTCCCGCAATGCTGTGGACAGGGCCTTCAGTATCGCAACGACGTCGGGTTCCGCGGCGTGCGTGATGGCCGCCAGGCTGGCCAGGACCAGGTCGGTGCGAGCCTCATCCGGGTCCGTGATCACGGTGTTATCCATCGGGAAGGGCTCGACTTCCTTGGTGGTCAGGCCCTCGCACCGGGATTGCAGTCCGGATTGCAGTCCTGGCGGGGGCCGAAGTTTTTTCGGGGGTGTGTGCGCTGAGCGTAGAGGTGCCGGGGGACCGGAAATCCAGCTCAGCCGGTGATGTTCACCCGCCCGAGTGAGCGTGGGCCTCGGGCGGGAAAGGGCGGGGCTTGGTGGGGTGCTTTCTCCCCGAGTTCTTGTTCCGGAGGGCGCCGACGGCACCGGAGCCTCAGAACGTGGGTTCCGGTGGTGTGAGGCGTAGTTCGGCCCAGACGGTCTCGCGTGGGAAGGGGTCCTCGGACACGCCCCAGCGGTCCGCGAGGGCGTCCACGAGAAGCAGCCCGCGGCCCGACTCGGCGTCGGGGGAGGGCGGTCGGAGTTCGGGGAGGCGTTCGCAGCGCGTGTCGGTGACCTCGACGCGGAGCGTGTCGTCGACCATCCGGAGGACCAGCCGGAAGTCCCGGCCCGGGACCCGGCCGTGGGTTACGGCGTTGACGGCCAGTTCGGCCACGACCTGGCCTGCGGCCTCCGAGTCGTACCCCCGGTCCCGGAGGTGGGCGTCCGTGAGGCGACGGGCGAGGCGGGCGCTGCGTGGGGTGGCGGACAACAGCACGCTGTAGTCCCTGACGGCGGCGTTGGATTCGGCAGTTCGCTGATTCACATCACTCAGCGTGGCCGGATCTGCGTACCGTGAGAGGTCACTCAGGGCGTACGTACGGTCACTGTCCAGCGGTTGTCCGGTGCTGTCGGGGCTGTGCCGACGGTTGGCACGGGTGGGGCGCCGGGTGCGTCACGGACGGTTCCGAGGGAGAGGTGCGGCATGACGGCGGTCGAGGCGGAGGCGGGTCGGCTCAAGGAAGAGGCGGACGAGCCGGGGTGGGAGGTGGACCCGGACGACGAGTGGGGCGTCGCGGTCATCACCACGGTCGGCCGGCAGCTGAAACTGCGGCGCGAGGCGGCGGGGATGCGGGCCGCCGAGTTCGGCCGGGTGGTCGGCTACGGCGAGGACATGGTCTACAAGATCGAGGGCGGCAAGCGGATCCCCCGGCAGGAGTTCCTGGACAAGGCGGACGAGATCCTGGGGGCGGGCGGGCTCATCGCGGCTGCCTGGGAGGACGTGAAGAAAGTCCGGTACCCGAAGAAGGTGCGGGAACTGGGGAAGCTGGAGGCTAAGGCGGTTGAGATCGGTCTGTACGAGTGCAATAGCATCCACGGACTGTTGCAGACGCCCGAGCATGCGCGAGCGCTGTTCGAGGCATGTCAGCCGCCGTACTCGCCGGACGACGTGGAGCGAATGGTGACTGCGCGCATGGACCGGCAGTCCCGTCTTCGACCGAGATCCGGCACCTGCGATCCACTTCGTGATGGAGGAGGCACCTCTGCGGCGTGAGATCGGAGGCACAATGGTGCGGCACCGACAGCTCGAACGCCTGCTAGAGCTGGGGCGATTGTGGAACGTCACACTTCAGGTGATGCCGACCAAGAGTGACGCCCACCCGGGACTGGATGGCAGGATCGAACTGCTGAAGTTCGCAGACGGTACAGCCGTAGGGCGTGGAGACGGGGCGTTCAATGCCCGTCCCGTCTCTGAGCTCCGGCAGCTCCGGATTCTCGAGCTGCAGTTCAATGCCATCCGGGCACAGGCTCTCACCCCCCGGGAGTCACTGGCCTTCCTCGAGCATCTGCTGGGAGAAACATGATTTACAAGGCATCCACCGAGGACACGTCCCAGCTGGAGTGGTTCAAGAGCAGCTTCAGCAGTGGCACCAACGGTGAGTCCTGTGTCGAACTCGCTCTCACCCCCGGCATCGTCCACGTCCGCGACTCCAAGACCACCGAAGGCCCCCGCATCACCTTCACCCCGGACACGTGGGCGGAGTTCGTCCCCTACGTTTCCGAGGACTGATCGCGCGACCTGGTCCGCCTACTCCAGCAAAAGGCGGACCAGCTCGTCCGACTCCTCGGCACCTGGGGACATTGCGATCACAGAGCGGACCGTCTGACGCGGCTTGACGAAATTCTTGGTCTCGTCGAGCTCCAGGGCTGCGCTGCGGGATGCTTCCGCAGCACCTGGTTCAGCGAGACGCTGATGGCCGGGATTCGCCTGGCCGAATGTCGGGATGGGGAGCTGCCATACCGCTTTGTCGATGTCCCGCTCGTCCTTGCCGTACGACATGAGGGGTCGGACGATTTCGGTCAGCGCGGGCGCATTAAGAATGGCGCAGAGATACACGCCCTCTTCGCGACTCCCCACCGTGCCCCAGTACAGCTTGTGATCGATGACGACGCCGTGGATCCCGGCCTGCTCGAAGAGCTGGCCCAGGACGAGCGTGGCCGGGGGGATCTGGCGGACGTCGTAGCCGAGGACCGAGTGCGCGATGATCCCCGCGGTGTTGACCAGGAATGTGTGCTCGATGAACAGTTCGTCGGTGTCCTCGAACTGGGCGCCCAGCGCGCTGCGCAGCAGACGGGCCCACAGCTCCCGCTTGAGCTGGACCGTGGGCAGGTCCTTGTTCTCCGCGTGGAGGGCGGACAGCGTGGTGTAGTCGATCCCGTGGGAGACGCTGCCCGCGCCGAGGCGGCCCTTGATCACGTCGGGTGTCGGCTTGATGCCCTCGGCGGTGGCGAGGACGCCTTCGAGTCAGACCAGCAGCTCCAGAGGCGTGGTCCGGCGCGGCTTGACCTCGAAGCGGCCCGCCGGGACGAACGCCGATCCGGAGAGGGCATAGGCCCGCCAGTCGGCGCCGTCGGTGAGGATGCCGACGTATCGCTGGCCGACCTGCTCGGCGCGGGTACGGACGTACCCTTCGAGCTGCTTCTCGGCGTCCTTGAGGACCTTCGCGCTGCGCAGGTCCCGCTTGCACTCCATGGCCGTGAAGCCGATCTCGACGTCGATGCGCCGGCCGTCACCGACCGGGGTCTCGAGGTCGACTGTCAGGTCGTTCTCGTCCAGGTTGAGGCCGCCTTCGAGCAGCAGCTGCCGGACATCCGACTGGAGGGTCGCCTCCGAGCGCAGGGGCTTGCGGTCGACAAGCCGTGCCAGCACCTTCTCCAGGTTGGTCTGCGGCGCTGTGGTCATCCACTCCCCCTTGACGACACCGCGGGCGCCGAAGCGGTGACGCGATGGAACCGGAAACAGCGGTCATTGTGCCGCAGACCACCGGCAACGCGGGCATGCCGGGCAGCGAAGACCCGGGGCCGCGGGGGCGTCACGCGTCCTGGTGTGCCGAGGCGACGCGTCCGGTGCCGGTACCGGGGGCCGTTGCCAGGGCCCGGCAGTGTCGGCGGAGGACCGCGGAGTCACCCCACAGCAGGGCCTGCGGCCGGTAGGCGGGGCCGTGCAGCGAGCGCTCCAGGGCGGGGAGGTAGTTCCAGCGCACCGCCGGGTGCGCGGAGTGGGCGAAGTGGTACAGGTCGCCGTACGGCAGCCACGTGCCCCGGGCCAGCAGGGCGAGGAGCGTGTTGCGCGGGTACAGGCGCAGACAGCGACCGGCCTCGACGGCGGCGGGCGGTCCGGTCAGCCGCTCGGGGTCGAACCAGCGGTGCTCGACGAGCAGCGACATCCACGCGAGCTGCGGATACAGCAGCAAGCGGGGCAGCGCGAAGGCGAACACCGCCGCATCCCAGCCGAAGAGTGCGGCGACAGCGGCCGTCACCACCACAGGCCCGGCGGCCCGCAGCCTCCCCGCGCCCGGCCCCCGCCCCAGAGCCGCCAGGGCGCGGACCGTGCCGTACGCGCCGGACGGGGTGAGTGGGTGGGCCATGCCCCGCAGGCACCGAGCCGTCGTGGCCCCCGGACGCAGGCCAGCCGCGTGGAGTTCGGCCAGGTTCGGATCGGCTCCGGCGACCGTCGCGTTCGGATGGTGCTCGCGCACGTGCCGACGGCGTCGTACCGGCACGGGGACGAAGCCGAGCGGGAGGTGGACGGCCACCTCGGCGAGCACCGTGTTCAGCCGCAGGCTCCGGACCAGTACGCCGTGCACGGCGAAGTGGCTGACCTCTTGCAGGTGGCGGAATTTCGCTGCCCCCGCGAAGGCGGCGAGAACCCAGGCCCAAGGGCCGCCGTGCACGGCCACCACACACCATCCGGCGAACTCCACCCAGTGGCCCAGGAGCAGGAGGATCGGCGTGACATCGTTCAGCCGCTCACGCTGGAGCCGCATCACCGCACGGAGCGAGTCCGATGTGGGCCGTCCCCGTGTCCGGCTGAACCACCACCGGTCGACCTGCCGCAGTGCGATCCCGACCACGATGGCCACCAGTCCGGCCGACAGATCCCCCAATGCCGTTCCCTCCCCCTCGTCCCCCATCGGCAAGCGGCACGGGGCGGGGCGGGCCGCAGGGACGGCGCCGTGTCTCCGCTCAGACCTCGGTCGGGTGAATGCCCGCCTCGTGCAGCACCTTCATGTTTTCCCGGCTGAGCTCGGCGAACGCGCTGATTTCCGCCATGTGCGCGGCACCCTCGTAGGCCACCGGACCGTCCCCGAGGAGCTCCGCGGGGTCGAGTTCCGCGTCGTACACGAGGGTGGCGTTGCCCTCCAGGACCGGCTGCCACGCGTCACCGGCCGTCTGGAGGTAGCTGCGGGCCACGCCCCCGGGGTTGCGCACGGTCACCGGCCGCTCGGGATCGACGAGGCCGAGACGGGAGAGCGTGGCCCGCGAGGCCGCGATGCCCGAACCACAGGACGGCGTCAGTCCGGCCCCTCGCTCGTAGGTGTGGATGAACACCTCGTCGTCGGACAGCTGCAGCACAAAGGACAGATTGGCGCCGATGGGGAACACGTCCGGGGAACCGGCGACGCGCCGCCCGGTCTCGATCAGCTCCGCCTCGTCGTACGTGTCGATCACGGTGACCAGGTGTGAGTTCGGCACCGCGACCGCCGTCACGTGCCGTGACGGGTGGAAGGCGGGAAGCAGCCGGTCCACGTACGCGCCTTGCGGTCCCGCCTCCGCGACGATCGGCTCACCGGGTGCGAAGTCCACGGCGGGCAGCTCCACCGACACCTGCCGCACCCCGTGGGACGTACGGCCCCGGTCGCGCACGGTGAAGGAGTACGGCCCCTGCTCCACGACAACCGACTCCGCCTGGTGCCGGTCCAGCAGTATCCGGCCGGCGCACCGCATGCCGTTCCCGCACAGCAGCGCCTCGGACCCATCAGGGTTGTAGAACCAGGCGCGTGCCGTACCGTCGCCGTGATCGGCCACGAAGCCCTACATCTTCAGGGCTGTGGTTACGGACGGGCAAGCCCCCTTAGCAGCCAGTCACCGTACTCCCGTCGCGGGGGCGTCGACCGGGGAGCCGCTGTCGGTGCGCCCTTCCCGTTCCGGGACCCGCTACGGCGATCACGTGCCGTGTCCGCCGCCGATCGGGCCCGGGCCGCCGCGGTGCCGAAGAGCGGTACCTTCGACCTCACGCCGATCAGGGCCGATGAGGAGAGTCAACGTGAGCAGCAAGTTCGTGCGCCCGGCCGCTGAGGGGGCCGACCCGTTCGGTACGGCGCGACTGCGGCGTGGGGTCCTCGACGCCTGGGCCACCAGTCCGGCCCGGTTCCGGGAGGACGCCAACGCCGAGGAGGATCTCGTCCTCGGCGGCTACCGGGACCGGCTCGTCGTCGAGCTCGCCCAGAACGCCGCCGACGCGGCCGCCCGGGCCGGGGTGCCGGGGCGGTTGCGGCTCACTCTGCGCGAGGGGGTGCTGGTCGCCGCCAACACCGGTGCGCCGCTGGACGCGGCCGGTGTGGAGTCGCTGGCGACCCTGCGCGCGTCGGCCAAGCGCGACACGCCTTCCGTCGGCCGGTTCGGCGTCGGCTTCGCCGCCGTGCTGTCCGTCACCGACGAGCCCGCCGTCGTCGGGCGGTACGGCGGGGTCCGCTGGTCGCTGGCGGAGGCGCGGGAGCTCGCGGCCGACACCGCCCGGCACAGCCCCGGCCTCGGGGACGAGGTCCGGCGCCGCGACGGGCACGTGCCGCTGCTGCGACTGCCGTTCGCCGCCGAGGGCACCGCCCCCGCCCCCTACGACACCGCCGTCATCCTGCCGCTGCGCGACGCGGCCGCCGCCGACCTCGCCGAGCGGCTGCTGCGGGCCGTCGACGACGCCGTCCTGCTCACCCTCGCCGGCCTCGACGAACTCGTCGTCGAGATCAACGACGAGGCGCCCCGGACCCTCACCCGCCGCACCGACGGTCCCTTCACCGTCGTCGACGACTCCGCCGAGGGCGTCACCCACTGGCGCACCACCGCGGCCCACGGCACCCTCACGCCCGAGCTGCTCGCCGACCGGCCCGTCGAGGAGCGGCTGCGGCCGTACTGGTCGGTCACCTGGGCCGTGCCCGTCGACAGCGACGGCAGCCCGGTCCGGCCCCGCACCACCCCGGTCGTGCACGCCCCCACCCCCAGCGACGAACCGCTCGGCGTCCCGGCCCTGCTCATCGCCTCGTTCCCGCTGGACTCCACGCGCCGGCACGCCGCCGCCGGCCCGGTGACGGACTTCCTGGTGCAGCGCGCCGCCGACGCCTACGCCGAGCTGCTCGGCGCGTGGCGGCCGGTGACCGCCGGGACCATCGGCCTCGTGCCCGGCCCGCTCGGCAAGGGCGAGCTGGACGGCGCCCTGCGCCGGGCCGTCCTGGAGCGGCTGCCGCGGACCTCCTTCCTGCCGCCCGCCCATTTTCCCCGCGACGGCGAGGACCTGCCGGAGTCCCTGCGGCCCCGGGACGCCGAGGTCGTCGAGGGCGCCGGTGCGGAGACCGTGTCCGTCCTCGCCGAGGTGCTGCCCACGCTGCTGCCCGCCGGGCTGGAGCGCCGTGCGGAGCTGCGCACCCTGGGGGTCGCCCGGGTGCCGCTGACCGACGCGATCGACCGGCTGGCCGGGCTGGAGAAGGAACCCGGCTGGTGGCGGCGGCTCTACGACAGCCTGGCCGGGGTCGACCCGGACCGGCTGTCCGGACTGCCTGTTCCGCTCGCCGACGGGCGGACGGCCATCGGACCCCGGCAGGTGCTGCTGCCCGGCGCGGACGGCGCCGGGATCGACCCCGAGGTGCTGGCCCGGCTGGGGCTGAAGGTCGCCCACCCGGACGCCGCCCACCCGATCCTGGAGAAGCTCGGCGCCCTGCCCGCCACCCCGCGCGCCGTCCTCACCACCCCGCAGGTGCGGGCCGCCGTCGCCGCCTCGCTCGACGACGAGGGCGGGGTGAACTGGGAGGAGGACGCCCTCGACGCCGAGGAGCTGGCCGACACCGTGCTCGCCCTGGTGCGGGACGCCGGACTGGAACCCGGCGACGAGCCCTGGCTCGGCGCGCTCGCCCTGCCCGACGAGGACGGCGAACCGGCCCCGGCCTGCGAACTCGTCTTCCCCGACGGACCGTTCGCACAGGTCATGCGCGAGGGCGAACTCGCCGCCGTGGACGCCGAGCTGGCCGCCCGGTGGGGCGAGCAGCCGCTGGCCGCCTGCGGGGTGCTGGTGAACTTCGCGCTGGTCCGGGCCACCGACGTCGTCCTCGACCCGGACGAACTGGAGCCCCGCGAGGGCGACTTCCCCGAACCCGACGACGCCGGACTGCTCGACGCCGTCGACGTGTGGGCGGAGGACGTCCTCGACCGCTTCCCCGACAGTCCCGTGCCGCCGGTCGCCACCGAGATCGTCGCCGTACGCGATCTGGACCTGGTCGACGAGGGCAAGTGGGCGCAGGCCCTGTCGCTGCTGTCGCGGCCGCCGCTCCGGGACGCGCTCGTGCAGCCCGTGCGGATCCTGCTGCACGACGGCACGCACGAGGTCGTCCGGCCGTACACCGCCTGGTGGCTGCGCGGGAACCCGGTGCTCGACGGCCGCCGCCCCGCCGGACTGCGGGCCGCCGGCGGCGACCCCCTGCTGCGCGGCCTGTACGAGGAGGCCGACGCCACCGGCTTCGAGGACGAGCAGGTGCTGCGCGCGCTGGGCGTGCGCACCTCGGTCGCCGCGCTGCTGGACGAGCCCGGCGGGGCCGCCGAGCTGCTCGACCGCCTCGCCGACCCCGAGCGCGAGGTGACGGGCGCCCGGCTGCACGCCCTGTACGGCGCGCTGGCCGGGCTGGACCCCGATCAGGTGACCCTGCCGGACGAGTTGCGCGCGGTCGTCGACGGCCGGGTGGAGGTCGTGGACGCGGCCGACGCCGTGGTGTGCGACTCGCCGGACCTGCTGCCCTTCACCGAGGGCGTCCCGCTGCTCCCCGTGCGCCCCTCCCGGGCCGCCGACCTGGCCGAACTGTTCCAGGTGCGCCGGCTGAGCGAGTCCGTCACCGGCGAGGTCACCTCCGAGGGCACCGAGCACGACGTACCCGAGTCGGTGCGGGTGCTGCTCGGCCGGACGGCGCCCGGTTCCTACGTCGAGCACGAGGAACTCGTCGTGGACGGTGTGGAGATCGACTGGCGTCTCACCGACGACGGCGTCCTGCACGCCGCCACCCTGGAGGGCGTCGCCGCGGGACTGGCCTGGGCGGCCCGGCAGTGGCCCCGGCGGTTCGAGGTGGCGGCCCTGCTGGAAGACCCGTCGCGGACGGCGGAGCTGGCGCGGGACCGGTGGTTCGACTGAGCCGCGGGGAGCCGCGCGGGGGCCGATGAAAAGATCCGCACAGTTTTTTCACCGGCCGTACAACCAAAAGCAGGGCCCGCGTATCTGATCACCGAGTCAACAGACTCCACGATCACTTGGGCCCCGAGAGCCGACGACGAGCACCCGGGGCCCCTCTCCACCTGGAGAACGCATGCGCATCCGAGCCACCGTGGCCGCCGTCTCCGGCGCCCTGGCCCTCTCCGCCCTCGCCGTTCCTGCCGCGCAGGCCGACGGCGGATTCGGCGACACCCGGATCACCAAGGTCGTCGTCGACGGCGACAACAAGGTCTCGGTGGGCATCTCCGAGCCCAAGACGATCAAGGTCAGCGTGACCGCCACCGACGACTCCGGCATCGCGGGCGCCGACGAGTTCCAGCTCGAGGGCCCCGGCTACGGGTACTTCTCCACCGGCAGGCCCACCTGCACGGCCGTCAGCTCCACCACCTCGACCTGCACCGCCTCGGTGCTGGTCGACCCCAAGGTCGACTACCTCAGCAACGCCAACGCCGGCACCTGGTACGTCGGCGCCTGGATCGACGCCGAGGACGACGACTTCATCTGGAAGGACAAGGCCGGTTCCTTCACGTTCCAGCGCGCCTCCAGGCTGACCGTCAACGCCTCGCCCGAGCCGGTCGTGAAGGGCAGGACCATCACGGTCACCGGCAAGCTGTCGCGGGCCAACTGGGAGACCCTCACGTACGCGGGTTACACCAACCAGTCGGTGAAGCTGCAGTTCCGCAAGAAGGACTCCAGCACCTACACCACGCTGAAGACCATCACGTCGAACAGCACGGGTGAGCTGAAGACCACGGTCACGGCCTCCACGGACGGCTACTTCCGCTGGTCCTTCGCGGGCACCACGACCACCCCGGCCGTCAACGCCACCGGCGACTTCGTCGACGTCCGGTAAGCACCCCCGGCTACGCCGGAAGGCGGCGGTCCACCCACCTCCACAGCAGTTCCAGGGTGGCCGCCGCCACCGCGGCGATGCCGACGGCCGCCCACGGCATGGTCATCCCGACCAGCTTCAGCGCGAAGAAGTGCTGCAGCCACGGCACGGCCAGCACCAGCAGGAACGCCCCGCCCATCGAGGCGACCAGGGCGATCCGCCACCAGGTGTAGGGGCGGGCGATGATCGCCAGCACCCACATCGAGATCAGGAACAGCGTGAGCGTCGCGACGCTCGTCTCCGCGTCCAGCTCCCCCGGGCCCGTGTAGTACGTCCGGGCGACCAGGTACGTCGCGAAGGTCGCCGCCCCGGCCACGACGCCGCCCGGGATCGCGTACCGCATGACCCGCCGGACGAAGTTCGGCCGCGCGCGCTCCGTGTTCGGCGCGAGCGCCAGGAAGAACGCCGGGACGCCGATCGTCAGCGTCGACAGCAGCGTCAGATGGCGCGGCAGGAACGGGTACTCGACCTGCGAGCAGACCACCAGGACCGCCAGCAGCACCGAGTAGACCGTCTTGACGAGGAACAGCGTCGCGACCCGCGTGATGTTGCCGATGACCCGGCGGCCCTCCGCCACCACCGACGGCAGCGTCGCGAAGCTGTTGTTCAGCAGCACGATCTGCGCGACCGCCCGGGTCGCCTCCGAGCCGGAGCCCATCGCGACACCGATGTCGGCGTCCTTCAGGGCGAGCACGTCGTTCACCCCGTCGCCGGTCATCGCGACCGTGTGGCCGCGGTACTGCAGGGCGCCCACCATGGTCCGCTTCTGCTGCGGGGTGACCCGGCCGAACACCGTGCCCTCGTCGAGGGCGGCCGCCATCCCGTCCTGGTCGGCGGGCAGCCGCCGGGCGTCCACGGTCGTCCCCGACAGCCCGAGCTTGGCGGCGACCGCGCCGACCGACACGGCGTTGTCACCGGAGACGACCTTGACCCGGACCTTCTGGTCCGCGAAGTAGCGCAGCGTGTCGGCGGCGTCCGGCCGCAACCGCTGCTCCAGCACCACCAGGGCGGTGGGCCGGGCGCCCTCGGCCACCCGGGGATCCTCCAGGTCCCCCCGGACCCGGGCCAGCAGCAGCACCCGCAGGCCCTGCTCGTTCAGCCGCGCGGTCTCGGCGAGGGCCGGGTCGTCGTCGGGCAGCAGCACGTCCGGCGCGCCCAGCAGCCAGGTGCTGGACTGCCCGTCGCCCTCGCTGAACGCGGCGCCGCTGTACTTGCGGGCCGAGGAGAACGGAAGGGCCCGGGTACAGCGCCAGTCCCCGGCGGCCGGGTAGGCGTCGATGATCGCCTTCAGCGAGGCGTTCGGCCGCGGGTCCGACTCGCCGAGGGCACCGAGCACCTTGCGTACGTACGCCTCGTCGGCGCCCGGCAGGGGCCGCAGCCCGGTGACGTCCATGCCTCCCTCGGTGAGGGTGCCGGTCTTGTCGAGGCAGACGGTGTCGACGCGGGCCAGCCCCTCGATCGCGGGCAGCTCCTGCACCAGGCACTGCTTGCGGCCCAGCCGGATCACGCCGATGGCGAAGGCGACCGAGGTGAGCAGCACGAGGCCCTCCGGGACCATCGGGACGATGCCGCCGACCGTGCGGGCGACGGAGTCGCCGAGGGCGTTCTGCTTCACCAGCAGCTGGCTGATGACCAGGCCGATCGCGGTCGGGACCATCATCCAGGTGACGTACTTCAGGATCGTGGAGATGCCGGAGCGCAGCTCGGAGTGGACGAGGGTGAACCGGGAGGCCTCCTCGGCGAGCTGCGCCGCGTACGCCTCGCGCCCGACCTTCGTGGCCTGGAACGCCCCGCCGCCCGCGACCACGAAGCTGCCGGACATCAGCTGGTCGCCCGGGTGCTTGACGACCGGGTCGGCCTCGCCGGTGAGCAGCGACTCGTCGATCTCCAGACCGTCGGCCTCGGCGCACACCCCGTCCACCACGACCTTGTCGCCCGGACCGATCTCGATCAGGTCGTCCAGGACGATCTCAGAGGTGCCGACCTGCGTGGAGGCGCCGTCCCGGCGGACGGTGGGCCGCACCTCGCCGATCAGCGCGAGCGAGTCCAGCGTCTTCTTCGCCCGCCACTCCTGGACGATGCCGATGCCGGTGTTGGCGAGGATCACGAACCCGAACAGGCTGTCCTGGATCGGCGCCACGACCAGCATGATCAGCCACAGCACGCCGATGATCGCGTTGAAGCGGGTGAAGACGTTCGCACGGACGATCTCGGTGAGGGACCGGCTGCTGCGCACCGGCACGTCGTTGACCTGGCCGCGCTGTACCCGCTCGGCGACCTGAGCACCGGTCAGGCCGGTCTCGCGTGAGGTGACCGTGGCCGGCCGGGCGGACTCGGGCAGGGCACCCGCGTCGAGATGCGTCATGCATTCGACGGTACGTGTGGATTTACTGCCCCACCTACCGAATGCGCGGAAGATCCGACCGGGGGAGGACGCACTTCGTGCCGTGGTCGTACGGGGGTCGCACGGCGTCCGGCCGGGGTGCCGCACCGCCGTCCGTCAGCCGGCCCGGCGGGCGGTCAGCAGCAGGTACTCCCACTCCATCACGGTCCCGGCCGGGCCGGTCCCCGGGTCGGCCTCGCGGGCGAGGGCCGCCAGCTCGCGGTCCAGGGCGGTGGCGCGCGCGGGTTCGCCTGCGATGTTCCTGTAGACGGTGATGGTCGGGCCGTAGCGCTCCTTGAAGTAGTCGCGGAACGCCTCCGGCGTCGCGAAGCGGTCGACGCGGACCGTGCGGCGCTCGGAGCGCACGTCGGTGACCCGGTCGCCGAGGAGGGCGCGGACGTGGTCCTCGTCGCCCCACAGCGGGGGCGGCTGGGCGCCGGGCGGCGGCGGGGGCGCGTAGGGCTTCATCACGGCGAACATCCGGCCGATGAAGCCCTGCGGCGTCCAGTTCAGCAGCCCGATGGTGCCGCCGGGCCGGCAGACCCGGAGGAGCTCGCCGGCGGTCCGTCGGTGGTGCGGGGCGAACATGACGCCGACGCAGGACAGCACGGTGTCGAACTCCGCGTCCCCGAAGGGCAGGGCCTCGGCGTCGGCCTCCTGCCAGGTGATCCGCACGCCCTGGGTCTCCGCCACGCGCCGGCCGGCCTCGAACAGTTCCGGGGTCAGGTCGCAGGCGACGACGTCCGCGCCGGCCAGGGCCGCCGGGACCGCCGCGTTGCCGGAGCCGGCGGCCACGTCCAGCACCCGCTGACCGGACCGCACCCCGCACGCCTCGACCAGCACCGCTCCCAGACGCGGGATGACCTCGGCGGCCAGGGAGGGGTAGTCGCCCTGGGCCCACATCGCCCGGTGCCCGGCCTTCAGCGCACGGTCGGCGTCGGCCGCGCTGTGCTGCGTCGTCATGGCTGCGCTCCTCACCGGTCGGGCGACGTCGCGCGCCGACGGTCTCCGAGCGTTCCGCCGCCTTCTTCGAGCGTAGGGAGGACGCGGGCGGGTGTCTCCCCCGGGAACGGGACGGGCTTCGGGACGGACCTCGCCCGGCTAGTCGGCCGAGGGGGTCGTCGTCAGGTCGCGCTCGGCCGCCGCCCGCTCGAGCGCGGCCTCGCGCCTGCGGACGTACCAGACGCCGATCAGGCCGAGACCGCCGCCGGCCAGGCAGGTCCACACCCACCACGTGTGGCCGTGGTCGTCGAACCAGCCGTAGAAGGGGAGCTGCACCAGGAAGAGGACGAACCACAGGATCGTGCCGCCGGTGATGGTGGCGACCACGGGGCCCTCCAGGGGCTCCGGCGCCTCGTGTCGGGGGGTCCACTTCGCCATGGGGACAGCTTACGAGGCGATCAGGTCTACGCGCGGAGATGGCCGAGCGAGGCCTCATATGTTCATACTGAAACGGTTTTGTGTCCGACCACCTCTCTTCGTAGGAAACACCGAACACATGTCGTCCTCGGCTCCCGCCAAGGTCCCCGCCCCTGATCAGCCGGGAGCCGGACCCACCCGCGGCGCACTCGACCGCTTCTTCCGCATCTCCGAGCGGGGCAGCACCCTGCCCCGCGAGGTCCGGGGCGGTCTCGCCACCTTCTTCGCGATGGCCTACATCATCGTGCTGAACCCGATCATCCTCGGCAGCGCGAAGGACATGTACGGTCACCAGCTCGACAACGGGCAGCTGGTCACCGCGACTGCCCTGACCGCCGCCCTCACCACGCTCCTCATGGGCGTCGTCGGCAACGTCCCGATCGCCCTCGCCGCCGGCCTCGGCGTGAACTCCGTCGTCGCCCTCCAGCTCGCCCCGCGCATGTCCTGGCCGGACGCGATGGGCATGGTGGTGCTCGCCGGCTTCATCGTGATGCTGCTGGTCGCCACGGGGCTGCGCGAGCGCGTGATGAACGCCGTGCCCTTCGGGCTGCGCAAGGCGATCTCCATCGGTATCGGCCTGTTCATCATGCTGATCGGTCTGGTCGACGCCGGTTTCGTCTCCCGGATCCCGGACGCGGCCCAGACCACCGTCCCGCTCCAGCTGGGCGGCGACGGACACCTCGACGGCTGGCCGGTCCTGGTCTTCGTCCTGGGCGTGCTGCTGACGCTCGCCCTGATCGTCCGCAGGGTCTCCGGCGCGATCCTCGTCTCGATCGTCGCCATGACCGTCGTGGCCGTGGTCATCGAGGCGGTCGCCCAGGTGCCGAGCTGGGGCCTCACCACCCCGAAGTGGCCCGGCAACCCCGTCGAGATGCCCGACTTCGGGCTGATCGGCCAGGTCAGCCTGTTCGGCGGGTTCGGCAAGGTCGGCGTGCTGACCGGTGTGCTGTTCGTCTTCACCGTGCTGCTGTCGTGTTTCTTCGACGCGATGGGCACGATCATGGGCGTCTCCGACGAGGCGAAGCTGACCGACGGTGAGGGGCAGATGCCCGGCATCAACAAGGTGCTGTTCGTGGACGGCCTCGCGGTCGCCGCGGGCGGCGCGAGCTCCTCCTCCGCCACCACCGCCTTCGTGGAGTCCACGGCCGGTGTCGGCGAGGGCGCCCGGACCGGCCTCGCGAACGTCGTCACCGGCGGCCTCTTCGCCGTCGCGCTCTTCCTGACGCCCGTCGCCACGATGGTCCCGTCGCAGGCGGCCACCCCGGCGCTGTTCGCGGTCGGCTTCCTCATCCTGTCCGGCTCGGTCAAGGAGATCGACTGGGCCGACCACACCATCGCCGTCCCCGCCTTCGTGACGATGGTGATGATGCCGTTCACCTACTCGATCACCAACGGCATCGGCATGGGCTTCGTCACCTTCGCCGTGCTGCGCCTGGCGGCCGGACGGGGCCGTGAGGTGCCGGTGGCGATGTACGCGGTGGCGGCCGTGTTCGCGTTCTACTACCTGATGCCGGCGCTCGGCCTGACCTGATCGCCGTCCTCGGAGCCGGACGGCCCGTGGAACCTCTCCGTCTCCTCGACGGCGGTCCGGAACCGCTGGTCGAAGTCATCGCGAATGAGCGTCCGGACGACAGGGTCCTGGACGCTCGTTCGTCCTCTCGCGGCATGGTGCCGGACCCGTTCGAGCAGGTCGTGGTCCATGTGCAGGCTCAGCACTGGTCGGCGTGCCCACGAGGGTCGTGGCACCGTTCGGTGCGGTGGGTCGCGTGCCGCCGCTGGATCACCCGTATGAGTGATGTCGTCGTGCAGTGGCGGGCGTCACGGCCCGCTCGGCCGCCCCAGCTGGTCCTTAGTTAGGGTAATGAGTTACGCTAAAGAACATGCCGGACCTCAGCCATGGCGACGACGTATGCGCCGTGAACTCCCTCCGCTCCGCCGTGATGCGGCTCTCCCGTCGGCTCAAACACCAGCGGGTCGACGAGTCGCTCAGCCCCACCGAGATGTCGGTGCTGGGCACCCTGTCCCTGTGCGGTCGGGCCACCCCGGGTGAGCTCGCCCGCAAGGAGCACGTCCAGCCGCCGTCGATGACCCGCATCGTGGCGCTGCTGGAGGCCAAGGGCCTGGTCCGGCTGGAGCCGCACCCCGAGGACCGGCGCCAGAAGGTCGTGACGCGCACCGAGCAGGCCGAGGCGATGCTCGAGCAGAGCCGCGCCAAACGGAACGCGTTCCTGGCCTCGCTGGTGGAGAACCTCGACGAGGAAGAGTGGGCGAAACTCCGCGCCGCCGCCCCCGTGCTGGAGAAGCTCGCACACCTGTAGGCGATCCACGAAGGAGGCGACCCTTTTGAGTACGGGACCCGGAGCAGCTTCCGCCCCCGCACCTGACCCCCACGACTCCCCGCCCGCCCCCCGCACACCCGCCTCCACCGGCCGGCCCGCCCGCACGTCCTCGATGTTCTCCTCCCTGAAGGCACGGAACTACCGCCTGTTCTTCATGGGCCAGGTCGTCTCCAACATCGGCACCTGGATGCAGCGCATCGCCCAGGACTGGCTGGTGCTCAGCCTCACCGGCTCCTCCGCCGCCGTCGGCATCACCACCGCCCTGCAGTTCCTGCCCATGCTGCTCTTCGGCCTCTACGGCGGCGTCCTCGTCGACCGGCTGCGCAAGCGGCCCACCCTGCTGGTGACCCAGTCGGCCATGGGCCTCACCGCGATCGCCCTGGCCGTCCTCACCCTCACCGGGCACGTCCAGGTCTGGCACGTGTACCTCGCCGCCTTCGCGGTCGGCCTCGCCACGGTCGTCGACAACCCGGCCCGGCAGTCCTTCGTCTCCGAGCTCGTCGGCCCCGGCCAGCTGCAGAACGCCGTCAGCCTGAACTCGGCCAACTTCCAGTCCGCCCGCCTCGTCGGCCCCGCCGTCGCCGGTCTGCTGATCACCGGCGTCGGCACCGGCTACGCCTTCCTCTTCAACGGCCTGTCCTTCATCGCGCCGCTCACCGGACTGCTGCTGATGCGCGCCCGCGACCTGCACGTCGTGGAGCGCGCCCCGCGCGGCAAGGGACAGCTGCGCGAAGGCGTCCGCTACGTCACCGGCCGGCCGGAGCTGATCTGGCCGATCGTCCTGGTCGGCTTCGTCGGCACGTTCGCCTTCAACTTCCCCGTCTACCTCTCGGCCTTCGCCGACGACGTGTTCCACGGGGGCGCCGGCGCCTACAGCATGTTCAACACGCTCATGGCCGTCGGCTCGGTCGCGGGCGCACTGCTCGCCGCACGGCGGGGCACCGCCCGGCTGCGGCTGCTGATCGTGGCGGCCATGGCCTTCGGCGCGCTGGAGATCCTGGCCGCGACCACACCGGAGCTGTGGATGTTCGCCCTGCTCATGGTGCCGCTGGGACTGTTCGGCATGACCGTCAACGTCACGACGAACACCAGCCTGCAGATGTCCACGGACCCCGCCATGCGCGGCCGGGTCATGGCCCTCTACATGATGATCTTCCTCGGCGGCTCCCCGGTCGGCGCCCCGATCGTCGGCTGGATCACCGACACCTACGGCGCGCGCATCGGCCTCGCGACCGGCGGCGCGGTGGCCGCCCTCGCCGCGGCCGTGATCGGCCTCGTCCTGGCCCGCGTCGGCAACCTCCGCCTCTCGGTCGGCTGGCACCGCGGGCACCCCAGGGTGCGGTTCGTGCCGCGGGAGCAACGCGAGGAGGACCTGGCCCCGGCGGCCTGACGCCCGGATCGGCCGCGGGGAACGTCAGTCGACGGGCAGCGTCCGTCGCGGGGGGACGCGCCCGTCTCCAGGACCAGCCCGACCACGGTGCCCGTCAGGTCGATCCCGTCCCCGAAGTACAGGCTCAGCTCGCCCCGGTACTCGCCGTCCTTCGGCCGGGTGTGCAGGTGCACGGTGACCGGGAGACGCCCGGGCCGGCCGTGGAGGGCCGTGCAGGTGTCAAGCTGGACGCATGAGACTCTTCGCCGCCGTACTGCCCCCCGACGAGGTGCGCGGTGAACTCGGCTCCGTGATCGACGGGCTGCGCGCGCTTCCCGGGGCGGACGGGATGCGCTGGACCCAGCCTCCCGGCTGGCACTTCACGCTCGCCTTCTACGGCGAGGTCGCCGACGACCTCCTCCCCGGGCTGACGGCCCGGCTGGAGCGCACCGCACAGCGCACCGAGCCGTTCCCGCTGGCCCTGCGGGGCGGGGGGCAGTTCGGGCGCGGCACGGCGCTGTGGACCGGTGCCGAGGGGGACCTGGCCACCCTGCGGCTGCTGGCCGAACGGGCCCGGGCGGCGGCGCGCAGGGCCGGGGTGCCGATGGAGGAGCACCGCCGCTACACGGCGCACCTGACCGTGGCGCGCAGCCGGGAGACCCGGCACGTGAAGGCGTATGTGGACGCCCTGGCGGACTTCACGGGCCGCAGCTGGACGGTGGAGGAGCTGGCGCTGGTGCGCAGCAGTCTGCCCGTCTCCGGGGTGCCGGGGGAGCAGCCCCGGTACGAGGCGGTCGGCCGGTGGGTGCTCGGCGGCGCCGGTTAGGCTCGGTGCCGTGGACCCCAAGACCCGCAACCGGATCATGGCCGGTGTGCTCGTGCTGATGTTCCTCGTCGTCGCCCTGGCCTCCGTGCCGGGCCGGTAGGGCGGCGGGGAACGGCGGACGGCTGTCTCCCGGCTGCGGGCCGGTGAGGGCCCGTCGCGTGGTTCCCCGCACCCCTCCTCACAAGGCGGTCACCAGGCGAAGGCCTCCGGGCTCGGCCCCGGCCCCGGGAAGATCTCGTCCAGGCCCGTCAGCAGTTCCTCGGACAGCTCCAGCCCGGCCGCGCGGACGGCGGAGGCGAGCTGTTCGCCGGTGCGCGGGCCGACGATCGGGCCGGTCACGCCGGGCCGGGTGAGCAGCCAGGCCAGGGCGGCCTCGCCGGGCTCGACGCCGTGCTTGTCGAGCAGGTCCTCGTAGGCCTGGATCTGCGCACGCTTCGCGGGGTCGGCGAGCGTGTCGGCCGCCCGGCCGGAGGCGCGGCGTCCGCCCTCGGCCTGCTTCTTCAGGACGCCGCCCAGCAGCCCGCCGTGCAGCGGCGACCAGGGGATCACGCCGAGCCCGTAGTCCCGCGCGGCCGGGATGACCTCCATCTCGGCCCGCCGCTCGGCGAGGTTGTACAGGCACTGCTCGCTGACCAGGCCGATGGTCCCGCCGCGCCGGGCGGCGATCTCGTTGGCCTGGGCGATCTTGTAGCCGGGGAAGTTCGACGACCCGACGTAGAGGATCTTGCCCTGCTGGACCAGGACGTCGACCGCCTGCCAGATCTCCTCGAACGGGGTGTCCCGGTCGATGTGGTGGAACTGGTAGACGTCGATGTAGTCCGTCTGAAGCCGCTTGAGGGAGGCGTCGACGGCACGGCGGATGTTCACGGCGGACAGTTTGTCGTGGTTGGGCCAGGCCGGGCCGTCGGCGCCCATGTTGCCGTACACCTTGGTGGCGAGGACGACCTTGTCGCGCCGGTCGCCGCCCTTCGCGAACCAGTTGCCGATGATCGATTCCGTGCGGCCCTTGTTCTCGCCCCACCCGTAGACGTTGGCCGTGTCGAAGAAGTTGATGCCCGCGTCCAGCGCCGCGTCCATGATGGCGTGGCTGTCGGCCTCGTCGGTCTGGGGGCCGAAGTTCATGGTGCCGAGGACGAGCCGGCTGACCTTGAGTCCCGTGCGTCCGAGCTGCGTGTACTCCATGGTCCCCAGCCAACGTCCTGGAGTGCGCTCGAAGCAAGCCTTCCCGGGGGCGACCTGCGGGGTCACTCCGCGTAGGAGCCGCCCAGGTCCCAGCCCTGGTGCATCGCCCCGGCGAAGGCCGCCGCGATCTTGTGCTCGCCGCTCGCGTTGGGGTGGGTGCCGTCGTAGGTGTCGGCCGAGACGTCGTAGGACGGCGGCGGTGAGGCCAGGAGGACGGGGGAGGCGGGCTCGTCCAGGTCGGCGGCCGTCTTGGCCAGCAATTCGTTGAAGCGGGCGACCTCGGTGGCGAAGGGCTCGTCCGTCCGCGCCCGGATGTTGGGGGTCACCGGCAGCCACACCATCCGCACCCGGTGGTTCGCCGCACGCGCCTCGGACGTGAAGGCCCGGACGTTCTCGGCGGTCTGCTCGGCGTTCGTGTAGAAGCCCAGGTCGATCAGGCCGAGGGAGACCAGCAGGACATCGGCCCGGCACGTGCGCACGGCCTCGCCGATCAGCGGCGCCATGTGCTGCCAGCCCTCTCCCCAGCCGGCCAGATGGGCGCGGGGGAAGTCAGGTTCGGCGTAGGCGCACGACGTGGGGGCGTCGGCGAGCTTGTCGTAGAGGGTCTCGCGGGGGCCGACGAGGGTGAAGGGGCCGCCGTGGCTGCGGCACAGGTGCTGCCACATCCGGTAGCGCCATGTGTGTTCGCCCGCGCTTCCGATCGTCATGGAGTCACCGACGGGCATGAACCTGAGCATCCGCTCATCATGGATGATCGCGCCGCCCGTCGGGGTGTGAGTCGGGCCACGCCCGCCGTGCGGTCCGGACCGGAGCCGGGAGACCGTCCCGTGAACGGCCGGGCGGGATGGCAGGCTTGGGGCATGCGCAGACCGATCGCCTTCCTCGCCGCGGCCCTTCTCGTGGGCGCCTTCGCCGTGCCCGCCTTTGCCGCCGACGCGGACGGCGACGGGAAGTTCACGATCAAGGACCCGCGCATCACGGAGTCCAGCGGCCTGGCCGCCTCGCGGCAGCACCCCGGCGTCTACTGGACGCACAACGACAGCGACGACGGCGCCTACCTCTACGCCGTCGACGGCCGGACGGGCGAGACGGTCGCGACGATCACCCTGACCGGTGTGGGCACCCCGCGCGACGTCGAGGCGATCTCCATCGGACCCGGCAACCAGATCTACGTGGGCGACATCGGCGACAACCTCGGCGGCACCTGGCCGCACGTCTGGATCTACCGGCTGCCCGAGCCGAAGGACCTGCGCGACCGGACGATCAAGGCCACCCAGTACACCGTCACGTACTCCGACGGCGCACGGGACGCCGAGTCGCTCGTGGTGCACCCGAAGACCGGCCGCGTCTACATCGTCGACAAGAACGAGAAGGGCGGGCACCTCTACGAGGGCCCGGCCGAGCTGTCCCCGTCCGGGACGAACGTCTTCCGCCCGATCGCCGGCGTCCCCGACCTGGAGGCCACCGACGCCACGCTCTCCCCGGACGGCCGGCACCTGGTCGTCCGCAGCTACTTCGGTTCGCTCGCCTACGACTGGAACGGCGGGAAGATCAAACGCGCCGGGTGGCTCGGCGTGCCGTTCCTGGGCCAGGGCGAGTCCGTCACGTACACCGCCGACGGGAAGAAGCTGATGTACGGCGCCGAGGGGGCCGACAGCCCCGTGGAGCCCCAGGACGCCCCCGGCGCGGACGACTCCGACTCCCGCTCGGGCAAGGGGACTTCGGCTTCCTCCGGCAGCGGGGGAGCGGGTCTGGACGGCAGCCTCACGACGGGCGCCATCGCCGTTGCGGCGGTCCTGGTCCTGCTGTTCGGCCTGCGGGGGCTCAGGCGGCGGAGGTAGCGTCCGCCACCCGGTTCCGCGCACGCAGTGCTGCAACGCGGCCGCCGCTAGGCTCACTTGCCGTGGACACGGAGAGCGCGGCACACACGATGACGACCGTTCCGGCCGGGCGGGTGGCCCTGTCGGACCGGCGGACCGAGCGCAGGTGGACCGTCGAGGTCGCCGCGTTCCGCCTGGCGGCGTTCCCCGTCACCCAGGCCTGGTACGCCGAGGTCACCGGCGAACGTCCGAGCGCGGTCCGGGGCGACCTGCTCCCGGTCGAGGGCGTGTCCTGGTGGGACGCCGTCCGCTTCTGCAACGCCCTGTCCCGGCGCGAGGGCCTGACCTCCGCGTACCGTCTCGGCGGTGACGGCGAGCCGGCCGGCTGGGACACGTCCGCCGACGGTTACCGCCTGCCCACCGAGGCCGAGTGGGAGCACGCCTGCCGAGCGGGCAGCACCGGCCCCCGCTACGGCCCGCTCGGCGACATCGCCTGGTACCGCGGGAACTCCGACGGCAGGATCCACGCGGTCGGCGGCAAGCACCCCAACGCCCTCGGCCTGTACGACATGCTGGGCAACACCTGGGACTGGTGCTGGGACCTCTACGACCCGGAGGTCTACGGCACCTACCGGGTGCTGCGCGGCGGCGGCTGGGCCGACGAGCACTGGAGCTGCCGGGCCTCGGTGCGCCGCCGGAGCCATCCGACGTTCCGGATCGACGACGTGGGGTTCCGCGTGGCGCGCTCGGCGCCGGACGCCGCCGGAGAGCGGCTTGCCTGAGCGTGGCCGGCCCGAGGACGGCCGGTCCGAGGACGGCCGGTCCGAGGACGGCTGAGGGCGCCCCCCAGGAGCGGGGCGCCCTCAGCCGTCGAAGAGGTGGTTACAGCTTCTCGATCACGTAGTCGACGCACTTCGTCAGCGCCTCGACGTCCGCCGGGTCGATCGCCGGGAACATCGCGACACGGAGCTGGTTGCGGCCGAGCTTGCGGTAGGGCTCGGTGTCGACGACGCCGTTGGCGCGCAGGACCTTGGCGACGGCGGCGGCGTCGACCTCGTCCGTGAAGTCGATCGTGCCGATGACCTGCGAGCGCTTGGCCGGGTCGGTGACGAACGGGTTGGCGAACTTCACGTCCTCGGCCCAGCCGTACAGCGTCCGCGCGGACGTGGCCGTGCGGCGGACCGACCAGTCCAGACCGCCCTGGCCGTTGATCCACTCCAGCTGCTCGTTGAGCAGGAACAGCGTGGCGAGGGCCGGGGTGTTGTACGTCTGGTTCTTGCGGGAGTT
This sequence comes from Streptomyces sp. NPDC058741, assembly GCF_042746715.1. Taxonomy (NCBI): domain Bacteria; kingdom Bacillati; phylum Actinomycetota; class Actinomycetes; order Kitasatosporales; family Streptomycetaceae; genus Streptomyces; species Streptomyces sp. NPDC058741. The sequence goes on along the minus strand of NZ_JBHYQH010000006.1, from coordinate 47,505 downwards.
GTCGATCGCCGTGGGGAGGCTGAAGAACTCCGGGATGTGACGGCCGGAGGCGTGGATCCGCTCGGCGCGCTCGATCGCGGCCGGGGAGAAGACGCCGATCCACAGGCCGCCGTCGGAGGCGAAGGACTTCTGCGGGGCGAAGTAGTAGACGTCCGTCTCGGCGATGTCGACCGGCAGGCCGCCGGCGCCGGACGTGGCGTCGACCAGGACGAGCGCGCCCTCGTCGGCGCCGGCCACGCGCCGGATCGGCATGGCCACACCGGTGGAGGTCTCGTTGTGGGTGAAGGCGTAGACGTCCACGCCCGCCTCGGCGGCCGGCTCGGGGTGGGTGCCCGGGTCGGCCGCGACGACGTCCGGCTCGGCGAGCCAGGGGGCGAGCTTGGCCGCCTTGGCGAACTTGGAGGAGAACTCGCCGAACGTGAGGTGCTGCGACCTGTTCTCGATCAGGCCGTGCGTCGCGATGTCCCAGAAGGCGGTGGAGCCGCCGTTGCCGAGGATCACCTCGTAGCCGTCGGGGAGCTGGAACAGCTCACGGATGCCCTCGCGCACCGTGCCGACCAGGTTCTTGACGGGGGCCTGGCGGTGGGAGGTGCCCATGAGGGAGGTGCCGGTGGCGGCGAGGGCGTCCAGCGCCTCAGTCCGCACCTTGGAGGGACCCGCGCCGAAACGTCCGTCGGCGGGCTTGATGTCAGCGGGAATCTGGATCTCAGCCACGGAGGGGAGCGTAGCCGTTTCCCGAAACCTGGGCGAAACGTCGTCCGTCGGGTGAGACGGCGCTTCCGTGGCCGTCACCCTGGGGCCGTCATACGGTCCCGCGCCCCCAGGCTCTCCGCACCAACCGAAAGGCAGGCGTGTGTCCACCGCGCCCTTTGACGCCCACCGCCCCGTCGCGCCCGGACCCGCGGGAGGTGGCGTGAGCGCGGGTCGCGGTGATCGCGTCGCACCGCCCGCGCCGGGTGTCCACTGGGAAGTCCGATTCGCGGACGCGGCCTCGGCCAAAGGCTGGGAAAGCCTCACCCAGCAGGCACGGGAGGACATGTACCGGGCCTGGGTCATCCTGCGCACCGACCCCGGACCGGTCCAGGAGACACCCCGCCACCACCGGTTGAAGGGCAGCCCTGCCCACGGCACCCACCGGGGGCAGACCTACGGCAGTGGCAGATCGAGGTGACGGGCTCAGGGCGTATCCGGTACCTCCTGGACACTGCCCGCGGCATCTGCTGGATCACCTTCGCGGGCACAGGGCGTCCGCGGGCCACAGACCGCCGCTGAGCCCGCATCGGACCGGCGCTGAGCCCGCATCGGACCGGCGCTGAGCCCGCATCGGACCGGCGCTGAGCAAACGGCCGTCCTCGGCGTCGTCAGCGCGGCGACGGGCCGGGCCAGACCGCCGAGGCGTCGTCGCGGTGCGGGTCGGGCAGGCGGATCGGGCGGACGGGCACCGGGTGGGTGCCGTCCTCGGTGGTGGCCGTCCAGGGGGCGGGGCGGCCGGAGTAGCACAGGGTGGTGAGGACGAAGACGCCGTCGGCGTAGACCTCGACGTACTCGCCGACGGTGAGGACGCGCAGCGAGGCGGCGGGTTCCCCGAGGGTGGTCTCGCCGAGCGGGGTGCCGTCGGGGCCGGTGACCCGGAGGTCCTTGCCGTCGCAGCCGACCGTGAGGGCGGGCCGGGCCGGGGCGGAGTCCTGCGTGCGCAGGGTGATCTCGGTGCGGCCGGACAGGGCGATGTCGCCGACCGCGTGCAGGGGGGCGTCGTGGGTCTCCTCGCCGAGCCAGGGGTCCAGGCCCGGCCACCACTCCAGGCGGGGCGCCGCATCGGCCGGTACGGCCAGGGACTTGGGCTGGGCGAGCATGCCGCGGCAGCGGTCGCCGGTGTCGGTGAGGCCGACGCGGCGCGGGGTGGTGTGCAGCACGACGCGGGAGCCGTCGGGGGCGGCGGCGACCCTCGGGGCGTAGGCGCCCGTGGGGCCGAGGGGGCCGCGGCGGGTCCACGGGCCGCGCAGGCGGGGCGCGGTCCACGCCTCGAAGCCCCGGGTGGCGCCGATGGAGCCGAGCAGCAGCCAGCTGCCGTCGTCGAGGCGTTCGAGGACCGGGCACTCCAGCTCGTCGACGTCGCCGGGGGAGACGAGGGGCGGGTGGACGGTCCAGTGCTCCAGGTCGTCGGAGGTGGCCCAGGCGACGCAGCCGCTGACCTCGACCGGGAGGGAGGCGTCGGCGGCGCAGATCACCATGACCCAGCCGTCGGACTCGTCGTCGCGGACGACGAAGGGGTCGCGCCAGCCCATGCGTTCACCCGTGCGGTACCAGCGCGGGTCGGCCTCGGCGACCGGGCCCGTGCCGTGGCGGCGCCAGCCGGTGCCGTCGGTGCGGTCGGAGTACGCGAGGCCCACCGACTGCAGGGGCCAGCCGCCGGGGGTGAGTCCGGAGACGGCGGTGTAGAGCATCGCCGTGCCGGTGCCGTGCGGGAAGGCGTGCATGGTCCACACCGCCTGCTGGTCGAAGCGGCCCGGCAGGCCGTTGCCGAAGGCGGTGCCCTGTGGCTCCCAGTGGACCAGGTCGGCGGACGTGGCCCGGCCGTAGGACGTCTCCATGCGCAGGTGGTCGAACTCGGCCGTCCACGGGCCCTGCAGGTGCAGGACGGTGTAGCTGCCGTCCGCGTGGCGCAGGAGGTCGAAGTCGTTCACGCAGAGGCCGGGAGGCGCGTATCGCATGGACAGGTCCTGTCTGCCGACAGCGGCACTCAAACGTGTGCGCTGTGCTGCTACTGGTGAGAGTTCCTCTGAGAGTCAGCCGAAGTAAATCTGAACGCAAACGCTTGCGCAACCGCAGGGGCGGGTTTACGGTCTCGTCACTCCCTCACACGCCGACGTGCTGTTCAGGACACCGGTCACGCGGCGTGCACCCGATCAAGGAGCGTCCCGTGACGGTCAGCATCACCGATGTCGCCGAGGCCACCGGGGTCTCGGCCTCCACCGTGTCCCGCGCCCTGCGCGGACGTCCCGGGGTGTCGGAGGAGATGCGGGCCCGGATCGTCACGGCCGCCGCCGAACTCGGCTACACCGCCTCCCGCTCGGCCTCCAGCCTGGCCGGCGGACGCACCTACACGATCGGCGTCGTCGTCCCGTACGTCGGCCGCTGGTTCTTCGGCACCGTGCTGGACGCGGCGGAGAAGGTCTTCAGCACCGCCGGCTACGACGTCCTGCTCTACAACCTCGGCTCACCGGAGGCACGCAAGCGCTTCTTCACCAAGCTGCCGATCCGCAAGCGGGTCGACGCCGTGCTGTCCCTGCTCATTCCGGACCCGGAGGAGGCCGCCGCCCTGCGCTCCCTGGACGTGCCGCTGGCCACCACGGTCGGCGGCGCCCGGCCCGGCTTCACGGTGGTCGGCATCGACGACCGGGGCGGGGCGGAGAGCGCAGTACGGCACCTGGTGAACCTCGGCCACCGCCGGGTCGGCATGATCTCCGGGGCCAGCGGGCCGCTGCACTGGACCACGCCCCTGGACCGCCGCCAGGGCTACCTGGACGTGCTGGCCGACGCCGGGATCGAGCCCGACCCGGCCCTGGAGGCCGACGGCGGTTACACGGTCGAGGGCGGCGAGCGGGCCGTGACGGATCTGCTGGCGCTGCGCCACCCGCCGACCGCCGTGTTCGCCCAGTCCGACGAGATGGCGATGGGCGCCCTGCGCGCCCTGCGCCGCCACCGGCTCAGGGTGCCGGACGACGTGTCCGTCGTCGGCTTCGACGATCACGAGCTGTCCGAGGTCGTCGGGCTGACCACCGTGGCCCAGCCGGTCGCGGCCCAGGGCCGGGAGGCGGCCCGGCTGCTGCTGGCGCAGCTGGACGACCCGGACGCCGGCCCGTCGCGCCCGGTCGAGATGCCCATCCGCCTCATCCTCCGCGAGACCACCGCGCCGCCGCGCAGCGGCCGGCAGCGGTAGCCCCCACAAGCAACCGCCTTCCCCGGAGGCCCAGCACGCCCCCGGCCCCACCGTCCGCGCACCCACCGCACACCGCTCGGAGACACCACCATGACCCACGCACCCGGAAGACACCGCCGTACGGGCCTGACGGCCCTCGCCCTGCTGCCCCTGGTCGCGCTGGCCGCCTGCGGCGGCGGGGGCGGCGCCGGAGACACCGCCGCCGAGGAGGGCAGCGGCAAGGGCACCATCAGCGTCTGGGCCCACCAGGGCCAGGCGAGCGAGACGGCCGCGCTGCAGAACGCGGTGAAGAACTTCAACTCCTCGCAGAAGGAGGTCAAGGCCGAGCTGAAGCTGATCCCCGAGAGCGACTACACCAAGACCATCACCGCCACCGACCCCTCCGAACTGCCGGACGTGCTGGAGTTCGACGGCCCGACGATGGCGAACTTCGTCTACAACGGCAAGCTCGCCCGGCTCGACGACCACGTCTCCTCCAAGACCCTCGGCAACGCCACCGACGCCGTCAGGGCGCAGGGCGAGATCGACGGCAAGTTCTACGGCCTGGGCATGTTCGACGCCGGACTCGGCCTGTACGCCGACAAGAAGAAGCTGGACGCGGCCGGCGTGAAGTACCCGACGCGGGTGGACGACGCCTGGACGGCCGAGGAGTTCGGCAAGGCGCTCAAGGCGTTGAAGGCCGAGGACTCCGACGGCAAGGTCCTCGACATATCGGAGCAGTACGGCCTGGCCACCGAGTGGGGCACCTTCGGCTTCTCCCCGGTCGTCTGGTCGGCCGGCGGGGCCCTGCTGAAGGACGGCAAGGCGGAGGGCGCCCTCGACAGCCCGAAGACCGTCGCCGCGATGAAGACCTTCCAGTCCTGGAAGACCTACGTCGACCCCAACACCGACGGCAACGCCTTCGCCCAGCGCAAGGTGGCCCTGAGCTGGGTCGGCCACTGGATGTACCCCGCCTACAGCGAGGCCCTCGGCGACGACCTCGTCGTCCTGCCGCTGCCCGACTTCGGCAACGGCCCCAAGACCGGGCAGGGTTCGTGGGCCTGGGGTATCGGCGCCGGCAGCGAGAACGGCAAGGCCGCCGGCACCTTCCTCGACTACCTGCTCAACGACGCCAACGTCGGCGCCATGACGAAGGCCAACGGCGCGGTGCCCGCCACCAGGACCGCGCTCGCCAAGAGCGAGCTGTACAAGGAGGGCGGCCCGCTCCAGCTCTTCGCCGACCAGCTCGCCCGGCCCTGCGGCGACAGCGGCATCAACGCCTCGTGCGTCGCCGTCACCCGCCCGGTGACCGCCGGATACCCCACGGTCACCGCCCAGTTCAACACGGCCCTGAACTCGATCTACGGCGGCGCCGACCCGCAGGAGGCCCTGCGCAAGGCCGCCCGCGCCATCGACCGGGACTTCACCGACAACGCCGGCTACGAGATCCCGTAACCCGCAGCACCCATCGGCCCGGGCGGGCCGGCGGCGACGTGGCGGCGCGAGCACGCGGCCGCGTACCGACCGGGCCCGCCCCGCCGGAAAGAGGACCCTCCCGTGAAAACCGTGGAACCCGCACACGCCGCGGCACCGGGCCGGGCGCAGGCCGCCTCGTCCGCGCCGCCCGCGAGAGCCCCGCGTCGCCGTCGCGGCAACCGTGACCTGCTGCACGGGCTGCTGATGTCCGCCCCGGCCGTCGGCGGGCTGATCGCCTTCGTCGGCATCCCGTTCGGCTACGCCGTGGTGCTCTCCTTCTACAACGTCCGCCTCGGCTCCCCGCTGGAGCCCGCCTTCTTCGGCGTGGAGCACTACCGGCGGCTGTTCACCGACCCCGACCTGTCCGGCCCGTTCCTGCGGGCGCTGCTGAACAACCTGACCTTCGCAGCGGTCGTGGTACCGCTGCAGACCGGCCTCGCGCTGGCGCTGGCGATCCTGCTCAACCGCAAGCTGAAGGCCATCGGCCTGTTCCGGTCCTTCTTCTTCATGCCGGTGGTCTTCCCGATGGCGCTGGTCGCCGTGATCTGGCGGCTGATCCTCGCCCGCAGCGAGGAGGGCATGCTCAACTCCTTCCTCGACGCGGTGAGTTTCGGCAACTGGGGGCCCTTCGACTGGCTCGGCGACGGCCTCACCGCCATGGGCTCGATCATCGTGCTGTCGGTGTGGCAGGGCGTCGGCTTCCAGATGGTCATCCTGCTGGCCGGCCTCCAGCAGATCCCGGGCGAGCTCTACGAGGCCTCCCAGCTCGACCGGGCCTCACGCTGGCAGCAGTTCCGGCACGTCACCCTGCCCGGCATCCGCGGCACCCTGGTGTTCGTCGCGATGCTGACCTCGGTGCTGTCCTTCCGGGTCTTCGACCAGGTGTACATCCTCATCCGCGGCGGCGGCCTGGACGAGAACGCCACCCGGACGGTGATGTACCAGGCCGTCACCACGGCCTTCGACCAGAACGACATCGGGCAGGCCTCGGCCGTCACGGTGGTGTTCTTCCTGATCGTCGTCGCCCTGACGATCGTCCAGCGCCGCGTCGTCCGGCCCGACCACGAGGACTGACCGACCCATGGCCATCACCCGCACCCCCGTACGCCGCGTCCTCGACTACACCGTCCTGAGCGTCCTGGCGTTCGTCTTCGCCCTCCCCGCGCTGTACCTCTTCCTCGGCAGCCTCAAGCCGTCCGACGAGGTCCTGAACGGCCTGTCCGGCTTCCTGCCCACCCACCTCTCCTTCGACAACTACGCCGCCGTCCTCGACAGCCTGAACTCCGAGAGCACCGGCTACTTCTGGCAGTTCATGGGCGTGTCCGTGCTGCTGTCGTTCGTCGTGGTGACGGGCGGGCTGCTCGTCAACTCGATGGCGGCGTACGGGCTGACCCGGCTGAAGTGGCGGGGGCAGAACGCGGTGTTCACGCTCGTCCTGCTGCTGATGCTCATCCCGTTCGAGTCGGTGGCGGTGCCGCTGTTCTACATGTTCAACGGCCAGCGCAACACGCTGTTCATCCAGGCCCTGCCGTTCATCGCCAACGCCTTCGCGATCTACCAGTTCCACACGTTCTTCCGGAAGATCCCGCCGAGCATCGAGGAGGCGGCGCGGCTGGACGGGGCGGGGCCCTGGCGGACCTTCTTCGCGATCATCGTGCCGATGTCCCGGCCGGTGTTCGCCTCGGTCGCGATTCTCACCTTCCTCATCCAGTGGGGCTCCTTCCTGTGGCCGGTGCTGATGGTGTCCGACCCGTCGGTGCGTCCCCTGCCGCTGGAGATGAGCGTCTTCCAGGGGCAGCAGCCGCCGGACTGGGGGCAGATCCTCGCCTTCGGCACGCTGCTGGTGCTGCCGGTGCTGATCGTCTTCGCGTTCTTCCAGCGGTGGTTCGTCGAGGGCGTGGCCAGCTCCGCCGTCAAGGGCTGAGCCCCGGGGCATGCTGGACGCATGACGGATTTCGGGGATCTGCCCGCCCTGGAGGCGGAGCTGCGCCGGGTGGTCCGGGGCGAGGTGGGTTTCGGCACCACCTCGCGGGCGCTCGTCACCATGGACGCCTCCAACTACCGGCGGGTGCCGCTGGGGGTGGTCGCGCCGCGTGACGCCGACGACGTGTCGGCCGTGCTGGAGGTGTGCCGGGAGCGGGGCGTCCCGGTCGTGCCGAGGGGCGGCGGGACGTCGATAGCCGGGCAGGCGACGGGCACCGGCGTGGTGCTGGACTTCACCCGGCACATGAACCGGCTGGTGTCCCTCGACCCCGGGGCGCGCACCGCCGCCGTCCAGCCCGGCCTCGTCCTGGACCGCCTCCAGGACGCCGCCGCCCCGCACGGGCTCCGCTTCGGCCCCGACCCCTCCACGCACAGCCGCTGCACCCTCGGCGGCATGATCGGCAACAACGCGTGCGGCTCGCACTCGGTGGCCTGGGGCACGACCGCCGACAACGTGCGCGCGCTGGACGTCCTCACCGCGCGCGGGCAGCGGCTGCGGCTCGGCCGGGACTGGGCCGGGGCCCCCGACGGGCTGCGGGCGCTGGCCGAGGGCGAACTGGCCCGGCTGCGCACCGGCTTCCCGGAGCTGCCCCGCCGTATCTCCGGCTACGCGCTGGACGCCCTGCTGCCGGAGCGGGGCGCCGACGTGGCCCGCTCCTTCTGCGGCTCGGAGGGCACGCTCGGCGTGCTGACGGAGGCGGTCGTCCGCCTGGTCGAGGCGCCCCGCGCGCGTGCCCTGGCCGTGCTCGGCTACGCCGGCGAGAGCGCCGCCGCGGAGGCCGCCGCCGGGCTGCTGCCGTTCGGACCGCTGACGGTGGAGGGCATGGCGGCGGACCTGGTGCCGTCGGGGGCCGCGCTGCCCCGGGGCGGCGCCTGGCTGTTCGTGGAGACCGGCGGGGAGACGGCCGGAGAGGCACGCGCGCGGGCGGAGGCGATCGTGCGGGCGGCCGACGTCGTCGACGCGCTCGTGGTCACCGACCCGGCCGGGCAGCGGGCGCTGTGGCGGATCCGGGAGGACGCGAGCGGTACGGCGACCCGGACGCCGGACGGGCGGGAGGCCTGGCCCGGATGGGAGGACTGCGCGGTGCCGCCGGCCCGGCTGGGCGCGTACCTGAGGGAGTTCCGCGCGCTGCTGTCGGCCCACGGGCTGCGCGGCACGCCCTACGGCCACTTCGGGGACGGCTGCATCCACGTCCGCATCGACTTCGACCTGCTCACCGAGGCCGGCGTCGCCCGCTTCCGCCGCTTCTCGCAGGAACTGGCGGAACTGGTGGTGGCGCACGGCGGCTCCCTGTCCGGGGAGCACGGGGACGGGCAGGCGCGCGCGGAGCTGCTGCCCACGATGTACGGCCCGGAGACGGTGGCCCTGTTCGAGCGGGTGAAGGGGGTGTGGGACCCCGACGACCTGCTCAACCCCGGGATGCTGGTGCGCCCCGCGCCGCTCGACACCGGCCTGCGCTTCGCCGTCCTGCCCCGCGAGCCCGTCGACGTCGCCTTCGGCTACCCGGCCGACGGCGGCGACTTCGCGGCGGCGGTCCGCCGCTGCGTCGGCGTCGCCAAGTGCCGTACGGCGTCGGTGTCCGGCTCCGCCGTCATGTGCCCGTCCTTCCGGGCGACCGGCGCCGAGGAGCACTCCACGCGCGGCCGGGCCCGGCTGCTGCACGAGATGCTCGCCGGGGAGGTGGTGACGGACGGCTGGCGCTCGCCCGAGGTGCGGGACGCGCTGGACCTGTGCCTGTCCTGCAAGGGCTGCCGCTCGGACTGCCCGGTCGGGGTCGACATGGCCACGTACAAGGCGGAGTTCCTCCACCACCACTACGCCGGGCGGCTCAGGCCCGCCGCGCACTACGCGATGGGCCGGCTCCCGGTGTGGCTGCGCGCGGTGTCCCGCACGCGCACGGCCGTGGTGGTCAACGCCCTCGCCCGGACACGGCCCTTCGCCGCCGTCGCCAAGCGGCTGGGCGGGATCGCGCCGGAGCGGGGCATCCCGCCGGTGGCCCCGCTGCCCTTCAGCCGGTGGTGGGAGCGGCGGCGGACGGCCGACGGGGACGGACACGGCGGCGACCTGGTCGTGCTGTGGCCCGACACCTTCACCGAGCACCTCTCGCCCTCCGTGGGGCAGGCCGCCGTGAAGGTGCTGGAGGCGGCCGGGCTGCGGGTGGCGCTGCCGCCGACCGTGCACCTGCAAAGGCCGCCGGTGGGCGACGGCAGGACGGTCGCCCTCGACCCGCTGTCCCTGCTGCGGGGCCGGGGCCGCGTGTGCTGCGGGCTCACCTACGTCTCGACCGGCCAGCTCGACCGCGCCCGGACCGTGATGCGCCGCACGCTCGACCTGATGGAACCGGTGCTGGAGACCGCCGCCCCGGTCGTCGTGCTGGAGCCCAGCTGCGCCGCCGCCCTGCGCACGGACGTCCCCGAGCTGCTGCCCGACGACCCGCGCGCGGCCCGGCTCGCCGCGAAGGTCCTCACCTTCGCGCAGACTCTGGAGCGCCACGCCCCCGGCTGGACACCGCCGCGCGTGGACCGCCCGGCGGCCGGCCAGACCCACTGCCACCAGCACGCGGTGCTGGGCGACGCCGCCGACCGCAGGCTGCGCGGAGCCGCCGGGCTCTCCGGCGAACTGAGCGGCGGCTGCTGCGGTCTCGCGGGGAACTTCGGTTTCGAGAAGGGCCACTACGAGGTGTCCGCCGCCTGCGCGGAGGAACAGCTCCTGCCGTCGGTCCGCGACGCCCCCGACGGCACGGTGGTCCTGGCGGACGGCTACTCGTGCCGCACGCAGCTGGAGCAGCTCGCGGGTGTGACGGGACGGCACGTGGCGGAAGTGCTGGCGCGGGCCTTGGAGGAGGCGGGGCGCGAGGGGGCGGACGGGCCATGACGAGCCGGCACGCCGGCCTCGACCGCCCCTGGGCCGACGGCCCGCCGGCAGGCCGTTCCGTCGTTCTGCCGTTGTCGTGTTTTTCGGCCCCGTGCACGATGAGCCTGGTCGTCGTTCCGTCGTTCCGTCGTTCTGCCGTTGTCGTGTCCTTCGGCCCCGTGCACGACCAGCCCGGCCGTCGTTCCGCCCTACGGCACTCCGGCGCCCACCGCCTGCCCGACCGCGGTATGCCCGCGCCGACCACCCACGGCCCGGCCGACTCCCCGCCCTCGCCCGGCCCGTACGTCTGGCTGGACGTGCCCCTCGACGCCGGTCGCGCCGCGTTGGAGCGGCTGCCGGCCGAGGGCGTCGGGGCGGGTCGGCCTTCGGGAGCCTGCCTGTCCGGGGCCCACCCGGTCCGTGCGGCAGGCGCGTGAGGCGTTCGGGCCACGCCGGGTGTGGGCCCGAGTGTCTGAGCCGGAACGGGACCGGGCCGCTCCTACGCTCGCGGGACCAGCCACAGCCCGTCCAGGGCCGACGCCCCGAGGAGCCCGCGCATGAGCGTCCGCGTCCAGCCGATCACCCGTGACGAGCACCTGGCGTTCGTCTCGGCCCGCCCCTCCGCCAGCCACACCCAGACCCCCGCCTGGGCCGGGGTGAAGCCCGACTGGGAGGCGGAGAGCCTCGGCTGGTTCGACCGGGGCGGGCGGCTCGTCGGCGCGGGACTCGCACTGCTGCGCCCCCTGCCCGGACCGCGGCTGCCCGGGCTGCCTCGCTACCTCGCGTACCTGCCCGAGGGGCCGCTCCTCGACTGGCACGAGCCCGGACTGGACGGTCTGCTGGAGCCGATGCTCGCCCACCTCGCCAAGCGCGGTGCCTTCGCGGTGCGGATGGGCCCGCCGGTCGTGGTGCGCCGCTGGAGCGCGGAGGCCGTCAAGGCGGCGATCGCGGACCCGGCCGCCCGGCGGCTGCGCGACGTCCGGGCGACGTCGTACGACCCGCGCTCCGGCCGGGTCGCGGACACCCTGCGCCGGATGGGCTGGCGGCAGACCGGGCCCGGCGGCGCGGACGGCTTCGCCGCGGGACAGCCCCGGTACGTCTTCCGGGTGCCGCTCGCCGGACGCTCGCTGGAGGACATCCACAACGGCCTCAACCAGCAGTGGCGGCGCAACATCAAGAAGGCGGAGAAGGCCGGCGTGAAGGTCGTCCGCGGCGACCTCTCGGACCTGCCGGCCTTCCACGAGCTGTACTGCGAGACGGCCGAGCGGGACCGTTTCGTCCCCCGCCCGCTGCCCTACTTCCAGCGCATGTGGACCGCGCTCACCGCCGAGCACCCGGACCGCATGCGGCTCTACCTCGCCCACCACGACGGCGAGGTGCTGGCCGCGGCCACGATGCTGACCGTCGGCGACCACGTCTGGTACTCCTACGGCGCCTCCACCGCCCGCCGCCGCGAGGTCCAGGCGAGCAGCGCCGTGCAGTGGCGCATGATGTCCGACGCCCACGCCCTCGGTGCCGCCGTCTACGACCTGCGCGGCATCACCGACACCCTGGACGAGTCCAGCCATCTGCTGGGACTGCTCCGCTTCAAGGCGGGCACCGGAGGCGAGGCCGTCGAGTACCTCGGGGAGTGGGACCACCCGCTGAACCGGCTGCTGTACCGGGCGTTCCGCTTCTCCCTGTCCCGCCGCTGAGGGATGCGCGGGACCGGCCGGGCGTCTCAGGGAACAAGACAGTGGTAAAAGGGGTTCACGCACCTGACCGAGTCCACTACCCTGGACGATGCAGTGCAGCTTGATGTACGTGGAGTGCGTTCGGCTGTACCCGCAGCCCTCAGTCAGCGCCGACGAGCACAGGACCGCCCGTGACCACCCCCGACAGCGTGACCACCCCCGCCCCCGCGACGACCGCCGCCTCCGGGCCGGCGACCGGCCCGGGCCGTCTGGGCTCCCTCGGGCCCGTGGGCCTGGTGCTCGCGGGCGGGATCTCGGTGCAGTTCGGCGGCGCTCTGGCGGTGACGCTGATGCCGAGGGCCGGTGCCCTCGGCGTGGTGGCGCTGCGGCTGCTGGTCGCGGCGGTCGTCCTGCTGCTGGTGTGCCGGCCGCGGCTGCGCGGCCACTCGCGCACCGACTGGGGCACGGTCGTCGCCTTCGGCGTCACCATGGCCGCCATGAACGGCCTCTTCTACCAGGCCGTCGCCCGCATCCCCCTCGGCCCCGCGGTCACCCTGGAGGTCCTCGGACCGCTCGCCCTGTCGGTGCTCGCCTCCCGCCGCGCGGTCAACCTCGTCTGGGCGGCCCTCGCCCTGGCCGGCGTCTTCCTGCTCGGCGGCGGGGGCTTCGGCGGACTCGACCCCACCGGGACGGCCTTCGCCCTCGGTGCCGGAGCCATGTGGGCGGCCTACATCGTCTTCAGTGCGCGCACCGGCCGCCGCTTCCCCCAGGCGGACGGGCTGGCCCTGGCGATGGCGGTGGGCGCGGTGCTGTTCCTGCCCCTGGGTATCGCCGAGTCGGGCGCGAAGCTGCTCGACCCGGTGACGCTCGGCCTGGGTGCGGCGGTGGCGCTGCTCTCCTCGGTCCTGCCGTACACCCTCGAACTCCTCGCCCTGCGCCGGCTGCCCGCCTCCACCTTCGCGATCCTCATGAGCCTGGAACCGGCCATCGCCGCGACGGCGGGCTTCCTGGTCCTCGGCCAGGCCCTCAGCCCCCTGGAGGCCGCGGCGATCGCGCTGGTCATCGCCGCGAGCATGGGCGCGGTGCGGACGCAGGTCGGGCCGGGCCGGAGGAAGCGGGCGGCGCTGGAGAGCACGGCCCTGGAGGGCTGAACCCCACCGGCGCGCGCCGCCGCGGGCGCCCTTCCGGCCATCTCCGGAAAACCATGCAAGCATGCTTGATTGTTTCTGGCCCCGCTGCCATGCTCCTCAGCACGCCGCACCGCGGCTGCCCGCCGCGCACACCGCCGTGCCCCGAGGGGAGCGCCCGTGTCCGATCCGACGCCGGTGATCGACGACCTGCACGAGGAGAGCGAGGAACTCGACCGCCTGGTGGCCGGGGCGGACGCCCCGCGCTGGGCGCTCGCCACCCCCGCGCCCGGCTGGACCGTGGCCCACCAGATCGCCCACCTCGCCTGGACCGACCGCTCGGCCCTGCTCGCCGTCACCGACGCCGACGGCTTCCGGGCGCTGGTCGAGCAGGCCCTCGCCGCGCCGGACTCCTTCGTCGACGACGGTGCCGAGGAGGACGCCGGGCTCCCGCCCGCCGACCTGCTCGCACGGTGGCGCGAGGGCCGTACGGCACTGGAGAAGGCCCTGCGGTCCGCCCCGCCCGGGGCGCGGTTCCCCTGGTACGGACCGCCCATGTCGGCCGCCTCCATGACGACGGCCCGGCTGATGGAGACCTGGGCGCACGGGCAGGACGTCGCCGACACCCTGGGTGTGGTGCGCCCACCCACCGACCGACTGCGGCATGTGGCCTGGCTCGGGGTGCGGACCCGGGACTTCGCCTACGGCGTGCACGGGCTGACCCCGCCCGCCGAGCCCTTCCGCGTCGAACTCCGCGCCCCCTCCGGCGACCTGTGGGCGTACGGTCCCGAGGGCGCCCCGCAGCGCGTCACCGGCCCCGCGCTCGACTTCTGCCTCCTGGTCACCCACCGCGCCCACCGCGCCGACCTCGCCCTGCGGGCCGACGGCCCCGACGCCGACCGCTGGCTGGACATCGCCCAGGCGTTCGCGGGTCTGCCGGGCCGGGGGCGCCGGCCGAAGGGGGAGCGGGCGTGAGCTTGCGCATCGGCAACGCCTCGGGCTTCTACGGCGACCGCTTCGACGCCATGCGCGAGATGCTCACCGGCGGCGGGCTCGACGTCCTCACCGGCGACTACCTCGCCGAGCTGACCATGCTCATCCTCGGCCGGGACCGGCTGAAGGACCCCGCCGCCGGATACGCCCGCACCTTCCTGCGGCAGCTGGAGGAGTGCCTCGGGCTCGCCCACGAACGGGGCGTGCGGATCGTCGCCAACGCGGGCGGTCTCAACCCGGCCGGACTCGCCGGCGCCGTACGGGAGCTGACCGGCCGGCTCGGCGTCCCGGTGCGGGTCGCACACGTGGAGGGCGATGACCTCACCTCCGCCCACCCCGGCGCCCTCGCGGCCCACGCCTACCTCGGCGGCTTCGGCATCGCGGCCTGCCTGCGCGAGGGCGCGGACGTCGTCGTCACCGGGCGGGTCACGGACGCCGCCCTGGTCACCGGGCCGGCCGCCGCCCACTTCGGCTGGCAGCCCGGCGACCACGACCGGCTCGCGGGCGCCGTCGTCGCCGGGCACGTGCTGGAGTGCGGGGCGCAGGCCACCGGCGGCAACTACGCCTTCTTCCGCGACGGCGACGTGCGCCGCCCCGGCTTCCCGCTCGCCGAGCTCGACGAGGACGGCGGCTGCGTCGTCACCAAGCACCCCGGCACCGGCGGCTTCGTCGACGTCGGCACGGTCACCGCGCAGCTGCTGTACGAGACGGCGGGCGCCCGGTACGCCGGCCCGGACGTCACGGCCCGGCTGGACACCGTACGGCTGCGCCAGGAGGGGCCCGACCGGGTCCGTATCGAGGGTGTGCGCGGCGAGGCGCCCCCGCCCACCCTCAAGGTCGGGCTCAGCACGCTCGGCGGCTTCCGCAACGAGGTCGTCTTCGTGCTCACCGGCCTCGACGTCGAGGCCAAGGCCGCCCTGGTGCGGGAGCAGATGGAGCCCGCCCTCGGCAAGGCCGCCGACGTCCGCTGGGAGCTGGCCCGCACCGACCGTCCCGACGCGGGCACCGAGGAGACCGCGAGCGCCCTGCTGCGGCTCGTCGTACGGGACCCGGACCAGCGGGCCGTCGGGCGGGCCCTGAGCGGGGCCGCCGTGGAGCTGGCGCTGGCGAGCTACCCCGGCTTCCATGTGCTGGCGCCACCGGGGAAGGGCGCGCCCTATGGGGTGTTCGAGGACGTGTACGTCCCCCAGGTGTCCGTCGACCATGTGGCCGTCCTCCATGACGGACGCCGGGTGACGGTGCCGCCGCCCCACGGCACCCTGGCGCTCGCCGCCGTCCCGGAGCACGAGACGCCCCTGCCGGAGCCGCTGCCGCCCGGCCCCACCCGGCGGGCCCCGCTCGGCCTCGTCGCGGGCGCCCGCAGCGGCGACAAGGGCGGCGACGCCAACGTCGGCGTCTGGGCGCGCACCCACGACACCTGGCGCTGGCTCGCGCACGAGCTGACCGTCGACCGCTTCCGCGAGCTGCTCCCCGAGACCGGCCCGCTGAAGGTCACCCGGCACCCGCTGCCGAACCTGCGCGCCCTGAACTTCGTCGTCGAGGGGATCCTCGGCCGGGGCGTCGCCGCCCAGCACCGCTTCGACCCGCAGGCCAAGGCCCTCGGCGAATGGCTGCGCTCCCGCCACCTGGAGATACCGGAGGCCCTGCTGTGACCGTCCTGACCTCCGCACTCGACCCCCACGGCCCCGAGCACCGCGCCCACCGCGAGGCGATGCTCGCCAAGCTCGCCGCACTCGACGCCGAGCACGCCAAGGCCCTCGCGGGCGGCGGCGAGAAGTACGTCCAGCGGCACCGGGGGCGCGGCAAGCTCCTCGCCCGCGAGCGCATCGAGCTGCTCCTCGACCCCGACACGCCCTTCCTCGAACTGTCCCCGCTGGCCGCCTGGGGGAGCGACTACACCGTCGGCGCGTCCCTGGTCACCGGCATCGGCGTCGTCGAGGGCGTGGAGTGCCTGATCACCGCCAACGACCCGACCGTGCGCGGCGGAGCCAGCAACCCCTGGTCGCTGAAGAAGGCCCTGCGCGCCAACGACATCGCGCTCGCCAACCGGCTGCCCTGCATCAGCCTGGTGGAGTCCGGCGGCGCCGACCTGCCGTCGCAGAAGGAGATCTTCATCCCCGGCGGCGCGATCTTCCGGGACCTCACCCGGCTGTCCGCCGCCGGCATCCCGACCCTCGCGGTCGTCTTCGGCAACTCCACCGCGGGCGGCGCCTACGTCCCCGGCATGTCCGACCACGTGATCATGGTCAAGGAGCGGGCGAAGGTGTTCCTCGGCGGCCCGCCGCTGGTGAAGATGGCCACCGGCGAGGAGAGCGACGACGAGTCCCTGGGCGGCGCCGAGATGCACGCGCGCGTGTCGGGCCTCGCCGACTCCTTCGCCGTCGACGAGCACGACGCGCTCCGCCAGGCCCGGCGCGTGGTCGCCCGCCTCAACCACCGCAAGGCGTACGGCGATCCGGGCCCGGCCGAGCCGCCCGAGTACGACGCCGAGGACCTCCTCGGCATCGTCCCCGGCGACCTCAGGAGCCCCTTCGACCCGCGCGAGGTCGTCGCCCGGATCGTCGACGCCTCCGACTTCGACGAGTTCAAGCCGCTGTACGGCACCAGCCTGGTCACCGGCTGGGCCGCCCTGCACGGCTACCCGGTCGGCGTCCTCGCCAACGCCCGCGGGGTGCTGTTCAGCGAGGAGTCCCAGAAGGCCGCCCAGTTCATCCAGCTCGCCAACCAGCGCGACATCCCGCTGCTGTTCCTGCACAACACCACCGGCTACATGGTCGGCAGGGAGTACGAGCAGGGCGGCATCATCAAGCACGGCGCGATGATGATCAACGCCGTCAGCAACTCCAAGGTCCCCCACCTCTCCGTCCTCATGGGGGCCTCGTACGGCGCCGGACACTACGGCATGTGCGGCCGCGCCTACGACCCGCGCTTCCTGTTCGCCTGGCCCAGCGCCAAGTCGGCCGTCATGGGCCCGCAGCAGCTCGCGGGCGTGCTGTCGATCGTCGCCCGCCAGTCCGCCGCCGCCAAGGGACAGCCCTACGACGACGAGGCGGACGCCGCGCTGCGCGCCGTGGTGGAGCAGCAGATCGAGTCCGAGTCGCTGCCGATGTTCCTGTCCGGGCGGCTCTACGACGACGGCGTCATCGACCCGCGCGACACCCGCACCGTCCTCGGCCTGTGCCTGTCCGCGATCCACACCGCCCCCTACCGGGGCGCGCGCGGCGGCTTCGGCGTCTTCCGGATGTGAGGAACCTCCCGTGATCACTTCTGTGCTCGTCGCCAACCGGGGCGAGATCGCCTGCCGTGTCTTCCGCACCTGCCGCGAGATGGGCCTCCGCACGGTCGCCGTCCACTCGGACGCCGACGAGGGCGCCCTGCACACGCGCCTGGCCGACGCGAGCGTACGGCTCCCCGGGGAGGCGCCCGCGGACACCTACCTGCGCGGCGACCTGATCGTGAAGGCCGCCGTCGCCGCCGGAGCGGACGCCGTGCACCCCGGCTACGGCTTCCTCTCCGAGAACGCCGACCTCGCCCGGGCCGTCCTGGACGCCGGCCTGGTGTGGATCGGCCCACCCCCGGCCGCCGTCGAGGCCATGGCGTCCAAGACCCGCGCCAAGCAGCTCATGGGCATCGAGCCCCTCACCGAGGTCACCGAGGCGGACCTGCCCGTGCTGGTGAAGGCGGCGGCGGGCGGCGGCGGCCGCGGCATGCGCGTCGTACGCCGCCTCGCGGACCTGGACGCCGAACTGGCCGCCGCCCGCGCCGAGGCCGCGAGCGCCTTCGGCGACGGGGAGGTCTTCGTCGAGCCGTACGTGGAGGACGGCCGCCACGTCGAGGTGCAGGTCCTCGCCGACACCCACGGCACGGTCTGGGCGCTCGGCACCCGCGACTGCTCCCTGCAGCGCCGCCACCAGAAGGTCGTCGAGGAGGCCCCGGCCCCCGGGCTGTCCGGGGAACTCGACGCCGAGGTGCGCGCCCTGGCCGTACGGGCCGCCCGGGCCGTCGACTACGTCGGGGCCGGCACGGTCGAGTTCCTCGTCGCCGGCGGCAGGGCCCACTTCCTGGAGATGAACACCCGCCTCCAGGTCGAACACCCGGTGACCGAGGCGGTGTTCGGCGTCGACCTGGTGGCGGAGCAGATCCGCGTCGCCGAGGGACACCCCCTCGCCCCCGAGCCGCCCGCCGCGCACGGCCACGCCGTGGAGGCCCGCCTCTACGCCGAGGACCCCGCCCGCGACTGGGCCCCGCAGACCGGCCGCCTGCACCGCCTCGCGTTCCCGGAGGGCGTCCGCCTGGACACCGGCTACACCGACGGCGACACCATCGGCGTCCACTACGACCCGATGATCGCCAAGGTCGTGGCCCACGCCCCCACCCGCCCGGAGGCCCTGCGCAAGCTCGCCTCCGCCCTGGAACGGGCCCGGATCCACGGCCCCGTCACCAACCGCGACCTGCTCGTCCGCTCCCTGCGCCACCCGGAGTTCACGGCCGCCCGCATGAACACCGGGTTCTACGACCGCCACCTCGCGGAGCTGACCGGGCCGGACCCCGACCCGCTCGCGCCCCTGGCCGCCGCCCTGGCCGACGCCCGCGCCCGCTCGCGCCCCGGCTTCGGCGGCTGGCGCAACGTCCCCTCCCAGCCGCAGACCAAGCGCTACCTGATGGCGGGCGAGGAGCACGAGGCCCGCTACCGGCACACCCGGCAGGGCCCGGAGGCGGACGGGGTGCGGGTGGTGCACGCCGACGCGGGGCTCGTGATCCTCGAAGCGGACGGCGTCCAGCGCCGGTTCGAGGTCTCCCGCCACGACGACCGGGTGTACGTCAACACCACCGCCCTCACGGCCCTGCCCCGCTTCCCCGACCCCGCCGCGCAGCACGCCCCCGGATCCCTCCTGGCCCCGATGCCGGGCACGGTCGTCCGCGTCGCCGACGGCCTCACGGCCGGGACACCGGTCGAGGCCGGCGAACCCCTCCTGTGGCTGGAGGCGATGAAGATGCAGCACACGATCACGGCCCCGGTCACGGGAACGCTGACCGAGCTGTGCGTGACACCGGGCCGGCAGGTGGAGCCGGGCGCTCTCCTGGCGGTGGTCACGGAGCCCCTTGAGGGGCACGGGGAACCGCGCGAGCAACCACCCACGGCCCGCACCCGAAAGGACACCGATGGACACGGAAGAGCACAAGGCACTGCGTGAAGCCGTCGCCGCACTGGGCAGACGCCACGGCGGCGCGGGCGACACCGACCACCTCTGGTCCGAGGCGGGCAAGCTCGGCTACCTGGGCGTCAACCTGCCCGAGGCGTACGGCGGCGGAGGCGGCGGCATCTCCGAACTGTCCGTCGTCCTCGAAGAACTCGGCGCCGCGGGCTGCCCCCTCCTCATGCTGGTGGTGTCACCGGCCATCTGCGGCACCGTGATAGCCCGCTTCGGCACCGACGGCCAGAAGCGGGAGTGGCTCGCCGGCCTGTCCGACGGCACCCGCCGGATGGCCTTCGGCCTCACCGAACCCGACGCGGGCTCCAACAGTCACCGGATCACCACCACGGCCCGCCGCGACCCGGACACCGGCGGCTGGATCCTCACCGGCCGCAAGGTCTACATCTCCGGCGTGGACATCGCGGACGCCACCCTCGTCGTCGGCCGCACCGAGGACGCCCGCACCGGCCGCCTCAAGCCCTGCCTGTTCATCGTCCCGCGCGACACACCCGGCTTCACCCGCAGTGCCATCGACATGGAACTCCACGCCGCGGAGCAGCAGTTCGAGCTGGTCCTGGACGACGTACGGCTGCCCGCCGACGCCCTCGTCGGCGACGAGGACGCCGGGCTCCTGCAGCTCTTCGCCGGCCTCAACCCCGAACGCATCATGACCGCCGCCTTCGCCATCGGCCTGGGCCGCCACGCCCTCGGCAAGGCCGTCGGCTACGCCCGCGAACGCACCGTCTGGAACGCCCCCATCGGCTCCCACCAGGCCATCGCCCACCCCCTCGCCCAGGCCCACATCGAGCTGGAACTGGCGCGCCTGATGATGCAGAAGGCCGCCGCGCTCTACGACGCGGGCGACGACACGGGCGCCGGCGAGGCCGCCAACATGGCAAAGTACGCCGCCGCGGAGGCCTGCGTGAAGGCCGTCGACCAGGCCGTGCACACCCTCGGCGGCAACGGCCTCACCCGCGAGTACGGCCTCGCCCGGCTGATCACGTCCGCGCGCGTGTCCCGGATCGCCCCGGTCAGCCGGGAGATGATCCTCAACTACGTCTCCCACCAGAGCCTGGGCCTGCCCAAGTCGTACTGAGACGGCACGCGCCGCGAGGAGGAACCGCCATGTTCCGCAGCGAGTACGCGGACGTCCCGCCCGTCGACCTTCCCATCCACGACGCCGTCCTGGCCCGGGCCGCCGAGTTCGGCGGCGTCCCGGCGCTCGTCGACGGCACCGACGGCACCACCCTCTCGTACGAGGAGGTGGACCGGTTCCACCGGCGGGTCGCCGCCGCCCTCGCCGAGGCCGGTGTCCGCAAGGGCGACGTCCTCGCCCTGCACAGCCCCAACACCATCGCCTTCCCGCCCGCGTTCTACGCCGCCACCCGCGCGGGTGCCACCGTCACCACCGCGCACCCCCTCGCCACCGCCGAGGAGTTCGCCAGGCAGCTGAAGGACTGCGCGGCCCGCTGGATCGTCACCGTCTCACCCCTGCTCGGCACCGCCCTGCGCGCCGCCGAACTCGCGGGCGGCATACGGGAGGTCTTCGTCTGCGACAGCGCGAGCGGCCACCGCTCCCTGATCGACATGCTCGCCACCCCCGCCCCCGAGCCGCGGGTCGCGATCGACCCCGCCCACGACGTCGCCGCCCTGCCCTACTCCTCCGGGACCACCGGCACCCCCAAGGGCGTGATGCTCACCCACCGGCAGATCGCCACCAACCTCGCCCAGCTCCACCCGGCGGTCCCCGCGGGCCCCGGAGAACGCGTCCTCGCGGTGCTGCCGTTCTTCCACATCTACGGTCTCACCGCCCTGATGAACGCGCCCCTGCGGCAGGGCGCCACCGTCGTCGTCCTGCCCCGCTTCGACCTGGAGCAGTTCCTCGTGGCCGTCCAGAACCACCGCATCACCGCGCTGTACGTCGCCCCGCCGATCGTGCTCGCCCTGGCCAAGCACCCGGTCGTCGCGCGGTACGACCTGTCGTCCCTGAAGTACATGATCAGCGCCGCCGCACCCCTGGACGCCCGCCTCGCCGCCGCCTGCTCCGAGCGCCTCGGCCTGCCGCCCGTCGGCCAGGCCTACGGCATGACGGAACTCTCGCCCGGCACCCACGTCGTGCCCCTGGACGCCATGCGCGACGCCCCGCCCGGCACCGTCGGCAGACTCGTCGCCGGCACCGAGATGCGCATCGTCTCCCTCGACGACCCCGGCAAGGACCTGCCCGCCGGGGAATCCGGCGAGATCCTCATCCGCGGACCCCAGGTCATGAAGGGCTACCTCGGCCGCCCCGACGCCACCGCCGCGATGATCGACGGCGACGGCTGGCTGCACACCGGCGACGTCGGCCATGTCGACGGCGACGGCTGGCTGTTCGTCGTCGACCGCGTCAAGGAGCTCATCAAGTACAAGGGCTTCCAGGTCGCCCCCGCCGAACTGGAGGCACTCCTGCTCACCCACCCCGGCATCGCCGACGCCGCCGTCATCGGCACCTACGACGCCGACGGCAACGAGGTCCCGCACGCCCACGTCGTCCGCCGGCCGTCCGCCACCGGCCTGTCCGCGACGGAGGTCATGAGGTACGTCGCCGAACGGGTGGCCCCCTACAAGCGCGTCCGCCACGTCACCTTCGTGGACGGCGTCCCGCGCGCGGCCTCCGGCAAGATCCTCCGCCGACAGCTCAGGGAGAGCGCATGACCCTCGTGGCCCGCACGCGCGCGCGTGCCGTCGAAACGCTGACGCTCGCCTCACCGGCGACCCGCAACGCCCTGTCGGCGGCCCTCGTCGCCGAACTGGCCGACGCGCTCGCCGACGCCGGCGAGGACACCGGCGTCCGCGCGGTCGTCCTCACCCACACCGGGAACACGTTCAGCGCGGGCGCCGACCTCAGGGACCCGCCGGAGCCCGGCGCCCTGGTCGCCCTGCTCCGGCAGATCGTCGCACTGCCCCGACCGGTCGTGGCCCGCGTCACGGCCCACCTGACCGCGCTCGCGGCCCGGCTGTTCGGCTCCCCGCAGGCACGCGA
>NZ_JBHYQH010000006.1:0-25253 GCF_042746715.1 Streptomyces sp. NPDC058741 | reverse complement strand
GAGCCCGGCCCCCTGCTCGCCCTCCCCCGCCAGATCGCCTCCTACCCCCGCCCGGTCGTGGCCCGCGTCACGGGCCACGTCCGCGCCGGCGGCCTCGGCCTCCTGGCCGCCTGCGACATCGCCGCCGCCTCCACGGCGGCCACCTTCGCCTTCACGGAGGTCCGCATCGGCGTGGCGCCCGCGGTCATCTCCCTGCCGCTGCTGCCCCGCGCCGACCCGCGCGCCCTCGCGCGCTACTACCTCACCGGCGAACGCTTCGACGCCCCGGCCGCGACCGCGACGGGCCTGCTCAGCACGTACGCCGACGACGTCGACACGGCCCTGGCGCCCATCCTCGACGGCCTGCGCGCCTCCGCCCCCGACGCCCTGGCCGAGACGAAACGACTGCTCACGGCTAGGGTGCTGGAAACCTTCGACCGGGACGCGGCCCACCTGACC
The DNA here is from genome assembly GCF_042746715.1 of Streptomyces sp. NPDC058741. Taxonomy (NCBI): domain Bacteria; kingdom Bacillati; phylum Actinomycetota; class Actinomycetes; order Kitasatosporales; family Streptomycetaceae; genus Streptomyces; species Streptomyces sp. NPDC058741. The sequence continues at coordinate 24,815 of NZ_JBHYQH010000006.1, read as the reverse complement.
GCGCTCTCGGCCCGGCTGTTCGGCTCCCCGCAGGCACGCGAGGGGATGACGGCCTTCCTCGAACGACGGGATGCGGCATGGGTGGTGTGAGCGCGGTCGACCGTGCGGAGAGAGTCCCCAAACAGGACCGCAGCCGGGCCACCCGGCAGCGGCTCCTGGAAGCAGCCGTGTCCTGCCTGGCCGAACACGGCTGGGCGGGGTCCACGGTCGCCGTCGTCGCCGAACGCGCCGGCGTCTCCCGCGGTGCCGCCCAGCACCACTTCCCGACCCGCGAGGACCTGATCACGGCGGCCGTCGAGTACGTCGCCGAGGAGCGCTCCACCGCCCTGCGCGCCCTGTTCCCCGAGGGCGCCGCCGGCGACCGCCACGCCGTCGTCGCCGCCCTGGTCGACCTCTACACCGGCCCGCTGTTCCGCGCCGCCCTCCACCTCTGGGTCGCCGCCTCCAACGAGGAGCAGCTGCGCCCCCGCGTCACCGAGCTCGAGTCCCGCGTCGGCCGCGAGACCCACCGCATAGCCGTCGAGCTCCTCGCCGCCGACGAGTCCGTCCCCGGCGTCCGCGAGACGGTCCAGGGCCTGCTCGACATGGCCCGCGGCCTGGGCCTGGCCAACCTCCTCACGGACGACGCGGCCCGGCGCGAACATGTGGTGGCCCAGTGGGCGGGGCTGCTGGAGGAGGCGCTGGGCTGACGGCGGTGCCGGCCCGGCTCCACCGCCTCAGGGACTGAGCCGCTCCACCCGCCAGCTGCCGTCGTGCTGCTCGACGTACCGCAGCCGGTCGTGCAGCCGGTTCTCGCGGCCCTGCCAGAACTCCACCGTCTGCGGCGCCACGCGGAACCCGCCCCAGTGCGGCGGGACCGGGACCTGCTCGCCCTCGGGGTAGCGCTCGGCCAGCTCGGCGTAGGCCACGTCGAGGTCGGCGCGCGTGGCGATCACGGACGACTGGACGCTGGCCCACGCCCCCAGCTGGGAGCCGTGCGGCCGGGTGCGGAAGTACGCCGCCGTCTCGTCCCGGCCGGTGCGCCGCGCGACCCCGGACACGATGACCTGCCGGGCCATCGGGTGCCAGGGGAAGAGCAGCGAGACGTACGGGTTCTCCGCCAGGTCGCGCGCCTTGCGGGAGTCGTAGTTCGTGTAGAAGACGAAGCCGTGCTCGTCGAAGTGCTTGAGCAGCACCGTGCGGGAGCTGGGCCGCCCCTCGGCGTCGGCCGTCGACACGATCATGGCGTTCGGCTCGAACAGCCCGCCGTCGGTCGCGGCCTGCCCGAACCAGCGCGCGAACTGCTCGACGGGCGTGGCGGCCAGCTCGTTCTGGGAGAGCCCCTCGGCCCGGTAGTGCTTGCGCATCGAGGCCAGATCGAAGGGGACGGCGTCGCGGTCGGTCACCCGGTCATCTTGCCGTATGCGCGGTATGCACGGTGTCCTTCGTCACTGACTGGCACTGAGTGCCGTGAACCCTCCCCAAAGGTGGCACTCGGGGATATCGTTTCCCTGCCGTTCCGGTTGGGTGACCGCCGGCCGTACGGGGCACCACAGGGTCAGCCGGCCAGGACCGCGAGTCGCCGCAGACGGCCGCGGATCCTCGGGACGGCCGCCCGCTGCGCAAGCCGACCGACACCTGGTGCGTCCGTCCCACCCGACACCATCTGTCACTTACCTCATGAGGAGCCGCCTGATGTCCGACTTCGTACCCGGGCTCGAGGGAGTCGTCGCGTTCGAGACGGAGATCGCCGAACCGGACAAGGAGGGCGGCGCCCTCCGGTACCGGGGCGTCGACATCGAGGACCTCGTCGGCCACGTCTCCTTCGGCAACGTCTGGGGCCTGCTCGTCGACGGCGCCTTCAATCCCGGCCTGCCGCCCGCCGAGCCGTTCCCCATCCCCGTCCACTCCGGCGACATCCGCGTCGACGTGCAGTCCGCGCTGGCGATGCTGGCCCCGGTCTGGGGCCTGAAACCGCTCCTCGACATCGACGTGGAGGAGGCCCGCGACGACCTGGCCCGGGCGGCTGTCATGGCCCTGTCCTACGTGGCCCAGTCGGCCCGCGGCCAGGGCCTGCCCATGGTGCCGCAGCGCGAGATCGACAAGGCCCGCTCCGTCGTCGAGCGCTTCATGATCCGCTGGCGGGGCGAGCCGGACCCCAAGCACGTGGCGGCCGTCGACGCGTACTGGACGAGCGCCGCGGAGCACGGCATGAACGCCTCCACCTTCACGGCACGGGTCATCGCCTCGACCGGCGCGGACGTGGCCGCGGCGCTGTCGGGCGCGGTGGGCGCCATGTCCGGCCCCCTGCACGGCGGCGCCCCGTCCCGGGTGCTGCACATGATCGAGGAGATCGAGCGCACCGGCGACGCCGAGGCCTACGTCAAGAGGGCCCTCGACAAGGGCGAGCGCCTCATGGGCTTCGGCCACCGCGTCTACCGCGCGGAGGACCCGCGCGCCAGGGTGCTGCGCCGCACGGCCCGCGAGCTGGGAGCGCCCCGCTTCGAGGTCGCCGAGGCGCTGGAGAAGGCGGCCCTTGCGGAGCTGCACGCCCGCCGCCCCGACCGCGTCCTCGCCACCAACGTCGAGTTCTGGGCGGCCATCGTCCTGGACTTCGCCGAGGTCCCGGCGCACATGTTCACGTCCATGTTCACCTGCGCCCGGACGGCCGGCTGGTCGGCGCACATCCTGGAGCAGAAGCGCACGGGCCGCCTGGTCCGCCCCTCGGCCCGCTACACCGGCCCGGGCAGCCGCGACCCGCGCGAGATCGAGGGCTACGGCGACATCGCGCACTGACCCGTCGCCGCGTCACACGCAGACGACCCGCGAGTCCGGTCCTCCGTGAGGAGGAGCCGGCCGGACGTACCGGCGACTCGCGGGTCGGGTGACTGCCTGGGATTGGGCCGGCTGCGCGCTCCGATCACGCGCTGGTCCGGCACCGCACTGAGCGTGGTGACGGGCCGCTAGCCCGCAGCCACCTCTTCCGTCCGGTATGTGTACATCTGCCGAACCACCTCCCTTCTGAAGTGCTTGCCACCCTAAGGAGCGCTTCGCCGATCGCTCAACTGTTTTTTTCCGGAGATCTTGACAGGCCGTCTAGCGTGCGGCGTATGAAGCAGCAGCGGCGGGCGATTCTCAGTGGTTCGGTGTTCGAGGAGCGGATCGGGTACGCCCGGGCCGTGGTGGACGGCGACCGGGTGCACGTGTCGGGGACGACGGGGTTCGACTACTCGGACATGACGATCTCCGACGACGTGGTGGAGCAGGCGGCGCAGTGCCTGCGCAACGTGGGGGCGGCGCTGGCTCAGGCGGGGGCGACGTTCGCGGACGTGGTGCGGGTGCGGTACCTGCTGCCCGACCGGGAGGACTTCGAGCCGTGCTGGCCGGTCCTGCGGGAGTGCTTCGGCGAGGTGCTCCCGGCCGCGACGATGATGGTGTGCGGGCTGGCGGACCCGCGGATGAGGATCGAGATAGAGGTGGAGGCGCGCCGGGGGAGCGGTGCGGCTCCCGGGCGTTGACGCGGTGATCGGTCGCGTACAACGATTCTGTTCATGTTGTGGGAACTCGGTGTGCGCTGAGTCACGTTCCAGTTGAATGAAACGCACGCGGCGAACCGACGTGCCGTACGTGCGGACGCAGCCTGCAGGGGGTCCAGGTGAGTGCTTCCCGGCATAGTGGGACCACCGACGAGCTGGGGCCGGACGAGCCCGGGCGGGACGGGTCGGATGGTTCGGATCTGCTTGCCGCTCTGCTCGACGGCATGGACGCGGCGCTGTGCGCCTTCGACGCCGACGGGGTCGTCACGCACTGGAACCGCGAGGCCGAGCGCATCCTGGGCTGGAGCCCCGAGGAGGCGGTGGGCCGCCGCGGCCTCGCCGGATGGGCCCTGCGCAGCGCGGACGCCGAGGAGGTCGAGGGGCGGCTGCTGTCGGCGATGCACGCCCCCGGCCGGCAGGTGCACGAGTTCGCGCTGCTGACCAAGGACGGCGGGCGGGTGCTCGTACGGACGCAGTCGGCGGCCGTGCGGGGGGCCGACGGGAAGCCGGCGGGGGTGTACTGCGCGTTCAGCGAGGTGCACGCGCAGATCGACCTGGAGCGGTCGATCGCGCTCAGCGAGGCACTGTTCGAGGACGCCGGCTGGGGTGTCGTGCTGGTGGACGTGGACCTGCGTCCGGCCGTGGTGAACGCGCACGCGGCGCGGGCGCTGGGCATCGGCCGTACGTCGGTGCTGGGACGGCCGCTCGGGGAGCTGCTGTCGCAGGGGGTGGAGGAGCTGGAGTCCGCGCTGCAGCACGTGCTGGCGGAGGGCGCGCCCCCCGCGCCGGCCGAGGTGTGGGTGAGTGTGCGCACGCCGGAGGGGGAGCGGCGCCGGTGCTGGCGCAGCGGCTTCCTGCGGCTGGCGTCGCCGCTGGCGGAGGAGCCGGTGCCGCTGGGCGTGGGCTGGCTGTTCCAGGACGTGACGGATCTGAAGCAGGGCGAGCAGGAGGCGTCGCTGCTGCGGTTCCGGGCGCAGCAGCTGCACCGGGCGTCGCGGGCGGCCGCGGAGTGCGAGGACCCGGCGGAGGCGGCGACCGTCCACCTGGACTTCGCCCTGGCCGGATTCGCCGACCACGCGTTGATCGACCGGGTGGCGGGCGGTGCCCCGGTGGACGGGGAATCCGAGGGTCCGGTGCGGCTGGTGCGGATGGCGGCGACGCCGGCCGGGGCTCCGGGGCCCAGCAGGCTGGCGGGCGGGCCGGGACTGCCCGTGCGGTATCCGCAGGGGCATCCGGCGCTGCAGTGCGTGGAGCGCGTCGGGACGCTGCGGGCGAGCGCGGGACCGGTTCCGCCGCCGGAGGCGCGGGAGTGGGCGCTGGCCCGGCGGTGGCCGCCGGACGCGGTGCACGCCCTGTGCGCGGTGCTGCGCAGCCGGGGCCGCACGCTGGGCGTGGTGACGTTCCTGCGCGGCGCCGGCCGCGGCGCGTTCGAGCGGTCCGACGCGACGTACGCGGAGGACGTGGCGGTACGGGTCGCGGCGGCGCTGGATCTGGCGGGCCTGTCGGACGGTACGTGACCCGCCGGGGCGGCCGGCTCAGTGCCGGTAGAAGATCCGGTCCCCGTACCGCTCCATCACCCGGGCGTTCCAGTCGTGCCCGCCGTCGACGTTCCCGGAGCGCAGCAGCGGCGGTTCGACGCCCCGGTCGGCGAGGGTGGCGGCGGTCGTGGCCATGACGGCCTGGAGGAGGGCCGAGGTGACGACCGTGGAGGCCGGGGCGAAGGGGGCGGGCACCCTGTCGTGGGTGAGTTCCGCGTCCCCGACCGCGATCTTGGAGTCGAGCACGAGGTCGCAGTGGTCCTTGAGGTACGTGCCCGAGCTGTGCCGGGACGACGTCTGCGAGGCGTACGCCACCGAGGTCACGCCGATGACCTTGACGCCGAGGGTGCGTGCCTTCATGGCCATCTCCACGGGCAGGGCGTTGCGCCCGGACAGGGAGATGATCAGCAGGGCGTCGCCCGCGCGCAGCGGTGAGCTGTCGAGGACCGCGCTCGCGAGGCCGTCGACCCGTTCCAGGGCGGAGCCGAGGGGCGCGGGCATGACGTCGACGCCGACGGCACCGGGCACGGCGAGCAGGTTCATCAGGGCGAGGCCGCCGGCCCGGTAGACGAGGTCCTGGGCGGCGAGCGAGGAGTGCCCGGCGCCGAAGGCGAACAGGCGGCCGCCGTCGGCGACGGTGTCGGCGAGGAGCGCCCCGGCGGCCGTGATGCGGTCCGCCTCCTCGTCTCGGACCCGCCGCAGCAGTTCGATCGCGGCGTCGAGGAACTGACCGGCCGGCGTGCGGTCGCTCATACGGGCCCCTTCCGGCTGGCCTCGGCGGCTTGTGTCGCGCATCACGGTGCGGTCTGGACCACTGCTGTGTCAATACGGCCTCGCGGGCAGCTCCGCGGGCGCCGCTCCCTCCGGCGGCACGGTTGTCGGTGGCATCCGGCAGAATTGGGAGCAGGGCCAGCGCACGCGCCGGTGAGCCGTCCAGCCTCCGGCAGATCTCACTCGAGGGGCACGTATGTCCGGACTGATCGACACCACGGAGATGTATCTCCGCACCATCCTCGAGCTGGAAGAAGAGGGCGTGGTCCCCATGCGCGCCCGGATCGCCGAGCGGCTCGACCAGAGTGGGCCGACGGTCAGCCAGACCGTGGCGCGGATGGAGCGGGACGGCCTGGTGTCCGTCGCCAGCGACCGGCATCTGGAGCTCACCGACGAGGGGCGCCGCCTGGCCACGCGCGTGATGCGCAAGCACCGCCTCGCCGAGTGCCTGCTGGTCGACGTGATCGGCCTGGAGTGGGAGCAGGTCCACGCGGAGGCGTGCCGCTGGGAGCACGTGATGAGCGAGGCCGTGGAGCGCCGGGTGCTGGAGCTGCTGCGGCACCCGACGGAGTCGCCGTACGGCAACCCCATCCCGGGTCTCGAGGAGCTCGGCGAGAAGGACGGGGCCGACCCGTTCCTGGACGAGGGCATGGTGTCGCTGGCCAGCCTCGACCCGGGCGCCGAGGGCAAGACGGTCGTGGTCCGCCGCATCGGCGAGCCGATCCAGACGGACGCGCAGCTGATGTACACGCTGCGGCGGGCGGGCGTGCAGCCCGGCTCGGTGGTGAGTGTGACGGAGTCGCCGGGCGGCGTCCTGGTGGGCAGCGGCGGCGAGGCGGCCGAGCTGGAGTCGGACGTGGCCTCCCACGTGTTCGTGGCCAAGCCCTGAACCTGCCGGTGGCCTGACGGGCGGGGGACGGTGCGCCGACCGCCCGTGGCGGCGTGCCGGTCTGATCGGCGGACGGGGTGTGCCCACCGGGACGGCCCGTCCCGTCCCGGCCGGTCGCGGCCCGCGCCCTCTTCCGCCGGCTGGCCGTGTTCCCGGCCGGTGGTGGCCTGCGCCCTCTTCCGCCGGCTGGCCGTGTTCCCGGCCGGTGGTGGCCCGCGCCTCCCGTGTCCGGCCTGTCGTGTTCCCGGCCGGTGGTGGCCCGCGCCTCCCGTGTCCGGCCTGTCGTGTTCCCGGCCGGTGGTGGCCCGCGCCTCCCGTGTCCGGCCTGTCGTGTTCCCGGCCGGTGGTGGCCCGCGCGTGGTGTCAACTCCCCCTGTGCGCAGCGCGCTTGAGGAGGTGGCGTGATCCGTACCGAATCCGGGATTCAGTCCGTCGAAGGGCAGCGCTCGGAGGCATCCCGTGCGACGCTGTCGCGTGAGGCATATGACCTGAGGGGCTCTCGGCCGGGGTCCGGCGGTGATGCCGCCCGGCCGGGGAGGGGGCGGGAGGATGTGCCGTAGGGACGGAGAGGGCCCCGGCGCCCTGCGGCGCCGGGGCCCGTCCTCCCCTGTGCTGACCCGGAGCCCCGAGCTCTCAGGGTCATTCCCCTCGGACCGGTTTCCCCGAGCGGTCCGCCTCCCGCTGAAGATCTCCCCTCCACGGCGCCGATCAATCCCCGCCGATGGTCACTCGAACGAGGGGTGTTGCCGGCCGGAACGGCAACTTCGAAAGCGTATTCGATAGTCTGTGGACGGCGCGGGTCCGTGAACCGCGCACGTCGACGGATACTCAGGGCACAGGTTCACTCACGGAAACGGCACGACAGGGACAGCAGGCAGAGCACGGTTCACAGGACCGACCGGCCACAGCGGCCGCGGCCCGCGCGAAGCTTGGGGGTGCCAGGACATGGCGCGACGCATCGACGTGACCGGGACGGGCGGCGTACGCCTCGCGGCCTGGGAGTTCGGTGACCCGCCCAAGCCCGATCCGGCGCACGCGGACCAGGACGTGGAGGCACAGTGCGCCCAGAACGCGCAGGGCTCCCCGGGCGTGCTGTTACTGCACGGTCTGATGGGCCGCGCCTCGCACTGGGCGCCCACCGCCCGCTGGCTCTCCGGCCGCTACCGCGCGGTCGCCCTCGACCAGCGCGGCCACGGCCGCAGCGACAAGCCCCCGCAGGGCTCCTTCACCCGCGACGCCTACGTCGACGACGCCGAGGCCGTACTCGAACAGCTCGGCCTCGACCCGGTCGTCCTCATCGGCCACGCCATGGGCGCCCTGACCTCCTGGCAGCTCGCCGCCCGGCGCCCCGACCTGGTCCGCGGGCTGATCATCTGCGACATGCGGGCCTCCGCGCTCGGCGCCGCCTCCCAGCGTGAGTGGGACCAGTGGTTCACGTCCTGGCCGCTGCCCTTCGCCACGCTCGCCGACGTCCGCAAGTGGTTCGGCGAGGACGACCCCTGGGTGGAGCGGCCCAATCCGGCCCGCGGCGCGTTCTACGCCGAGTCGATGACCGAGTCCCCGGACGGCTGGCGCCCCGTCTTCGACCCGGAGCAGATGCTCCGCACCCGCGAGACCTGGGTGCACGACGCGCACTGGGAGGAGCTGGCGCAGGTCCGGTGCCCCGCCCTGGTCGTGCGCGGCCTCGACGGCGAGCTGGGCCGGGCCGAGGCCCAGGAGATGGTCCGCGTCCTGCCCCGCGGCCAGTACGCGGAGGTCGCCGACGCCGGTCACCTCGTGCACTACGACCAGCCGGAGGCCTGGCGCGCGGCCATCGAACCCTTCCTGGACGCGCTCGACGACGGCTGAGACCACCGCCCGCCTCACGCCTCACCCCTTGCTGACCGCCCCCAGGATCTCCGGCAGCCGCCGGGAGGTCCGCGGGGTGGCCAGCCGCAGCCCCACCGCGGTCAGCAACGCCCCGTAGGCGGTGCCGACGGGGAGCACCAGCCACGCGAGGCCGTCGCCGCCGCGCTCGGGTTCAGCCAGATCGTGAGCGCGATGACGGGCGCGCACAGCAGGGCGGCGGCCGTCCTCCCGCCGAAGACCGAGCTCCAGGCGAGCCCGGTCTGCCCGGGGGCGACGTTCCTGTAGCCCTCCTCCGGGATCGAGTAGGGGAAGCGGGCCGACGCCCACGCCCCGGTCGCCTCGAACGGCTCGTCCAAGAACAGCACTTCGGGATTGTGGAGGAGGGCGGCGGCCAGCCCGATCCTCTTGCGCATGCCGGTCGAGTAGTCGACGACCGGCTTGTGCCGGGCGCCGGCCAGGTCGAGGACGTCGAGCAGCTGCGTGGCACGCCGGTCCACCTCGGCACCGGGCAGACCACGCAACCGGCCGGAGTACGCCAGCAGTTCCCGCCCCGACAGCCGCTCGAACAACCGCAGTCCCTCGGGGAGCACCCCGATACGGGCCTGCGCGGGGAGGAGCACCGGCCCGGTGGCCGGGGCGCATGGGTGCATGTGCGGGGGCGCGCGGGAGGATCCGGGGCCGGGGCTGGGTAGCCACGAGGGGGGCCGGCAGCAGCCGCAACCCCGGCAATCCTCACATGCCTCGCATTTTCGCCTGGCCGGCGGGGCATTGATCTTCACGGCCGGATTCCTTCGCCGGGACGCGAGGGGGCCCCGGCCGCGGAAGACACGTCAACTCGGTGCGTGGGCAGGCACCGCAGCCACAGGGGGTACGCCATGGCCGCAAGGCCGCTTGTCGCCCGGCAGCCGAACGAACGGCTCCAGGCGCTCATCCAGGAAGCCGGATGCTCCAACGCCGGCCTCGCCCGCCGCGTCAACATGTGCGGGGCCGAACACGGACTCGACCTGCGCTACGACAAGACGTCCGTGGCGCGCTGGCTGCGCGGGCAGCAGCCGCGGGGCCGGGCCCCGGCGATCATCGCCGAGGCGCTGGGCCGCAAGCTCGGCCGTACGGTCACGATCGACGAGATCGGCATGGCCAACGGCAAGAACCTCGCCTCGGGCGTGGGCCTGCAGTTCTCCCCGACGGTCCTCGGGGCCATCGAGCAGGTCTGCGAGCTGTGGCGCAGCGACGTGGGGCGGCGGGACTTCCTGTCCGGCTCCTCGGTCGCCGCGTCCGCGCTCGTCGAGCCGAGCCGCGACTGGCTGATCTCGGCGCCGGACCCGCAGGTGTCGCGCTCGGCCGGGCCCCGGGTGGGGCAGTCCGACGTGCAGGCGGTGCGGGACATGACGCAGGCGCTCGTGGAGCTGGACCACCAGTACGGCAGCGGGCACGTGCGGCCCGTCGTCGTGCACTACCTCAACAGCGTGGTCTCCGGGCTGCTGGCGGGGTCGTACCGGGAGGCGGTGGGCCGGGACCTGTTCGCGGCGGTCGCGCGGCTGACCGAACTCGCCGGGTACATGGCCGTCGACTCCGGTCAGCCGGGCCTGGCGCAGCGCTACTACATCCAGGCCCTGCGGCTCGCGCAGGCGGCCGGGGACCGCGGCTACGGCGGCTACGTGCTGGCGGCCTCCATGAGCCACCTCGCCGCGCAGCTCGGAAACCCGCGGGAGATCGCGCAGTTGGCCAGGGCCGCGCAGGAGGGGGCGCGGGGGCGCGCGACGCCGCGCGCGGAGTCCATGTTCCTGGCGGCGGAGGCGCGCGGGCACGCCCTCATGGGCGACGCGCGCGCCGCCCAGTCCGCTGCGGGGCGCGCGATGAGCGCCCTGGAGGCGGCCGATCCGGCCGCCGGGGACGACCCGGTGTGGATCGCGCACTTCGACGAGGCGTATCTCGCCGACGAGTTGGCGCACTGCCACCGGGACCTCGGGCAGGCGGACGCGGCGGCGCGGTGCGCGCAGGAGTCCCTGGCCGGGCATCCCGAGACGCGGGCGCGGCGCCGGGCCATCGGCTATGTGCTGCTCGCCACGGCACAGGTGCAGCAGCGCGAGATCGAGGAGGCGTGCAACACGGGCATGAAGGCCGTCGAACTGCTGGAGGGGCTCCGCTCCAACCGGGGCGCCGAGTACCTGGAGGACTTCCAGCAGCGGCTGGAGCCCTATCAGGACGAGGCGGTGGTAAGGGAGTTCGGGGCGCGGCTGGAGCTGCAGGCCGCCGCGTGAACACACGGTGCGCGGATGCGTGAACACGCGGGAAACGGCCGCCCGGCGCGCGGGAGGTGAGGAAGGCGGCGTGCCGTGACCCGCTGGTGTTACCGCGCTCGCAGGGCGGGAGGCCGGGTCCCGTGCTGCGTGGCACCGGGCTCCGGGGACCCGGTAGCGTGACCCGACGATTCACAAGGTCCCCCATGGCTAGGAGTCCCGGTGACGCAGAGTGGACAGGGCGAGGAGCCCTCGGCGCGCCCCGCGCGCGAAGGCATCGTGCTGCCCTCCGACGGTGGCGAGCCCCTGCTGCCGGGCGCGGCGGGCGGCCCCGGCGAGGCCCACCGGCCCGCCCAGCCCGCGGCCCCCGACGAGGGCCGCACGTGGGGCCAGCCCTGGGGCCCCGACCAGCAGACCCCGCCCCAGCCGGGCCAGACCTGGCAGCCCCCGCAGCAACAGCAGCAGTGGGGTACGCCGGAGCAGCCGGCGTGGGACGACCGGCACCAGGCGCCCGGCGCGCTCCCCCCGGAGGGCGCCCAGCCCCCGAACGCGTACTCCGCACAGCCGCCCGCGGGCGGCGACCCCTACGGCTCGTACGGCACCCAGGGCGGCGCATCCCCGCTGCCCCCCGAGGGGGCGGGGCACGGCGGCCCGCAGCAGCAGGTCACCCACGGATACGGCTCTCCCGCCGGAGGCGGCCTGCCGCAGGCCGCCGACGCGTACGGCTCCCCGGCCGGGCCGGGCCCGTTGCCGCAGGCCCCGGACGCGTACGGGAACCCCGCGGCGGGCGGCCCGGCGCCGTCGCACGGGGGCCCCTACGGTGCGGCAGGCGGCGGAGGCCCGCAGCAGCCCTCCGACGAGGCCGCGACCCGGTACATACCCCCCGTCGCACCGGACGCGAACGCCGCGCCCACGCAGTACCTGCCGCCCGTCGCCCCCGGAGCCGACGAGGGGGCGACGCAGTACATACCCCCGGTCCGGTCCGGCACCATGCCGCCCGAGTCGTCCTCCGGGGAGGACCCCGAGGCGACGCGGTTCCTGGGAACCGGCCCGCTGGCCGGAGCGGGAGCCGGGCCGCTGCAGCCCGCCTCGAACCCGGACGCCGAGGCGACGCAGTACATGGCGCCGGTGCCCGGCGGGGACCAGCAGCCTCCCGACGACTTCGGGCACCTCTTCCGCAGCGACCAGGGCGCCGCCGGCCCGGCCGGGGCCACGCAGCAGCTGCCCCGCATCGAGGAGCCGCAGCCCGCGTACGCCGCTGCGCAGCCCTCCCGCACCCCGCCCGGCGGGGGCCGCTCGCGCGGCGGCCGCACCGGCTCGCGCGTCCCCGTCATCGCCGCAGTCGGCGTCGGCATCGCCGTCCTCGGCGTCGGCGCCGGAGCGCTGCTCGCCGGCGGCGGAGGCGACGACGGGGAGGGCGACGACAACAAGACCGTGGCCGCCTCCGCACCCGCCACGGAGGACTCCGCCTCACCCTCCGCCGACCCGGCCCGTGCCCAGGCGGTCGAGCTGGACAAGCTGCTCGCCGACAGCGGCGACAGCCGCAGCACCGTGATCAACGCGGTCGCCGACGTCAAGGGCTGCGACAACCTCGCCCAGGCCGCCAAGGACCTGCGCGAGGCGGCCAAGCAGCGCAACCAGCTGGTCACCCGGCTCCGCGGCATCGAGGTCGACAAGCTGCCCGACCACGCCGCGCTGACCACCGCCCTCACCAAGGCCTGGCAGGCCTCGGCCGCGGCCGACGACCACTACGCCGCCTGGGCCGACCAGGCCGCCGGGAAGAAGGGCTGCAAGAAGGACCAGGCCCGTGTCACCGGCCAGACGCAGGCCGGCAACCGCGCCAGCGGCGTCGCGAGCAGCGAGAAGGCCAAGGCGGCCGCGCTGTGGAACGGCATCGCGAAGTCGTACGGCCTGACCGAGCGCCAGCCGACGCAGCTGTGACCGGGACGGCCGGGGCGGCGCGGACCGCCGCCCCGGCCGCTCAGTAGGTCACGTCGGCGTCCTGCAGGGTCCGCGTGGTGTCGACGAAGCCCTTGCGCGCCGACACCAGCCGTCCTGCCCGCACCACCTGGAGGGTCACGTCGGCGTTGACCAGCCGCGGGAAGCCGACCGAGGCGAGCTCGTCCTGGAACTGCCACCGCAGCATCGGTGTGAGCCCGCCCGTGTCGATGCGCAGGCCGTCGTCGAGGGCCTGCCTCACCGAGTCGGCGGTCACCTCCGCGTCTCCGAGGGACTCGACGGCCTTCCGGAACACCGTGTAGGCGATCCACGTGGTCTGCACACCGGCGTCCGCGGGGTCGATGCGGTTGTCGCCGAAGGCCTCCTCGCGGATCACCCGCTTCATCGCGTCCCAGCGCGGGTCGCTCGCCACCGGGTACCAGCCGGTGATGTACGAGCCCTCGTACGGCCCCGACGCCCCGCCGGTCGCGTCGATCACCGTCTGGTCGACACTGCCGAGCACGGTGGCGGTCCGGACCTCGTGGTGGTCCGCGCGGGCCCTGCGGAAGGAGTCCATGAAGGTGCCGGTGCGGTCCCCGAGCGCGGGCACCACACAGCCCTCCCGCGCGGGGTCCCGGGTCGTCGCGCGCAGCGCCCGCTCGGCCTGCCCGTCGTACTCGGTGGCGTCCTCGGCCGCCCGCTCGTCCCGCGAGGCCTCGTGGCCGCCCGCCTTCAGGCCCGAGTCGAGCAGCGGCGGCAGCTGGTCGCCCGCGATGGTGTCGGGCCGGACCAGCACGACCGGCCCGCAGTCGGCGAGCGCGCTGCCGAGTCCGGCCAGCAGCGCGGGCTGACCCCCGTTGACCGGGTACGACAGCGGGCTGGTGAACTCGGCGTTGGTGATGCCGTAGCCGCCGATGTAGGGGATGCCCGCGCCCTCCAGGGACGGGAAGAAGGAGTCGGCGTACTGGCTGTAGGATCCGACGACCGCGACCACGTTCTCCTTGGCGGCCCGCCGGGCGCACTTCGCGGCGGCCACGCTGTCGTTGTGGTCGTTGCAGGTGACCACGTTGAGCTCGCGGCCGTTGATCCCGCCGTTGGCGTTGACCCAGCGGGCGTAGGCGCGGGCGAAGGCGGGCATGCCGGGCTTGTTGGTGGCCTTGGTCTTCTCCGGCGCCCACGTCATCACGGTGATCGGGGCGTCCCCGGCGCCCCCCGTGGCACCGGGGACGACCCCGCAGCCGGCGAGGAGCGAGACACACGCGGCCGCCGCGCCCGCGGCGAGGACGCCTTTTCTGGCGTGACGGGTGAGGAGTCCGGGGAGGAATGTGCTGCGAGTGTGTCGCCTTCCGGTCATGTTTCCGCACGATTCCGCCACACGGCTAACCGGCGAGTGATCGCTGTTCAATAATTCGTGACATACAGGTGAATTGCGGGGGTCGGTGTGATCGATGTGGAGGGGAACGTACGATCGATGACCGTGCAAGCTTCGGAGAACCCTTCCCGACGTGGCCGTCGCTCCTCCACCATGGGCGGCATGCCTGTCAACGACATGCCGTGGTGGCGCTGGCGCAGCAACGTGCGCTCGGCGCTGCACATGCTCTCCGACCCCGGGTTCCAGCGGGACGTCTGGCTGGCCGGCGTGGACGGCTACGGGGACGTGACCGACGCGGTCTACCGGCTGGTGGAGGACACCTGGCTGGACCACTGGTCCGCAGAGAAGTACGTCGGCACGATCTTCCGTGACCCGCAGGAGGCCGCCCTCGTCGACACGGCCGTGCTGCGGGTGCTGCGGATCATGCACCAGGTCGGGCCGGACGCCCCCGTCGCCGCCTACCTGGAGCACGAGGGATGGCCGGAGGCGGTCCGGGCGGCCCGGGAGGCGCACGTACGGCTCGCCGCGAGCGACGGCGAGGAGCCGGACACGCCGCCGCGCAGCCTGGAGGTGCTGCGGATCATGACGAGGTCCGCCTAGCGGAACGATTGCCGGGGCCGCGGCCCCTTGTGGGAACCTGTCCCGCATGAACGAGCAGTCCACCAGCGCCGCGGCCCCGCCCGACCAGTACGTCCTCACCCTCTCCTGCCCGGACAGGAAGGGCATCGTGCACGCCGTGTCGAGCTACCTGTTCATGACCGGCTGCAACATCGAGGACAGCCAGCAGTTCGGCGACCACGACACGGGACTGTTCTTCATGCGGGTCCACTTCTCGGCGGACGCCCCCGTGACGGTGGAGAAGCTGCGGGCCAGCTTCGCCGCCATCGGTGACTCCTTCCAGATGGACTGGCAGATCAACCGGGGCGACGAGGGGATGCGCATCCTGCTGATGGTCAGCAGGTTCGGGCACTGCCTGAACGACCTGCTGTTCCGCGCGCGGATCGGGGCGCTGCCGGTGGAGATCGCCGGTGTGGTCTCCAACCACACGGACTTTGCGGAGCTCGTGGCGTCCTACAACATCCCCTTCCATCACATCCCGGTGACCAGGGACACCAAGCCGGAGGCCGAGGCGCGGCTGCTGGAGATCGTGCGCGAGGAGGGCGTGGAGCTGGTCGTGCTGGCCCGCTACATGCAGGTCCTCTCGGACGACCTGTGCAAACGGCTGAGCGGGCGGATCATCAACATCCACCACTCGTTCCTGCCGAGCTTCAAGGGCGCGAAGCCGTACCACCAGGCGCACGCCCGGGGCGTGAAGCTGATCGGGGCCACGGCTCACTACGTCACGGCCGACCTCGACGAAGGGCCGATCATCGAGCAGGAGGTCGAGCGCGTCGGGCACGACGTCACGCCGGACCAGCTGGTGGCGATCGGGCGGGACGTGGAGTGCCAGGCGCTGGCGCGGGCCGTGAAGTGGCACGCCGAGCGGCGGATCCTGCTCAACGGGCGGCGGACGGTCGTCTTCGCCTAGAGGTTCGGGGCGTTCCGTCGCGCGGGCGGGTGCGGGTGGTGCGTGGCGTGCGCGCGGTTTCCCGCGCCCCTGGGGGCGTTTCCCCGCGGCCGGTCGCTACATCCTGCTCAGTGACGCGGCCGCCTGGAGGACATCCCTGATCGCCTCCGTGTCCCCGACCTGGCCCGCCGCCGCCTCCTGCGGAGGGACGTGGCCGGCGGCCAGGCGGCAGAACTCGACGCCGTCCAGGGCGACATGGGCCACCTCGTACTCGGCGGAGCCCTTCGCCGCGGGGGAGTCCAGCGGGATCAGCCACTCGCCGCCGCCCGAGCCCTCGATCTCCAGCCGGAGGCTGCGGCCCGGTTCGCCCGCGGCCACCAGGTGGCGGTGGCGGACTGCGGTCGCGAGGCCGGCCTGGCGGCGGTGGGCCAGGGCCGTCGGCAGCATGCGTGCCGCCAGGTCGATCATGCGGTGCAGGTGGCGCGGTGAGGGCGGGTCGTAGGGGTAGTCGACGGCGCCCGCGATGTCCTCGGCGTGCACCCAGCACTCGAAGGCCCGGTCGAGCATGGCGTCGTGCAGGGGCAGTTCGAAGTCCCCGTACGGGATCGGCAGCCGTCCTGCGCCGCCGCCGGTGAAGGACACCGTGCGCACCAGGTTGTGGCTCTGCTCCCGCCAGGGCGTGCGCACGGCACGGGTGGGCGACACCTGGGAGGCGCGCCAGTACGCCTCGGTGCGGGCCGCCGGGGTCGGGCGCTGCGCCCGGACCTCGCCGAGCGGGTCGTCCAGGCCGAGCGCGACCGACACCAGCCCGTCCACGCTGAGCAGATGGGCGATGACCCCGGCGACGGTGGTCCGGCGGGTCGTCGGCTCCCCGCCCCGGAACCAGCGCAGCCGGACGGGAGCGTGCCACTCGGCCTCGCCGAAGTCCTGCAGCAGGGCGTCCAGGCGCGCGGTCTCGGCGTCGTACGCGGTGGCCCAGTCCGGCACCGGGATGCGGGGCGGGCGCCGCTCCAGGCAGCTCTCCAGCACGCGCGTCCGCAGGCCCGGGTCCAGGTCGAGGCTCTCGGGCCGCTGCAGCAGCCCGACCGCCTCGCGCAGCCGCCGGGCCTCGTCGGCGCACGTGCCGCACGCGCCGAGGTGTTCCTCGACGGCGGTGGCCTCCTCGGCCGAGCAGGCGGCCAGCGCCCAGGCGCCGATGAGGGACTTCAGCACGGTGTGCTCGAACACGGGGCGTGCCGGTGCCGTGTCGCCGAGGTCCGCCGGCGCGGGCAGCGGCCCGCCGTCCTCGACGGAACCCCGGGGCGGGGGGATGCGCGGCGGCCGGTCCGGTCCGGAGTCCTCGGGGCCGCCCGGCCCGTTCGGGACGCCGTGATCGCCCGAACCGGCCGGCGGGGTCGGGGCGCCGGTCCCGTCCGGCTCCTCGTGGCCGCCGCCCTCCCCCTCAGGGTCGCCGTACGCCTCGAAACGGTCCGGGCCGTTCACGCCGCACCCCCGTATCCGGGCGGTGCGCCCGGGGCCTGCGTGTCGTGGGCGGTGGAGAGCAACTGCAGGCCGAGGCGCAGGCGGCGGCGGGCCTCGTCCTGCGTGATGCCGAGGTCGGTGGCGGTCTGGCGGTAGTCGCGGCGCTGGAAGTAGGCCCGCTCCAGCGCCGAGCGCAGCGGTGCAGGCATGGACTGGACGATGTAGTCGGCGCGGGCGGCGACGGCGGCGCTGCGCACCCGCTGCTCCAGCTCCTCGGCGCTGCCGGAGCCTTCGAGGGCGCGTGCGGCGGTCTCCGTGGTACGCAACCGCTGCACCGCGAGCCGGTGGGTCAGCGTGGCGACCCAGGTGCGCAGCGGGCCCTGCCGGGGGTCGTAGGAGTCGGGGTGTTCCCAGACGTGGACGAAGACCTCGCGGGTGATGCCGTCGGCTGCGTGTTCGTCGCCGAGGACGCGGTGGGCGAGGCCGTGCACGAGGGAGGCGAACCGGTCGTAGAGCTCGCAGAGGGCGGCGGTCTCCCCGCGGGCGAGACGCTGCTGCATCGTGCGGTCCCAGCGCGGCGGTACGTCCTCCCTCGCCATGCGGCCCCCTCACCCCCTGCTCGTGTCGCGCGCCCGTGTCCTGTCCGGCCTGTCCCGGCTCTCCTCGAATGTAGTCGGCACGCACGGCGGCGCACGCCCCTTTGCGGCAATGTGCGCCCCCTGACCGGCCGCAGGTGGTAAGGGCCCGCCGACCTTCGTGCCGCATTCCTTCGGGGCCGCGCCTACCCCGTCGCCCTCCGATCAGACCTGACGGAAGGGGATCGAACGGGATCGAAGTCGACTGAAACAAGCCGCTTCTGTGGGGGATCCGTTTTTCGGGTCGCGTTTCGGGGAAACGCCCGCTGGGCAGCCGCGCTGCAAGGAAGCGTAGGTACTGCTTCCGTTTCGGCGAGCGAGGGGCTTGGTGGTGACCTTCAAAGTGACCGGCGGGGAGCAGGGCGAATGGGCCCTGCTCCGAGTGTCGGGCGAGCTGGACCTGATGACGTCGCCGTTGCTGCGGCAGCGGGTGCACGACGTGGTGGCCGAGGGGCACCACTGCCTCGTCCTCGACCTGTCCGAGGTGTTCTTCTGCGACTCCAGCGGAGTGGGCGTGCTGATCGCCGCCCGCCGGCTGATCCGCTCCTGCCAGGGCCGGCTGCGGATGGTGCTGCCCGCCCGGGGCGCGGCCGACGGGTCCCACGTCAACCGGGTCCTCGGCGCGCTGGGCGTGCGCAGGCTGTTCGACGTCTACGGCGATGTGGAGGAGGCCCTGGGCGACGAGGGCGAACCGCTGTCCGCGTGAGGTCGCGGTGACGCACCGCAGGCCGACCGCCGCCGTTCCGCCACGCCGTTGTCCCGGAATCACCCCGGTCCCGGCACAAGTGACGTCATCCCGCGCCCGAACCGCTCCCTCCGTCGTACGCTCCGAGCGATAGGCACCCCACCCGACGTTAAGGCGGCCCGAGACAGACATGGTCAGCAGCGAGAACGAGCGCAGGATCGCCGGCCGGTTCGCCACCTTCGACCAGGACGGCAACGGCTACATCGACCGCGAGGACTTCTACGGAGCGGCCAAGGCGCTGCTCGGGGAGTTCGCCGTGGCGGCCCGCTCCGACAAGGGGCAGGCGCTGTACGGCGGCGCCGAGGCCTTCTGGCAGGGCATGGCGGGGATCGCGGACCGCGACGGCGACCAGCGCATCACACGCGAGGAGTTCGTCAACGGCGCGCTCAAGCGCCTGCGCGACAACCCCGACCGGTTCGCCGAGATCGCCCGGCCCTTCCTGCACGCGGCACTCGACGTCGCCGGCTCCGACGGGGACGGCACCGCGACGGTCGAGCAGGCCGCCCGCGTCCTGAAGTGCCTCGGAGTACCCGAGGAGACCGCCGGCCTGGCCGCCGCCGCCCTCGACGCCGACGGCGACGGCAGGGTGGGCGAGGCCGAGGTCGTACCCGCCTTCGCCCGCTACTTCACGGTGCCCGAGTAGGTGCCCGAGTAGTCGCCCCCGTCTCCGGCCGGACCGAGCCGGCCTTCCACCGGGCCCGGGTGGGCGCCCACCGCGCCCCCACCGGGCCCGGTTCGCTCCCACCGCACGGTCCGGCCGGGCGCGTTCAGGGGCCCGCACCCCGCGACCGCGTGAACGCCTTCCCGAACGGCGGCCGTTGGCCAAGCCCCTGCCGCCCCAAGTGCCCGGCACCGCGAGGGAAGCGCAACACGCCCGGCCGTGCGCGCAGTTCGGCCGACCGTCGGGCCTGCCCGCGCCGACGGGGCCGACGTGCGCCGCGCCGAAGCCGTCCGCGGATGCCACGCGCGCACAGGTTCGAACCCACCGTGCGAGCGGTGTGACGGAGAGTGAAGGGACCCGCGAGTGTGACCTGGTGAGAGAAACGGGCCGAAGTGCCTTCTGGCTGGGCCGTCGTCATCAGAGCCGGGAAGGATGTCGCGGATCGTGGCACACCGTGATCACGGAGCGTGGGGATCGGCTTGTGTCCGCCCTGTGACTCGTCACCGCCCGGAGTCGACGGCCGCTCCGGTACCTTGTGACAGATGCGAGTGGCTCTGAGCGTGGTGGGACCCGGTGGCACCGCCTGTTCGACTGCCTGTGGCGAGCGTCGCACAGTATGCCGCACGGGTACTCCTTCGCGCTGGAATATGCCCGAAGCGCTTGTTGGCGTGACTGTACGTCAACCATGCTGTCCCACAGGGAATTCACGTTCCGTGATTCCTGTCCCGGCCACTGTTCTGGCCATGCAGAAAATGGCTACGATCGTGGCCCTCGTGAGGCGCGAGCCTAAGTGTCCGCCGGTTCGGATGGTGTGAGCGGTGCAGGTGCTTCAAGTGCAGCTGGAGATCCGGCCCGACCCCGCAGAGGTGGGGCGTGCCCGGCGGTGGGCCCGCTCCCGCCTGGCCGGGTCGGGTATACAGGCCGATGAGCCGCTCGCCGAGACACTGGTCCTGCTCGTCTCCGAGCTCGTCACCAACGCCGTGGTCCACACCGGCCGTCCCGCGGTGCTCAGGCTGTCGCTGCCGCCCGCGGTGACGGAGCAGGCCACGGTCCGCCTCGAGGTCGCCGACCGCAGCGGCCGGGCCCCCGTGCCGCGGTGCGTCGGCGACGGGGCGACCGGCGGGCGGGGCCTCGCTCTCGTCGACGGCCTCGCCGACCGCTGGGGCTGGAGCGTGGAGGCCACCGGCAAGCGCATCTGGTGCGAACTGGACCGGTGCGCGAGTTCCCGCGACCTCACCGCGTCGTGCGGGGCAGGCGCGGTCCCCTACGGCGGTGCCGGCGGAGCCGCCTGCGAGGGCCTCGCCGCGTACGAGGCGGTGTAGGGCCGCCCTCGCCCGGGGCACGGGTGCACGCCGGGCCGGCCCGCCCCCGCGGAGGCTGCGGCGATGCGCCGGGACGTGCTTCCGTGCGCGCCCATGCCGAAAGCCGCATAAGCCCCGAATGCCCTGAAGGCTGTTGACGCGTCGTGACGATGTGCTCACGCTGATGAGCAGCGATTCGCCGCGAGGGGACGGCGAGGGCCCCGGACGCCGGCGGCCCTCGGTGAGTGCGAGTCGTGATGCGGCGCCGGCTTCCTCCGGGGGCGGGGAAGCCGGGGCGGGAGCGCCGGAGTCGGGTGGCGGCGCGTGCTGCCGTGCTCGGGGCGAGCGGCACGGCGCCGCCATCCAGTTGCGGCCCGCCGCCGCCCGACCACCCGGCACATGTTGTCCACAGCCTGTGGACAACATGTGCCGGGTGGTCCTCACCCCTCGGCCGGAACGGCCGCCTCGTCTTCTCGTCCGGAGGGCGTGGCCGGGCCGTTGTCCGCCCGGAACGTGCGCCGGTAGGTGGTGGGGGTGACGCCCAGGGCCGCCTGGAGGTGCTGGCGCATCGACTGGGCCGTGCCGAAACCCGCCTCCCGGGCCACCTGGTCGACGGAGCGGTCGGTGGACTCCAGCAGGTACCGGGCCCGTTCGACGCGCTGCCGGGTGAGCCACTGGCCCGGGCTGACGCCGGTCTCCTCGCGGAAGCGGCGGGTGAAGGTGCGCACCGACATGGACTCCTGGGCGGCCATGTCGCGCAGCTGGATCGGCTCGTGGAGGCGGCCCAGGGCCCAGGCGCGGGCGGTGGTGGTGGAGGCCTGCTGCGGGTCCGGGACCGGGCGCGCGATGTACTGCGCCTGACCGCCGTCGCGGTGGGGCGGCACGACCGTGCGGCGGGCCACGTCGTTGGCGACGGCGGCGCCGTGGTCGCGGCGCACGATGTGCAGGCACAGATCGATGCCGGCCGCGACGCCCGCCGAGGTCAGGACGTCGCCGTCGTCGATGAACAGCACGTCCGGGTCGACCCTCACCCGCGGGAAGAGCCGCTGGAGCTGGTCAGCCTCCGCCCAGTGCGTGGTGGCGGGACGGCCGTCGAGGTAGCCCGCGGCGGCCAGGACCTGGGCGCCGCTGCAGATGGAGGCCAGCCGGGTGCCCGGCCGGATGCGGGCGAGGGCGGCGGCGAGGTCCTCCGTCAGCACACCCTCGGGGCCGAGCGCGTACGACGCCGGGACGATCACCGTGTCGGCGGTGGCCAGGGCCTCCGGGCCGTGGGGGACGTGGACGGCGAAGTCGGCGTCCGTCTCGACCGGGCCGGGCGGCCGGACGGAGCAGGTCACGACCTCGTACAGCGACCGGCCCCGGTCGTCGCGGGAGCGGCCGAAGATGCGGTGCGGGATGCCCAGTTCGAAGGGCAGCAGCCCGTCGAGGGCGAGGACGACGACGCGATGGGGGCGGAACACCGTCTCACGGCTCATGGCCTGATCCTAGCGAATGCTGTCTCTCGGGCCACTCGCTGCGGGAACGCGGGGACCTGATGCTCTAGGGCGTGACCCAGACAACCGAAGCAGCGGCCGTCGAGCAGCCGCCGAAGCCCCGTCGCCGTCGTGTGCACCGCGCCTGGTTCGTCGCCGCCGTCACCTTCGTGACGATCATCGGCGCGGCCGCCTTCCGTTCCGTCCCCGGACTGCTCATCGACCCGCTGCACGACGACTTCGGCTGGTCGCGCGGCACGATCGGCGCGGCGGTCTCCGTCAACCTCGCGCTGTACGGGCTGACGGCCCCGTTCGCGGCGGCCCTGATGGACCGGTTCGGCATCCGGCGGGTGGTCGCGGTCGCGCTCACCGTGATCGCGCTCGGCTCGGGACTGACCGTCTGGATGACGGCGGCCTGGCAACTGATGCTCTGCTGGGGCCTGCTGGTCGGCCTCGGCTCCGGCTCCATGGCGCTGGCGTTCGCGGCGACCGTCACCAACCGCTGGTTCACCGAGCGGCGCGGTCTGGTCAGCGGCATCCTCACCGCCGCCTCGGCGTCCGGGCAGCTGATCTTCCTGCCGCTGCTGTCCTGGATCGTGGCCACGTACGACTGGCGCCCGGCCGCCGTCACGGTCGCGCTCGCGGCACTGGCCGTCGTCCCGTTCGTCTGGCTCCTGCTGCACGACCACCCCGCCGACGTGGGCCAGAAGCCCTACGGGGCGGCCGACTTCGTGCCCAAGCCGGCACCCGTTCCCGGGGCCGCGCGCCGGGCGGTGACGGTCCTCCTCTCGGCCCTGCGCACCGGCCCGTTCTGGCTGCTCGCCGGCACCTTCGCGATCTGCGGCGCCTCCACCAACGGGCTGATCCAGACCCACTTCATCCCCGCGGCCCACGACCACCACATGCCCGTCACGGCCGCCGCCTCCCTGCTCGCGGTCATCGGCGTGTTCGACGTCGTCGGCACGATCGCCTCCGGCTGGTTCACCGACCGCTTCGAGCCGCGCCGCCTGCTGGCGGTCTACTACGCGCTGCGAGGCGTCTCCCTGCTGTTCCTCCCGATCCTGCTGGCCCCCGAGGTCCGCCCGCCGATGGTCTTCTTCATCGTCTTCTACGGCCTCGACTGGGTCGCCACGGTCCCGCCGACCCTCGCCCTGTGCCGCGAGCAGTACGGCGAGGACAGCGCCATCGTCTTCGGCTGGGTGCTCGCCTCCCACCAGGTCGGCGCGGCCCTGGTGGCCTTCCTCGGCGGCGCGGCGCGGGACGCCTTCGGCTCGTACGACGTGGTCTGGTACGCCTCGGGGGCGCTGTGCGCGGCGGCGGCGCTGATGGCGCTGGTGATCCGGCGGAGGCCGGCGGACGTGGTCGTCGCGGCCTGAGGTGGCGCCGGGTCCCGGCGGAGCCGGCCGGTCAGCCGGGCAGCCGGGACACCCGCCCCGAGCGGTCGCGTGCGACGGCCTTCGCGATCCTCACCGCGTCGATCGCCGTCTCGCGCAGGTTGCCGCTGATCGGGTTGGTGAAGCCCGTGAAGTACAGCCCCGGGGCGTTGCGCGGGGTGCGGGCGCCGCGGACGACCGGCCTGCCGCGGCTGTCGAGCACGTCCAGGTGGCCGACGAGGTCCTCCAGGGCACGGACGTACCCGGTCGCGGCGATCACGGCGTCGGGGGATATCCGGGTGCCGTCGGCCAGCAGGACCTTGCCTCCGTCCTCGAAGCCCTCCACGGCGGCCACGATCTCGACCCGGCCCTTGCGCACGGCGTCGGTCAGCCCGACGTCCTGCACCGGGATCGCCCCCTGCTTCACCCTGCTGTACAACCCGGTGTCGGGGCGCGGCAGCCCGTGGGCCGACAGGTCGGGCACGGCCACCTTGGCCTGCACCCGGGAGACGCGGTCGACCAGGCCGACCGGCAGCCGGCGGACGAGGATGCCGCTGTACTGGGCGGCCCAGCCGGCGGTCGAGCGGCGCACGAGGTGGGGGACGGTCCGCACGGCCAGCCGGACCCGGGAGGCGCCGCTGTCCACCAGGTCGACGGCGATCTCGGCGCCGGTGTTGCCGACGCCGACGACGAGGACGTCCCGGCCGGCGTACGGCTTCCCGTTGCGGTACTCGCCGGCGTGCAGGAACTCCCCGGTGAAGGCGGCCCG
This sequence comes from Streptomyces sp. NPDC058741, assembly GCF_042746715.1. Taxonomy (NCBI): domain Bacteria; kingdom Bacillati; phylum Actinomycetota; class Actinomycetes; order Kitasatosporales; family Streptomycetaceae; genus Streptomyces; species Streptomyces sp. NPDC058741. The sequence continues at coordinate 780 of NZ_JBHYQH010000006.1, read as the reverse complement.
GCCGGGCCAGTCCGGCAGCCGCGGGGTGTGGTTGAAGCCCGTGGCGACGACGACCGCGGCACCGGTCAGCTCCCGTCCGCCGGTGGCGTGCAGCAGCCAGCCCGTGCCGTCGGGGGCCGGCTCGACCCGGGACACCTCGACACCGGTGACGATCTCGAGGCGGTGGTGCTCGGCGTACTTCTCCAGGTACCGCACCACGTCGTCGCGGGACACCCACCGCCCGAACCGTCGGGGCATCGGCAGCCCGGGCAGGGCGGACAGGCGGCGCGTGGTGTGCAGGCGCAGCCGGTCGTAGTGGCGGCGCCAGGACGCCCCGACGCGGTCGGACTTCTCCAGGACGACGGCCCGTACGCCCCGGGCGCGCAGCGCGTACGCGGCGGAGAGCCCGCCGGGGCCGCCGCCGATGACGTAGACGGGGCGGTCGGGCGGGGGCTGCGCGGTGAGCTGGGTGGGGGGTGTGGAGTCGGCCATGAGCGCGAGCGTAATCACGGGCCTGGTTGATGGGTCTCGGTCAAGACCGGAATTGGTTGCGGATTGATCACGACTGTGGAAGGGCGGGACGGGCTCGGTGGTGCGGCGGGCCGGGATGTGGCGGGGCGGTGATCGTTTCGGTGAGGCCGGAGGCCAGAGGTCCGTGCCCAGACCCCAGAGGCCGGTGCCGTGCCGGGGGCGGGGGCCCCCCCGGGGGGGGGGCCCCCCCGGGCCGCCGCCGATCCCCCCGGGGGCGCCGCTCACCCCCCCGCCGCGACGACGCCAGGACCCGTGGGGTCAGGCCTGACC
>NZ_JBHYQH010000005.1:24379-266782 GCF_042746715.1 Streptomyces sp. NPDC058741 | reverse complement strand
TCGACTCGGAGAAGTACCAGCTCAGGCCCCGCGACTGGGAGGCGGCGGAGCGGGAGGGGCGCACCATCGCCCCGCTGCTGACCCGGCTGAACACCGTCCGGCGGGAAAACCCCGCTCTCCGGCAACTGCGCGACCTCCACTTCCACCACGCGGACCAGGAAGCGGTGATCGTGTACTCGAAGAGGAAGGGTTCGAACACGGTTCTGGTGGTCGCCAACCTCGACCCGCACCACACCCAGGAGGCCACGGTCTCGTTGGACATGCCGCACCTCGGCCTGGACTGGCACGAGTCGGTGCCGGTGCGCGACGAGCTCACCGGCGAGACCTACCACTGGGGCAGGGCCAACTATGTGCGCCTCGAACCGGGCCGTAGTCCCGCGCACGTGTTCTCGGTTCTGCGACCGTCCCACCCGCAGATCGGAGGGTCACCCACAACATGATCGTCAACGAACCCGTTCCGGACACCTTCGAGGACACCCCCGCGAGGGACCGCGACCCCGACTGGTTCAAACGCGCCGTCTTCTACGAGGTGCTCGTCCGCTCGTTCCAGGACAGCAACGGGGACGGCGTCGGTGACCTCAAGGGCCTGACCGCCAAGCTCGACTACCTGCAGTGGCTCGGCGTCGACTGCCTGTGGCTGCCGCCGTTCTTCAAGTCGCCGCTGCGTGACGGCGGCTACGACGTCTCCGACTACACGGCCGTGCTGCCGGAGTTCGGCGACCTGGCGGACTTCGTGGAGTTCGCCGACGCCGCCCACCAGCGGGGCATGCGCGTGATCATCGACTTCGTCATGAACCACACCAGCGACCAGCACCCGTGGTTCCAGGAGTCACGCAAGGACCCCGACGGCCCCTACGGCGACTACTACGTGTGGGCCGACGACGACAAGCAGTTCCAGGACGCCCGGATCATCTTCGTCGACACCGAGGCCTCGAACTGGACGTACGACCCCGTCCGCAAGCAGTACTACTGGCACCGCTTCTTCTCGCACCAGCCGGACCTCAACTACGAGAACCCGGCCGTGCAGGAGGAGATGATCTCCGCGCTGAAGTTCTGGCTGGACCTGGGCATCGACGGCTTCCGGCTGGACGCGGTGCCGTACCTGTACCAGGAGGAGGGCACCAACTGCGAGAACCTCCCGGCCACGCACACCTTCCTCAAGCGCGTGCGCAAGGAGATCGACGCCCAGTACCCGGACACCGTGCTGCTCGCCGAGGCCAACCAGTGGCCCGAGGACGTCGTCGACTACTTCGGCGACTATCCGAGCGGCGGCGACGAGTGCCACATGGCGTTCCACTTCCCGGTCATGCCCCGCATCTTCATGGCCGTGCGGAGGGAGTCCCGCTACCCCGTCTCCGAGATCCTGGCCAAGACCCCGGCCATCCCCTCGCGCTGCCAGTGGGGCATCTTCCTGCGCAACCACGACGAGCTCACGCTCGAGATGGTCACCGACGAAGAGCGCGACTACATGTGGGCGGAGTACGCCAAGGACCCCCGCATGCGCGCCAACATCGGCATCCGCCGAAGGCTCGCCCCGCTGCTGGACAACGACCGCAACCAGATCGAGCTCTTCACCGCCCTGCTGCTGTCCCTGCCGGGCTCGCCGATCCTGTACTACGGCGACGAGATCGGCATGGGCGACAACATCTGGCTCGGCGACCGGGACGCGGTGCGCACGCCGATGCAGTGGACGCCCGACCGCAACGCGGGCTTCTCCTCGTCGGATCCGGGGCGGCTGTTCCTGCCCACGATCATGGACCCGGTCTACGGCTACCAGGTCACCAACGTCGAGGCGTCCATGGCGTCGCCGTCGTCGCTGCTGCACTGGACCCGGCGCATGATCGAGATCCGCAAGCAGAACCCGGCCTTCGGGCTCGGCTCGTACACCGAGCTGCCCTCCTCCAACCCCGCGGTGCTCGCGTTCCTGCGGGAGTACGAGGACGACCTGGTGCTCTGCGTGAACAACTTCTCACGCTTCGCACAGCCCACGGAGCTGGATCTCAGCGCCTTCGAGGGCCGGCACCCGGTGGAGCTGTTCGGCGGGGTGCGCTTCCCGGCGATCGGCGAACTGCCGTACCTGCTGACGCTGGGGGGCCACGGCTTCTACTGGTTCCGGCTCCGCAGGGACGCCGTATGAGGCCTGATCCGCTCTGAGACGGCCTGATCCGCGGGGCAGGCCGCAAACCCCCGTGGCGGGGCGTTTCCCCTGCCCCGCCCGGGGCACGCACTAGTAACACCCCGCCACCCGCGTGAGCCGGAGGGACGTCGCCGGAACGGGCCGCGCAGGCACCGGAGGCGCACACACCATGGGTGAAAGGACGCGACGCCATGCCGCAAGCCGTCACACGCACCGCCACCCCGCCCGGCCTTCTCGCCTCCCTCGACCCGCTGCTGCGCGAGTGGCTGCCGCGGCAGCGCTGGTTCGCGGGCAAGGGACGACCGGTCACCGGGTTCACCCTGGTCGAGGCCACGGAGCTGCTGCCGTCGTCGGCCAAGCTCGGCCTGTACCACCTGCTCGTCCGCGCCCACCAGCCGCTGGTGCCGGGGCACGGGGCGCCCGGCCACCCCGGCGACTGCTACCAGCTGCTCATAGGCGTGCGCGAGGCGCTGCCGCCTCGGCTGGCGCCCGCGCTCATCGGACACGTCCCGACGGGCCCGCTGGCCGGACGGACCGTCTACGACGCCCTGCACGACGCCAGGCCCGCCGAGCTGCTCCTGGAGGCACTGCGCACCCGGGCGCGCATCGGCCGGCTCCGCTTCGAGCGGGACCCCGGCCAGGACATCCGCTCCGGCCTGGTCCCCCGCGTGGTGACGGCGGAGCAGTCCAACTCCTCCCTCGTCTACGGAGATACGTTCATCCTGAAGCTGCTGCGGCGGATCGTGCCCGGGATCAACCCGGACCTGGAGCTGCCGCTGGCACTGGCCCGCGAGGGCTGCCCCCGGGTGCCCGCGCCCACGGCCTGGATGGTCGCCGACGTCGACCCCACGGCGGACCCGGTCGTCTCGGCCGGCCCCGCGGAACCGGCCGGCCAGCCGTATGTGCTGGGAGTGCTCCAGCCGTTCCTGCAGGGCGCCTCCGACGGCTGGGAGCTGGCGCTGCGCGAGCTGGCCAAGGGCGAGGACTTCGGCGCCGAGGCGAGGGCGCTGGGCCGGGCCACGGCCGAGGTGCACACCGCGCTGGCCCGGGCGCTGCCGACGGTCACCTTCGGTCACGTGCAGCTGCGGCAGATGGTCGACGGCATGATCGAGCGGCTGGAGGCCGCCCTCCACGCCGTCCCCGCGCTCCGGCCCCACGCCGGCGGCCTCCGGTCGACGTTCACGGCGCTGGGCGACCTGGCCTCCGAGGGCCGCACCTGGACCGCCCAGCGGGTGCACGGGGACCTGCACCTCGGGCAGTGCCTGCGCTCGCCGTCCGGTCAGTGGTTCCTGATCGACTTCGAGGGCGAGCCGGCCCGCCCGCTGGCCGAGCGGCGCATGCCCCAGCCGGCCGTCCGGGACGTCGCCGGCATGCTGCGGTCCTTCGACTACGCGGCGCGCTCGGCCGACCCCCCGCAGCCGGGCTGGGCCGAGACCTGCCGTTCCGCGTTCTGCTCCGGCTACGCGGAGGCCTCCGGCCGCGATCCGCGCACCGACCCGGTGCTGCTGCGCGCCTACGAGACCGACAAGGCGATCTACGAGGTGGTGTACGAGGCCCGGCACCGCCCCGAGTGGCTGCCGGTGCCGCTGGCCGCCACAGAGCGGCTCGCCACGTCCGGCCACCTGACCTGACCGACCCACCTTCGCCCAGGAGGCACCTCCCGTGACCCCCCGTCCTGAGTCCAGCGGTTCGCGTCCCAAGGGGACGGCCGGGGAGAAGATCCCCGAGCAGCCCACGGCCGCGCAAGCGAAGAGCGCAGCGAAGAGCGCAGCGAAGAAGACGGCGGTGCCGAAACAGGCAGCGGCGAAGAAGGAGACGGCCGCCGCGAAGACGGCCGCCGCGAAGACGGCCGCCGCGAAGACGGCCGCCGCCGGGAAGACCGTGACCAAGAAGGCGGCCGCGAAGAAGACGGCCGACAGGAAGGCCCCGGCCACCAAGGCGGCGGCGAAGAAGGCCGTCACCGGGAAGCCTTCGGCCGTCGGGGCGGCCGCCGCCCCGGCCACCCCCGCGCCGGCGACCGCCGAGCCCGCCGCCAGGAAGGCCGTCGTGAAGAAGGCGGCGGCCGGGACGGCGAAGGCGGTGACCGCCAGGAAGGCCACGGCACCCGGGACCGCCGCGAAGAAGACGGCAGCCAAGAGGGCCAAGCCGGTGAAGGCGGCCCCCGCCGAGCAGGTCCCCGCCGGGGAGGTCGCCGTCAAGAAGGCTCGGGCCAGGAAGACCGCCGCCGAGAAGCCACCTGCTGACAAGGCCGCCGTCAAGAAGGCTTCTGGCGAGAGAGCGCCCGCCACCGGGAGCGCCGCGGGGAAGGCCGCCCCGGTCCAGGTCGTGCCGCCGGAGATGGAGATCGCCGTCTCGCCTGCCGTCGACGCGGTGGACCGCGAACGGCTGCTGCGCGGCACGCACCACAACCCCCACTCCGTGCTCGGCGCCCACCCGGTGCCCGGCGGGGTCGCCTTCCGGGCGTTCCGGCCGTACGCCCTGTCGGTGACGGTCGTCTCCGGGGAGCTGCGGGCGGAGCTGCACGCCGACGGGGAGGGGTTCTTCTCCGGGCTGCTCCCGCTGACGGAGATCCCGGTGTACCGGCTGCTCGTGGAGTACGAGGGGACGGTCCTGGACACCGAGGACCCCTACCGCTTCTGGCCGACCCTCGGCGACCTCGACCTGCACCTCATCGGCGAGGGCCGGCACGAGGAGCTGTGGACGGCGCTGGGCGCGCACCCGACGACCCACCAGGGCGTGACCGGCACCCGGTTCGCGGTGTGGGCGCCGAACGCCCGCGGCGTGCGCGTGGCCGGCACCTTCAACTTCTGGGACGGCGCCGGGAACCCCATGCGGTCGCTGGGGTCGTCCGGCGTGTGGGAGCTGTTCCTGCCGGGCGTCGCGGAGGGCGAGCTGTACAAGTTCGAGATCACCCGCCCCGACGGCTCGAAGACGCTGCGCGCCGACCCGCTGGCCCGCCGCACCGAGGTGCCGCCCGCGACCTCGTCGGTCATCACCTCCTCGCAGTACGAGTGGGGCGACGCCGCGTGGCTGGCCCGGCGTGCCGAGGCACCGGCGCACGAGTCGCCGTTCTCGGTGTACGAGGTCCATCTGCCGTCCTGGCGACCGGGCCTGACGTACCGTCAGCTGGCCGAGCAGCTCCCCCGGTACGTGAAGAACCTGGGCTTCACGCACGTGGAGCTGATGCCGGTCGCGGAGCATCCGTTCGGCGGCTCCTGGGGTTACCAGGTCACCGGCTTCTACGCGCCGACGGCCCGGCTGGGCACCCCGGACGACTTCCGGTACCTGGTCGACAGGCTGCACCAGGCGGGCATCGGCGTGATCATGGACTGGGTCCCGGCGCACTTCCCGCGCGACGCCTGGGCGCTGGCGGAGTTCGACGGCCGGCCCCTGTACGAGCACGAGGACCCGCAGCGGGCCGCGCACCCCGACTGGGGCACGCTGGAGTTCGACTTCGGGCGCAACGAGGTGCGCAACTTCCTCGTGGCGAACGCCGTGTACTGGTGCGAGGAGTTCCACATCGACGGGCTGCGCGTGGACGCCGTCGCCTCGATGCTCTACCTGGACTACTCGCGCGAGCCGGGGCAGTGGACGCCCAACGAGCACGGCGGCCGGGAGAACCTGGACGCGGTGGCGTTCCTGCAGGAGATGAACGCGACGGTGTACCGCAGGGTGCCCGGCGTGGTCACCGTCGCCGAGGAGTCGACCGCCTGGGACGGCGTCACCCGGGCCACGCACCACAAGGGCCCGAGCGGCTTCGGCGGGCTCGGGTTCGGGCTGAAGTGGAACATGGGCTGGATGCACGACTCGCTGCAGTACATGAGCCACGAGCCGGTGCACCGCAAGTACCACCACCACGAGATGACGTTCTCGATGGTGTACGCCTACAGCGAGAACTACGTCCTGCCGATCTCCCACGACGAGGTCGTGCACGGCAAGCGCTCCCTGGTGTCGAAGATGCCCGGCGACTGGTGGCGGCAGCGCGCCGGGCACCGGGCCTACCTCGGCTACATGTGGGCCCACCCGGGCAAGCAGCTGCTGTTCATGGGCCAGGAGTTCGCCCAGGGCGCGGAGTGGTCCGAGACGCACGGGCCCGACTGGTGGCTGCTGGACCCGGGCTACGGCGCCGAGCCCGACCACCGGGGCGTGCGCGACCTGGTCCGCGACCTCAACACCGTCTACCGCGCCACCCCGGCGCTGTGGCGCCTGGACACGGATCCGGCCGGTTTCGAGTGGATCGTCGGGGACGCCGCCGAGGACAACGTCCTGGCGTTCCTGCGGCTGGACCCCGAGGGCCGTCCGGTGCTGGCCGTCTCCCACTTCGCTCCGGTGGTGCGCGAGGACTACCGCCTGGGCGTGCCCGAGGACGTCCTCGCCTGGCACGAGGCCGTCAACACCGACGCGGCCCGCTACGGGGGCAGCGGTGTCACCAACCCCGATCCGATCAAGCCCGAGGCGCAGCCCTGGCACGGCCGTCCGGCGAGCATCCGCCTGACCCTGCCGCCGCTGGCGACGGTGTACCTGCGTCCCGCCTAGACGGCCCGTGACGCCGCTGTGACGGCAGGAGCGGATTCCGTCACAGCGGCGTCGGTGCCGGGCCCGTGGAGTGGCCGCCGCGGGGCACCCCGTTCACCTCACACCCGGAAGGGGCTGAGGTGAGGCCCCTCACCCGTCCTCGTACCCGGAGCTGCGCATCGACCGCGTCCGCCGCGACGCCCGCGGGGCCGCGGCGGCTCCATCACGCCGCTGCCGGTCCTCGCCGGTCTCGTCATCGGGACCGGGTGAACGCCTGCGCCAGGGACTCGGGCAGCTCCCCGGTGTGCACGACGCCCAGCCGCTGGGTGGCCCGGGTCAGGGCCACGTACAGGTCGCTGGTGCCGTAGCGGCCGGGCTCGACGACGAGGACGGAGTCGAACTCCAGGCCCTTGGACTGCCGCGGGTCGAGCAGGACGACCTGCTGCGTGAGGTCGGGCTGGGCGCCCGCCGTGACGCCGTCCAGCCGGGCGGCGATCCTCCGGTGGAGGTCGCGGGGCGCGATCACCGCGAGCCGTCCCTCCTGCGGGGTGAGCTCCTCGACCGCCTTGGCGACGGCGCCCGGGAGGTCGTCGGTGGCGCGTGCCCAGGGGCGTACGCCGGTGGAGCGGACCGAGCTGGGCGGTTCGAAGTCCGGGTGCTCGGCGCGGAGCACGGCCGCCGCCACGTCCATGATCTCGGCGGGGGTGCGGTAGTTGACGCCCAGGCGGGTGTGCTCGAAGCGGTCCTCGACGTACGGGGAGAGGATGTCCGCCCAGGAGCCGACGCCGGCCGCCTCGGCGGTCTGCGCCGGGTCGCCGACCAGGGTCATCGAGCGGGTGGGGCTGCGCCGCATCAGCAGCCGCCACGCCATCGGCGACAGCTCCTGCGCCTCGTCGACGATGATGTGCCCGAACGCCCAGGTCCGGTCGGCGGCGGCGCGCTCGGCGGCGCTGCGGTGGTCGTCCTCCTCGTGCCGCTCGGCGAACCGCTCGGCGTCGATGATGTCGTGCGCGGACAGCACCTCCGAGCTCTCGGGATCGTCCTCCTCCTTGTCCTCGAACTCGTAGGTCCGCGACGCGTAGGACACGTCCAGCACACCCTGCGCGTAGGCGATCTGCGTCTCGCGCTCGCGCGCGGCGCGCTCCCGGGCCGGCCGGTCGTCCTCACCGAGCAGCTCGGCGGCCTCGTCGAGCAGCGGCACGTCCGCGACGGTCCAGTGCCGGGTGGCCGGTCGGCGTACGGCGTCGGCGTCCGCGTCGGACAGGAACTCCTCGGGCACGGCGAGGAAGTCCGCGACGAGCCGCTGCGGGGTCAGCACCGGCCACAACCGGTCGATCGCGGACCACACTTCGGGGTTCTCGGCGAGGTCGTCGCGGATCTGGGTGATGTCGCTGGGGTCGAGCAGGCTGGACCCGTCGAAGGGGTCGGTGCCGATCCGCTCGGCGTACAGGTCGGTGAGCGCGTTGAGGATGTGGCCCTCGAAGTGCTCGCGGGCCACGTTGTGCGGCAGCCCGGCGGCGCGGGTGCGCTCCCGGGCGACGTTGACCAGGCCGTCGTCGAGCATGAGGACCTCGCGGTCGTGCTCGACGGTGATCACCGGGTCGGGCAGCGACTGGCGGCCGCGGACGGCCTCGGCGAGGGCGTCGGCCATGTCGGCCCGGCCCTTGACGGCGGCCGCCTCGGGGGTGTCCGTGACGGTCGTCCGCACCCCCGGGTACAGCTCGCCCACGGTCGCGAGGAGCACGCCGGTCTCGCCGAGGGAGGGCAGCACCTCGCCGATGTAGCCGAGGAAGGCCGGGTTGGGTCCGACGATCAGCACCGCCCGCTTGGCGAGCAGCTCCCGGTGCTCGTACAGCAGGTAGGCGGCGCGGTGCAGGGCCACGGCCGTCTTGCCGGTGCCCGGGCCGCCCTCCACCACGAGCACACCGCGGTGCGGGGCGCGGATGATGCGGTCCTGGTCGGCCTGGATGGTCTGCACGATGTCGCCCATGCGGCCGGTGCGCGCCGAGTTCAGCGCGGCCAGCAGCACGGCGTCGCCCGTGGGGTCCTCGTGGCCGGTGCGGGTCCGGTCGCCGAGGTCGAGGATCTCGTCGTGCAGGTGGGTGACCCGGCGGCCGTCGGTGGCGATGTGCCGCCGGCGCCCGAGGCCCATCGGGGTGTGCCCGGTGGCCAGGTAGAAGGGGCGGGCGACGTCGGCACGCCAGTCGATCAGGACGGGTGTGCGCTCGGCGTCGTCGGCGCGCAGGCCGATGCGGCCGATGTGGTGGGTGACGCCGGAGGTGAGGTCGATGCGGCCGAAGCACAGGGAGCCGTCCACCGCGTTCAGCGCGGCGAGCAGCCCGGAGCGCTCGGCCACGAGGATGTCCCGCTCCAGTCTGGCCTGCCTGGGGGTGCCGCCCTGCGCGAGCGCGTCCGTGACGGAGGCCTCGGCGTCGCCGCGCAGCGCGTCCACACGCCCGTACAACCCGTCGATGAATTCCTGTTCCTGCCGCAATTCATCGTCCGGAAATTCGGTGTTTGACAATTCCGCTCCCGCCCGGATACACTGTGCTCACTGAACTTATCCGTGACGTCAATCAAGTTGAAGTCACGAACAGACGAATATACGCAAGTAAATCCCCCGATCGCAATTGCTCGGGGGATTTCCGCGTCGTCGGGCCTGTCGCCTACAGCACGTCGGCGAGTTCCTCCAGCAGCAGCCGCTTGGCCAGCGCGCCGACCATCGCCTTCACGGGCTCGCCGTCGCGGAAGACCATGAAGGTCGGCATCGGCAGCACCTTGTAGGCGTTGGTGGTCTCCGGGTTCGCGTCGACGTCCAGCCGCACCACCTTCAGCCGGTCGCCCTCCTGGGAGGCGAGGGCCTTCAGCGCGGGCCCCATCTGCCGGCACGGCGGGCACCGGTCCGCGGTGAACTCCACCAGCACCGGCAGGTCCGCGGTCCGGTACCCTCCCTCAAGCCCTCGACTTCGCTCGAGCAGAGGCCCCCCATCCGTGCGCCGCGCGGGCAGCAGCCCCCGTGCCTCGTAGTACCGCGGCGTCCGCGTGGTCGTCCCGGCGCGTGCGGCCGGCTCGCCGATTCGCCGACCGCGAACGTACGCCTTGACGCCGACGTCAGGGCAAGGCCTCAGCGCGCCCCGGCGGTCTCCGGCTCGCGCTCCTCGGCCGGCTCCTCCGTGACCCCGCCCCGGTCCCGGCCCGGCAGCAGCAGCGCCACGACCAGGGTGCCGGCGCCCAGTACCACCGCCCCGACCAGACTGGTGTGGGCGACCGCGTCCGCGAAGGACGATCCGACCGCGTCGGCCATCCGCCGGGCGCCGGCGCCGAGTTGCTCCGCCTGCGCGCGCAGCCGCTCCGCCTGCTGCGGATCGCCCGCCTGCCCGGCCTGCTCGGCCAGCTGCCGCGCCCGGTCCCCGAGGCCCCGGGCCACGGCGTAGCCGGCGCCGACGGAGTCCTGTGCCGCCTCCAGCGCGGACGCGGGGAGCGTACTGCCGGCCGCGGCGTCCTCGAGCCGGCCGGAGTACGAGGTGGCCAGCAGCGAGCCCAGGACGGCGATGCCGAGCGAACCGCCCAGCTCAAGCGAGGTGTCGTTCACCGCCCCGCCGACGCCCAGTTCGGACTCCGGGAACGCGCCCATGATCGCGTCCGTGCAGGGCGACAGGGCGAGCCCGATGGCCAGGCCCAGCACGACCAGCGGCGCCACGAAGTCGCCGTACGAGGATCCGGCGTCGATCAGTGTGAGCAGGGCCAGGGCCGCCGTGCCGCCGGCCATGCCGGCCGTGACGGTCCACTTCATGCCGACCCGGGGCGTGAGGTAACCGGTCAGGGCGGAGCCCGCGAACACGGCACCGGCCAGCGGCAGCATCCGCAGGCCCGTGCCCAGGGCGTCGTGGCCGAGGACGAACTGCAGGTGCTGCGTCAGGTAGTAGAAGGCGCCGAAGACCGCCAGGAAGAACAGCGCGACGGCGAGGTTGGAGCCCGCGAAGCCGCGGTCGGCGAAGCGGCGGACGTCGAGGACGGGACGCGGGTGGCGCAGCTCCCAGGCCACGAAGGCCGCGAAGCCGGCCGCCGCGACGACCGCCGCCGTGACGGCCTTGGCACCCCAGCCGAAGTGGGGGCCCTCGATGATCGTGTAGACCAGCGCGGCGATCCACACCACGGACAGCAGCCCGCCGCCGTAGTCGATGCGCCCGCGGTGCCCGGCCCTGGACGGCGGCACGAGGGCGAGGGCGCCGACGACCGCGAGGGCGGCGACCGGCACGTTGATGAGGAACGTCGACGACCAGCCGTGGTGCTCCAGCAGCGCCCCGGCGACCAGCGGCCCGGCCGCGATGGCGAGCCCGGCCGTGGCCGTCCACAGGGTGATGGCCTTGGCGCGTTCGGCCCGCGGGAAGGTCGCGGCGAGCAGGGACAGCGTGGCGGGCATGATCATCGCGGCGCCGGCGCCCATCACGGCCCGGGCCGCGACGACCGTCGTGGCGCTGTCGGCGAGGAACCCGAAGACCGAGCCGCCGCCGAACACCAGCAGTCCCAGGACGAGCGCGCCGCGGCGGCTGTACTTGTCGCCGATCGCGCCCAGCAGCAGCATCAGCGCCGCGTACGGGACGGTGTAGCCGTCGATGACCCACTGCAGGTCCGCGCTGGACAGGCCGAGGTCCTCGGTCATGTCCGGCGCGGCGACGGTGAGGGCGGTGTTCGCCATCACGATGATCAGCAGGCTCAGGCACAGCACGAGCAGGGCCCACCAGCGCCGGGCGTAGGGGCGCTCCATCCGCTCGGCCGGTTCGGTCATCACGAGTCGCATGACGGGGTCGCCTTCCTCCCACACTTGCACAGGGCTGTGCATTTGCACAACGCTGTGCAATGTACGCCGTTGCACAGCACTGTGCAAGTCATGGGAGGAGGGGCACAATGAGGTCCATGACCACGGGCAGCACCAGTCGCGCCGACGCCAACCGGCGCCGCATCCTCGACGTCGCCCTCGCGGAGCTGCTGCGGGATCCCGACGCGTCCATGGACCAGATCGCGCGCGCCGCGGGCGTGGTGCGGCGGACCGTCTACGGGCACTTCCCGAGCCGGGACGCGCTGATCAGCACGCTCGTCGACGAGGCCGTCGAGGCGCTGTCGGCCGCGGACGCGGCGGGCCGCGAGGCCGTCGACGACCCGGCGGAGGCCGTGGCGCGCTCGGTGCTGGCGGTGTGGGACATCGCCGACCGCTACCGGCTGCTGATCGCGCTCGCCCAGCGCACGGTCACCATGCAGGGCATTCGGGAGCGGCTCGCGCCGGTACGCCAGGAGAGCGTCGGGCTGCTGCAGCGCGGACTGGACGAGCACGTCTTCGCCTCACCGCTGCCCGCGCCGGCCCTGGCGTACGTGCACGAGCAGATGCTGTTCGCGGTGATGGAGGCGGTGAACGACGGCCTGCTGGCAGCGCAGGAGGCGGGCCGCTGCGCCGCGGTCACGGTCCTGACCGCGGCGGGCATGCCCGCCTCCGAAGCCACCGCACTGGTGGCGAAGCTGAACGATTGACGCCGGCGGCACGCGAACCGGGCGGCCGGGTGACGGGGGACACCCAGCCGCCCGGAGTCTCCCGTGCGGCCCGCGGCTCTCAGGCCCTGGCCAGCTCCTTCTCGCCGCCCTGCGCGGACACCTGTGCGGGTTCGCCCTCCGGCGCGGTGTGGCCGTGGCCGTCGTCCAGCAGGGTCTTCTCGTCGAAGGGCAGCCGGCCGGCGAGGACCTCGTGCACCCGCCCCTTGTCGAGCTCCTTGGTCCAGGTGCCGATCAGCACCGTGGCGACGGCGTTGCCCGCGAAGTTCGTCAGGGCGCGCGCCTCGCTCATGAAGCGGTCGATGCCGACGATGAGGCCGATGCCGTCCACCAGGGCCGGCTTGTGCGACTGCAGACCGCCGGCCAGGGTGGCGAGGCCGGCGCCGGTGACGCCTGCCGCGCCCTTGGAGGCGACCAGCAGGAACAGCAGCAGCGGGATCTGCTCGGCGACCGACATCGGGGTGCCCATGGCGTCGGCGATGAACAGCGAGGCCATGGTCATGTAGATCATGGTGCCGTCGAGGTTGAAGGAGTAGCCGGTCGGGACGGTGATGCCGACCACCGGCTTGCTGACGCCCAGGTGCTCCATCTTCGCGATGAGCCGCGGCAGCGCGGACTCCGAGGAGGACGTGGACAGGATCAGCAGGAACTCACGGCCCAGGTACTTGAACAGCGTGAAGATGTTCAGGCCGGAGATCGCGCGCAGCAGGGCGCCGAGCACGATGAAGACGAAGAGGAAGCAGGTCACGTAGAAGCCGAGCATCAGCACGGCGAGGCTCTTGAGCGCGTCCACGCCCGCGGAGCCGGTGACGGCGGCGATCGCGCCGAAGGCACCGATGGGGGCGGCCCACATCACCATGGCGAGGATGCGGAAGACGAGCCGCTGGATGTGCTCGATGCCGCGCAGGATCGGCTGACCGGCCGCGCCCATGCCCTGCAGCGCGAAACCGGCGAGCAGCGCGATCATTAGGGTCTGCAGCACCGACTCGCTGGTGAAGGCGGACACGATGGTGGTCGGGATGATCCCGAGGAGGAACTCCGTGGTGTCCTTGGCCTCGGCGTCGACCTGCGCGTGACCGGCGTCCTTGACCGCGTCGGTCACCGCGAGGCCGGTGCCCGGCTCCAGGATGTTGCCGACGACCAGGCCGATGCCCAGCGCGACCAGCGACATCACCATGAAGTAGCCCAGGGCGATACCGCCGACGGCACCGACCTTGGCGGCCTTCCGCACCGAGCCGATGCCCAGCACGATCGTGCAGAAGATGATCGGCGAGATCATCATCTTGATCAGGTTCACGAAGCCGGTGCCGATCGGCTTCAGCTCCACGGCGAAGTCGGGCGCGGCCAGACCCACCGCGATTCCGGCGGCGACCGCGATGATCACCGCGATGTAGAGATAGTGCGTGCGGTCCCGCTTGGCCTGGGGTGCGGCAGGTGCCGTATCGGCTGCGCTGGTCACGGCGGCCCTCCTTGACGACGTCGTCGGCATCACCGGCGTGCGGCTCACGTCCGGGGAAACTCCGGGGAACCCCGAGCAACAGGGAGTGGGGCTCCCGGGGATGCGTTGTGGGGAATGCCGTGACTATGTCGCTCCCCGTGAGCGCGGTCACCCTTCCGTTCATTTCGTTCACAATCGGCCACGAGGCAGACTGACGGCATGCGCTTCTCCGTCCCCCGTCCCCGCAGTCTGGCGGGCCAGCTCTTCGCCATGCAGGCCGTGCTGATAGCGGTGGTGGTGGCCGGATACGCGCTGTTCACCTATGTCAGCGACCGCAGCCAGGCCGAGGAGGCCGCGGCGCGGCAGGCCAGGGCGGTGGCCCGCTCGGTGGCCGACTCCCCCTCCGTCCTGGCGGCGACCCGGACCCCGGACCCGTCCGCCGAGCTGCAGCCCTACGCGCTGCGGGTGATGCGGGACACCGAGGTCGACTTCATCACGATCATGGACCCGCGGGGCATCCGCTGGACGCACCCCGACCCGCGCGAGATCGGCCAGACCTTCCGCGGGCACACCGCGAAGGCGCTGCGGGGCCGGACCTTCACCGAGACCTACACCGGCACGCTCGGCCCGTCGGTCCGCGCGGTCACCCCGATCCGGGACGGCACGAGGGTGGTCGGCCTGGTCAGCGCGGGAATCCGGGTCGAGGAGATCACCCAGCGCGTCCAGGGGCAGCTCACGGCCCTGCTCGGCGTCGCGGCCGGCGCCCTGGCCCTGGGCGCGGTCGGCACGTACGTGATCAACGCCCGGCTGCGCCGCCACACCCACGGGATGAACGCGGCCGAGCTCAGCCGGATGCACGACTACCACCAGGCCGCCCTGCACGCGGTACGCGAGGGGCTGCTGATGCTGGACGGGCAGTACCGTGTGGCGCTGATCAACGACGGCGGCCGGGAGCTGCTCGGGGTGGAGGGGGACGTGGTGGGCAGGTCGGTGGCGGAGCTGGGGTTGCCCGCGCCGCTGACGGGTGCGCTGCTGGCGTCGGAGCCGCGGGTGGACGAGGTGCATCTGACGGCGTCCCGGGTGCTGGTCGTCAACACCTCCCCGGTGTCGGGCGGCGAGCGGCGCGGTACGGTCGTCACCCTGCGCGACGTCACCGAACTGCAGTCTCTGATGGGCGAGTTGGACTCCGAGCGAGGTTTCACACAGGCGCTGCGCTCGCAGGCGCACGAGGCGGCGAACCGGCTGCACACGGTCGTCTCGCTGATCGAGCTGGGCCGGGCGGAGGAAGCGGTGGAGTTCGCGACGGCCGAACTGGAACTGGCGCAGGCGCTGACCGACCAGGTCGTGGCGGCGGTGAGCGAGCCGGTGCTGGCGGCGCTGCTGCTGGGCAAGACGGCCCAGGCGAACGAGCGGGGCGTGGAGCTGGTGGTGTCGGAGGACAGCAGCCTGGACGACGGGCTGCTGCCCGAGACCCTGCCCGCCCGGGACCTGGTGACCATCCTCGGCAATCTGATCGACAACGCCGTGGACGCGGCGCAGGGCAGCGTGCGGGCGCAGGTGAGGGTGGCGGCGTACACCCGGGAGACCCGGGGCGCCGGGGGCGCCCCCGAGCTGGTGCTGCGGGTCTCGGACACCGGCCCGGGTGTGGATCCCGAGCACGCCGAGGCGGTCTTCCGGCGCGGCTTCTCGACGAAGCCCGCGGGTCCGGACGGCCGGGGGCTGGGCCTGGCGCTCGTACGGCAGGCGGCGCAGCGGCACGGAGGCTCGCTGGCGGTGACGCGGGCCGACGGGGGCGGGGCGCGGTTCGAGGTACGGCTGCCGCTGCGGGAGCCGGTGCCGGCGGACCGGGGCGCGTCCGGGGCACCGGAGGCCACCAGGGCGGGAGGCGGCGCATGACCGGCGGCGAGAAGGTGATCCGCGTCCTGGTCGTGGAGGACGACCAGGTCGCCGCCGACGCGCACGTCATGTACGTGGGGCGGGTGCCGGGTTTCGTCGTGGTGGGCACGGCGCACACGGGCGCGGAGGCCCGCCGGGCCCTGGACCGCACGCCGGTGGACCTGATCCTGCTGGACCTGCACCTGCCGGACGGGCACGGCCTGCACCTGGCCCGCTCCCTGCGGGCGGCCGGCCATCACGCCGACGTGATAGCGGTGACGTCGGCCCGTGACCTGGCCGTGGTGCGCGAGGGCGTCTCGCTCGGTGTCGTGCAGTACGTCCTGAAGCCGTTCACGTTCGCGACCCTGCGCGACCGCCTGGTGCGCTACGCCGAGTTCCGGGCGGCGGCCGGCGAGGCCAGCGGCCAGGACGAGGTGGACCGCGCGCTCGCCACCCTGCGCGCACCGGGCCCGGCCGCGTTGCCCAAGGGGCTGAGCGCGCCGACGCTGGAGCGGGTGACCGTCGCCCTGCGCGACAGCGCGGAGGGCCTGACCGCGGCCGGTGTCGCGGAGACCGTCGGCATCTCCCGCATCACGGCCCGCCGTTACCTGGAGCACCTGGTCGACGCGGGCCGCGCCGCCCGCCGCCCGCAGTACGGCACGGTGGGGCGCCCGGAGCTGCGGTACCGCTGGGTCACGGGCCAGTGAGGGGGCGGTCCCCCGGCGGACCGCACGGATCGCGCCGCGGGTTCTCCGCCCTCACCGCCCGGCCGGAACGCCGGCCACGGAGTGCGCCCCTTCTCCGTCCGCCCGTCCGGGCGGACGCCCTGCAGGCCCGTACGGACCCGCCGGCACGGGACGCAGTCGCACGATCCGCCGGGCAGGTCCTGGGCTCAGTCCTGGGCGATCCTCCACACAGGCACCGGCTCCGCCGGAGCGAGCCGGAGGGGCGAGGGCGTTCCCCGGGCCCGTGCACCGGCCCGAACCAGCCGGTGCGCCGGCCCTGCCCGGGTGAGGACCGGACCGGCCCCCCGGGGCGTCCTAGAAGACCGACTCGGCCTCGTCCATGCGGTCCTTCGGGACCGTCTTCAGCTCCGTGACCGCCTCCGCGAGCGGCACCATCACGATGTCGGTCCCGCGCAGGGCGGTCATCATGCCGAACCGGCCCTGGTGCGCGGCCTCCACGGCGTGCCAGCCGAACCGCGTGGCGAGCACCCGGTCGTAGGCGGTCGGCGTGCCGCCGCGCTGGATGTGGCCGAGGATGACCGGCTTGGCCTCCTTGCCGAGCCGGCGCTCCAGCTCGTGCGCGAGGGCCGTGCCGATGCCCTGGAAGCGCTCGTGGCCGAACTGGTCGATCTCGCCCTTGCCGTAGTCCATGGAGCCGTCGGCGGGGTGGGCGCCCTCGGCGACGCAGACCACCGCGAACTTCTTGCCGCGGGCGAAGCGCTCCTCGACCATCTTGACCAGGTCGGCCGGGACGAAGGGCCGCTCCGGCAGGCAGATGCCGTGCGCGCCGGCCGCCATGCCGGACTCCAGCGCGATCCACCCGGCGTGCCGGCCCATGACCTCCACCACCATCACCCGCTGATGGGACTCGGCGGTGGTCTTCAGGCGGTCCATCGCCTCGGTGGCGACGCCGACGGCCGTGTCGAAGCCGAAGGTGCGGTCCGTGGAGGAGATGTCGTTGTCGATCGTCTTCGGGACGCCGACCACGGGCAGTCCCGCGTCGCTCAGCATGCGCGCGGCGGTCAGCGTGCCCTCGCCGCCGATCGGGATCAGCGCGTCGATCCCGAACTCGTGGATCATGTCGGAGGCGTTCTCGCAGGCCTCGCGGAGCCGGTCCCGCTCCAGCCGGGACGAGCCGAGGATGGTGCCGCCGCGGGCCAGGATGCCGCTGACGGACTCCAGGTCGAGGGAGCGGTAGCGGCCGTCCAGCAGGCCGGAGTAGCCGTCCTCGAAGCCGATGACCTCGTCGCCGTAGTTGTCGACGGCGCGGTGCACGACCGACCGGATCACGGCGTTCAGGCCCGGGCAGTCGCCGCCTGCGGTGAGAACTCCGATACGCATCGTGCTGTGTCTCCTGCTCGCTGTGGATACCGGTGAGCCGTTGCCGATTGTTTCACGCTCCGCGCCCTCCCCTGTCGCACCCCGTTCTGACGGGCGCCTCATAAAGCGTGGGAGGTACTGTCAAGAGGGTTCTGCTCACCTCGGTGGGCGATTTTTGTGCCCTCGACGCCGACACTGTCCTCCACGGACGAGGGCAGAACGCCCCGAGACGAACGAGACGAACGAGATGAAACGGAGAGCGCGCGTGACCCGCAGTGTGTACGTGACCGGCATCGACCGCGGCGACGGCCGCCAGGTGGTCGAACTGGGGGTCATGGAACTCCTCACCCGGCAGGTCGACCGGGTGGGCGTCTTCCGGCCCCTCGTCCACGACGGGCCCGACCGCCTCTTCGAGCTGCTGCGCGCCCGCTACCGCCTCACCCAGGACCCGGCCACCGTCTACGGCATGGACTACCACGAGGCGTCCGCCCTGCAGGCCGAGTCCGGCACCGACGAGCTGGTGTCCACGCTCGTGGACCGCTTCCACCTGGTCGCCCGGGACTACGACGTCGTCCTGGTCCTCGGCACCGACTACGCCGGCACCCAGCTCCCGGACGAACTGTCGCTCAACGCCCGGCTCGCGAACGAGTTCGGCGCCTCCGTGATCCCGGTCGTCGGGGGCCGCGGGCAGAACGTGGAGTCGGTGCTCGCGGAGACGCGCAACGCCTACCGCGCCTACGACACCCTCGGCTGCGACGTCCTGGCCATGGTCACCAACCGGGTCGCCCGCGAGGACCGCGACGAGATCGCCCGCCGGCTCGACTCCCGGCTCCCCGTGCCCTGTTACGTGCTGCCCGACGAGCCGGCCCTGTCCGCGCCGACCGTCTCGCAGATCAGCCACGCCCTCGGCGCCCGGGTGGTGCTCGGCGACGACTCGGGCCTCGCGCGGGACGTGCTCAACTTCGTCTTCGGCGGCGCGATGCTGCCGAACTTCCTGAGCGCCCTCACCCCGGGCTGCCTCGTCGTGACCCCGGGCGACCGCGCCGACCTGGTGGTGGGCGCGCTCGCCGCGCACAGCGCCGGCACCCCGCCGATAGCCGGGGTGCTGCTCACCCTGAACGAGGTGCCGGGCGACGACATCCTGACCCTCGCCGGCCGCCTCGCCCCGGGCACGCCGGTGCTGTCCGTGGCCGGCACCAGCTTCCCCACCGCCGAGCAGCTGTTCTCCCTGGAGGGCAAGCTCAACGCGGCCACCCCGCGCAAGGCGGAGCGGGCCCTCGGCCTGTTCGAGCGGTACGCCGACACCGCCGACCTCGTGCGCCGGGTCTCCGCGCCGAGCAGCGACCGCGTCACGCCGATGATGTTCGAGCACAAGCTGCTGGAGCAGGCCCGATCCGGCCTGCGCCGGGTCGTCCTGCCGGAGGGCACCGAGGAGCGCGTGCTGCACGCGGCGGAGGTGCTGCTGCGCCGGGGCGTGTGCGAGCTGACCCTGCTCGGGCCGGTCGACCAGATCCGCAAGAAGGCCGCCGACCTGGGCGTCGATCTCGGCGAGTCCCAGCTGATCGACCCGGCCACCTCCGAGCTGCGCGACGGCTTCGCCGAGAAGTACGCGGCCCTGCGCGCCCACCGGGGCGTCACCGTCGAGCTGGCCTACGACGTCGTCTCCGACGTGAACTACTTCGGCACGCTGATGGTGCAGGAGGGCCTCGCCGACGGCATGGTGTCGGGCTCGGTGCACTCCACGGCCGCGACCATCCGCCCGGCGTTCGAGATCATCAAGACGAAGCCGGACGCGGGCATCGTCTCGTCGGTGTTCTTCATGTGCCTGGCCGACAAGGTCCTGGTCTACGGCGACTGCGCGGTCAACCCGGACCCGAACGCCGAGCAGCTCGCGGACATCGCCATCCAGTCGGCGACCACGGCCGAGCGGTTCGGCGTGGAGCCGCGCATCGCGATGCTTTCGTACTCCACCGGCACCTCCGGCTCCGGCGCCGACGTCGACAAGGTGCGCGAAGCCACCGAACTGGTCCGCGCGCGCCGGCCCGACCTGAAGATCGAGGGCCCGATCCAGTACGACGCCGCCGTGGAGCCGTCGGTCGCGGCGACCAAGCTGCCCGGCTCGGAGGTCGCCGGGCAGGCCAGCGTGCTGGTCTTCCCCGACCTGAACACCGGCAACAACACCTACAAGGCCGTGCAGCGCTCGGCCGGCGCGATCGCCGTCGGGCCGGTGCTGCAGGGCCTGCGCAAGCCGGTCAACGACCTGTCCCGGGGCGCCCTCGTCCAGGACATCGTCAACACCGTCGCCATCACGGCGATCCAGGCCCAGTCCCCCGCCCCGTCCCCGCGCGAGAAGGCAGCCGCCCAGTGAGCCCGTCCCGTGTCCTCGTCCTCAACTCCGGCTCCTCGTCGGTGAAGTACCAGTTGCTCGACATGCGGGACAGCAGCCGGCTGGCGGTGGGCCTGGTGGAGCGCATCGGCGAGCAGACCTCGCGGCTGCGGCACACCCCGGCGGGCGGCGGGAGCCGGGAGCGCGGCGGGGCGATCGCCGACCACGACGCCGCCCTGAAGGCCGTCGCCGAGGAGCTGGCCAAGGACGGCCTGGGCCTGGACTCGCCCGAACTGGCCGCGATCGGGCACCGGGTGGTGCACGGCGGCAAGTTCTTCACCGAGCCCACGGTGATCGACGACACCGTGCTCGCCGAGATCGAGCGGCTCATCCCGGTGGCGCCGCTGCACAACCCGGCCAACCTCACCGGCATCCGCACCGCGCGGGCGCTGCGGCCGGACCTGCCGCAGGTCGCCGTCTTCGACACCGCCTTCCACACCACGATGCCGGAGTCGGCGGCCCGCTACGCGATCGACGTGAAGACGGCCGACGAGCACCGCGTCCGCCGCTACGGCTTCCACGGCACCTCGCACGCCTACGTCTCCCGGGCCACGGCGAAGCTGCTGGGCAAGGACCCCTCCGCGGTGAACGTGATCGTGCTGCACCTGGGCAACGGGGCGTCCGCGTCGGCCGTGCGGGGCGGACGCTGCGTGGACACCTCCATGGGGCTGACGCCTCTGGAGGGGCTCGTGATGGGTACGCGCTCCGGGGACATGGACCCGGCCGTCATCTTCCATTTGATGCGTGTGGGGGGAATGTCCGCCGACGAGATCGACACTCTTCTCAACAAGAAGAGCGGTCTGATCGGACTGTGCGGCGACAACGACATGAGGGAGATCCGCCGCCGGGTCGACGCGGGCGACGCGCAGGCGCAGCTGGCCTTCGACATCTACATTCACCGCCTGAAGAAGTACATCGGCGCCTATTACGCCGTGCTCGGCCGGGTGGACGCGGTGGCCTTCACCGCCGGTGTCGGCGAGAACGCGGCGCCCGTGCGCGAGGCCGCCATGGCGGGCCTGGAGGAGCTGGGCCTGGCGGTGGACGGCGAGCGCAACGCGGCGCGCGGCGACACCGCACGGCTGATCTCGCCGGACGGCGCCCGGGTCGCCGTGGCGGTGGTACCCACGGACGAGGAAATGGAGATCGCGACACAGACCTACGCGCTGGTAAACGATCCGGGGATTCACACCTGAGCGGCATCCCGCCCTTCTGAATTTTCCACCAGACGGAATATTCCGCTGAGAAACAAACCGATAGGATCGCCCCATGCGCCGTTCGAAAATCGTCTGTACTCTCGGCCCCGCGGTCGACTCCCACGATCAGCTCGTCGCGCTGATCGAAGCCGGCATGAACGTGGCCCGCTTCAACTTCAGCCACGGCTCGCACGCCGAGCACCAGGGCCGGTACGACCGGGTCCGGGCCGCCGCCAAGGAGACCGGCCGGGCCATCGGTGTCCTCGCCGACCTGCAGGGCCCGAAGATCCGACTGGAGACCTTCGCCGAGGGTCCCGTGGAGCTGGTGCGGGGTGACGAGTTCACCATCACCACCGAGGACGTCCCCGGCGACAAGACGATCTGCGGGACCACCTACAAGGGCCTGACCGGCGACGTCTCCCACGGCGACCAGATCCTCATCAACGACGGCAACGTCGAGCTGAAGGTCACCGAGGTCCACGGGCACCGGGTGAAGACGATCGTCATCGAGGGCGGCGTCATCTCCGACCACAAGGGCATCAACCTGCCCGGCGCGGCCGTCAACGTGCCCGCGCTGTCCGAGAAGGACATAGAGGACCTCCGCTTCGCGCTCCGCATGGGCTGCGACCTGGTCGCGCTGTCGTTCGTCCGGGACGCCAAGGACGTCCACGACGTGCACCGCGTGATGGACGAGGAGGGCCGCCGCGTCCCGGTCATCGCCAAGGTGGAGAAGCCGCAGGCGGTGCAGAACATGGAGGACGTCGTGATGGCGTTCGACGGTGTGATGGTCGCCCGCGGTGACCTCGCCGTCGAGTACCCGCTCGAGAAGGTCCCCATGGTGCAGAAGCGCCTCATCGAGCTGTGCCGCCGCAACGCCAAGCCGGTGATCGTGGCGACCCAGATGATGGAGTCGATGATCACCAACTCCCGCCCGACCCGCGCCGAGGCCTCCGACGTGGCCAACGCGATCCTGGACGGGGCCGACGCGGTCATGCTGTCCGCGGAGTCGAGCGTGGGCGCGTACCCGATCGAGACCGTGAAGACGATGTCGAAGATCGTCACCGCGGCCGAGCAGGAGCTGCTGTCCAAGGGCCTGCAGCCGCTGGTCCCGGGCAAGAAGCCGCGCACGCAGGGCGGTTCGGTCGCGCGCGCGGCCTGCGAGATCGCCGACTTCCTCGGCGGCCGGGGCCTGGTGGCCTTCACGCAGTCCGGCGACACCGCCCGCCGTCTGTCCCGCTACCGCGCGCAGCAGCCGATCATCGCCTTCACCACCGACGAGGGCACGCGCAACCAGATGGCGCTGAGCTGGGGCGTGGAGCCGTACGTGGTGCCGTTCGTGAACAGCACCGACGAGATGGTCGAGCTCGTGGAGCAGGAGCTGGTCAAGCTCAACCGCTTCAACGCGGGTGACGTCGTGGTCATCACGGCCGGTTCGCCCCCCGGTGTCCCCGGCACCACCAACATGGTCCGCGTCCACCACCTGGGCGGCTCGAACTGATCCGGACGGGGCCGTGAGGGCCCTGCGACGCCGAGGGCGCCCCCTGGGATCCAGGGGGCGCCCTCGTGTCTGCGGCTCCCGAACGGGCCGGGGCGCGCTCAGTCGGTGATGAAGTTGTGCAGCCCGGGCACGTGCAGCGTCCCGCCGAACTGGCCGGCCTGGGTGACCTTCACGTTGGTGAAGTAGATCAGCGGGATGTTCAGGGGCGGCGGGTGCTCCGGGTCGAAGGTGATCGGGATCAGCCCGAGCAGGTTGCCGGAGATGCTCTCCGTGTACATCACCGTGTCACCGTCGCGGATCGTGGACGTCGAGCCCTTGGCCGCCTGCACGTGGTAGGTCTTGCCGGACTGCTTGTCCTTGACCGTCTGGTGCAGGTCGCCGATGTCGGTGCCGCCGGAGATGACGTACTTCAGCACCTTCTTGACCGAGCCGTCGGCGGTCCGCACCTCGACGACGCCCTTGTAGTCGGCGCCCTTCAGCGTCAGCGAGCTAGCGTCGAGGTACCACGGGTCGTCGGGCAGCGGCACCGTGTTGTCGACGCCGCCCTCGGCGTCGGTGGCGGCCGGGCAGTCCTCGGGGTCCGTGCTGGCGCTCGGGGACGGGCTGGGCGAGGCCGTGGCCTTCTCCGCCGTCTCCTCCACCGCCTTCCCGGCGGCCCCGGTGGTACCCTCGACCGCCTTGCCGGTGTCCTCGGCCGCCCCGGACGCCTTGTCGGCGGTGTCCTCGACGGTGTCCCGGACCGTGCCGGTGACCTGGTCGGTCGTCTCCCTCACGGTGTCGCCGGCGTCCTCGGCGGCCCTCCCGGTGCCGTCGCCGCTCCCGGTGGGCGAGGCGGACGGGGTCGGGCCGGCGCTCTCGTCGGCGTCCTTGCCGCCGTCGAAGAGGCCGCCGATGGCGTCGCCGATGCCCTCCAGCAGGCCGCCGCCGCTCTCCGAGGGCGACGGGGACGGGGTGGCCGTGTCGTCGCCGGTGGCCGGCTCACTCGTGGACGGGGCGGGTTCGGCCTCGGGCTCGTCCTTGTCGCCGGAACCTGAATCCGGCGAGGAGGAAGCGCCACGGTTCGCCTCCGGGCCGCCCGAGGGGGACGGAGCCGGGGTCGGTTCGCCCTGGTCGTCCTTCCCGTCCGTCGCGTCCTCGCTCGCCGACGGGGACGGCGTGGGCGAGGGGGACTCGTCGTCCTCGGCGTCCTTGCCGGAGTCCTCCAGCGCCGCCACGCAGTCCTTGTACTGGTCGGCCGTCAGGCTCTTCGCGGCCGGAGTCGCCGGGTTGGTGCTGTCGGCGATGGCGAGCGTCGACGTGAAGCCCATGCCCATGAGCACCGCGGTCGGCATCGCCGCCATGGCCATCGCCTTGCCGGTCGGCCTGCTGAACCTGGTGAACAGCGGCTTCTTGGGTGCCGCGTGACGCGGCCCGGTTCTCCCACGGGTCGCTTCCACATCAGCCCCGTGGGTCACCTCGTCAGCCGGCACTGTGCCTCCCGTTCGCCCCGTTGGCCGGGTTCGTTCCTGACAGATCGTTCGACTCGTCCGCCTGGTCCACGGGCCGCAGGGCCGCGGTGCCGTCCACGACTGCGGGAGCCTCGCCCGTCCCTGTGGCGGCGTGACCCGCGGGCTTCCCCTGGGACTTCGGGCCGGGCGCCCAGGACACGGCCATCGCCCCGCCCACGAGCGCGAGGAGGAAGCCGACGAGGAAGCCGCCGAGGTTGGACACGGGAATGGACACCAGCGCCAGCAGGATGGCCGCGACTCCCGCGAAGACGCGGACGTGCTTCTGGAACCAGAGGCTGACACCCAGTACGACGAGCAGCACGCCGATGATCAGGGACCCGGCACCCGCGGTGGTCGCCATCGCCAGCGTCAGGTGACCGATCTGGAGGTTCGCGTACGGGAAGTAGGCGATGGGCAACCCGCTGAGCAGGACGAACAGTCCGGCCCAGAACGGCCGCGTACCCCGCCAGGCGCGGAACTGCTGCCTCCGGAGGGTGAACTGGCCGGTGGCGGCAGGAGTCTCGGCGCTCATGAAAACAGCTCCCTGGTACGGCGTTGCTGTGGTGGTGATGTGGGCCGCGCGTGAAGGCGCGGCCGGAAGGGGGACGGGCGGGGGCGCCACCGGCTCCCCCGCCCGCCGGGGGGTGCTTAGTAGCACTCCTTGACACCGGTCGACAGCGACATCTTCAGGCCGCTGAGCGCGAAGGTTCCGGCGGTGGTCGCCCATGCCGTCTGCTTCACGTCGGTCAGGGTCGCCCGGTCGGCCTGCTGGGCGAAGCCGTACGGGTTGGCCGACTCGCCCTTCCTCATGGCCGGACCCTTGGTGGCGTCCTTGGCGGCCACACCGATGTCGATGTTCTCGAACGTGGCGTCGGCCTCGAGCTCGGCGACATCGATGTAGAGGTTCTTGGCCTTGACCGGCGTGTCACCCTGGCCGGCCCGCAGGATCAGGCTGACGTTGCCGATCACCGGGATGTTCGGGGTGACGACCGACTGGCACAGGTTGTCGATCGTCGCCGACTTGAACGACGAGACCGCGACCGGGTGAGCGGCCTTCTTGCCGTCCAGCGTGTATCCCTCGTCGAGGGCGCCGTACTGCGAGAAGCCCTCACCGACGAGCTTGTCGGTCGTGACCTTGAACGACTGGCCGGAGACGCTGAACGAAGCGGCGAGAGCGCCCTGCCCGAGGGCGACACCTATCGCAGCCGTGGCGGCGACGCTGGGCACCATGACCACAGCGAACCGCTTCCATCTGGTCCCGCCACGCACCTGGGACTCCATATTTCCTCCTTCTCGGACGTACATCTCCTGTCCTGGCTCGCCCCGAGTCGTGGCTCAGCCGGGCAGGGATGGGAGAAGTGCTACGTCCTCGGGAAGGAGAGCGCCCGCGCTCGGCAGCGCAACTCGCGCCCCAATCACCGGCGTTCACCCCCGAGCGACAACCACTGGTCGCGCCTGACACGCATCACGCACAACCCTGCTGGACAGGCTTCGCCCGATGGGCGAAGACCCCCCTGTCCAAGAGCCGGCGTCACTGCCGCCGGCTCTGCTCGGTGGGGACCCAGGACGTCCCGCGACCCAACCGGCTGCCGGGGTACGGGATTGGACCGAGCGTGGCCGATCGTGGTGCATTCTCGCCGCCCGCACAAGGGGGTTCGTTACTCGCTAGTAACGGCCGGATAACCGAACACCGGCCCATCGGCCCCGGTCGGCGACTGAGGGTGGCGCCGGGCGGAGGTACAAAACTGTTGATCGATGGACAGAATCCGACACATCAACGCCCTGGGCTTACTGGCAGTAATAGCGGCCGCGATTACCAAGATTTGGTAAAGCGCGGCCGCGACGAAGCCCCGTCGGCGAATCCTTCACGCGGGCACCACATGCCCGCGTGTTTAACGACTGGTCAGAACAGGGCGCGTGCCAGGGCCCTGCGCGCCCCGATCACCCGCGGATCCTCGGGACCCACGACCTCGAACAGCTCCAGCAGCCGCTTGCGCACGGCGTCCCGGTCGTCCCCCGCCGTGCGCTGCACGGTCTCGATCAGCCGGCCGAAGGCGTCCTCGACGTGGCCGCCCACCAGATCCAGGTCGGCGGCGGCGATCTGCGCCTGGACGTCTGCCGGCTTCTCGGCCGCCTCCCTGCGCACCCGCTGCGGGTCGGCGCCCTGCACCCGCTGGAGCAACTCGGCCTGGCCGAGGCCCAGTTTGGCCTCCTCGTTGCCCGGGTCCTCGCTCAGCACGTTCTTGTACGCCTGGACGGCACCGCCGAGGTCGCCCGAGTCCAGCGCCTGTACGGCGGCCTCCAGCAGCGCGTCGTACGGGCCGGCCGCCCGCTCGGGGGCCGCCGGGGCGCCGCCCGGCTCGGCCTCGGGGTCGACGGTGAGACCGGTCAGGCCGAAGCGCTGCTCGGCGACCTGCACCAACTGGTCGAGGGTCTGCCGGATCTGCTCCTCACCGGCGGCCCCCTGGAAGAGCGGCAGCGCCTGCCCCGCGACGACCGCGAACACCGCCGGGATTCCCTGGATGCCGAACTGCTGCATCAGCATCTGGTTGGCGTCGACGTCGATCTTGGCGAGCAGGAAGCGGCCGTTGTACTCGACGGCCAGCCGCTCCAGGACCGGGCTCAGCTGCTTGCAGGGCTGACACCACTCGGCCCAGAAGTCGATGACGACGGGCACTTCGGCGGACCGCTGCAGGACGTCCCGCTCGAACCCCGCCTCGTCGACGTCGATGACGAGATCGGCCGGGGAGATCGCCCCCGGCCCGCCCTCGCGGGCTGCTTGGGCGCGCGCCTGCTCCGCCTTGGCCTTGGCCTCCTGGGCCGCCTTCACCGCGGCGAGGTCGACGACTCCGCTCATGGACATGTTCCGTGGCTGCATGCGTCTATCCTCCCCTGTACTGCGCGCGCGTGTGAAAACCGGTGGGAAAGCCGGGCCGGTCGAGTGTCTCAGGGCGCCGGGTCCCCACCCCGCGCCGGTGTGCGGCGGCCCGTGTACGTCCCTCACGAGCTTTCGCTACGAGTCGTAGCGTAATGCCATGCGGCCCCCCGGCGACAGTGTCCCCCGGTGATCTCTCTCACGGGCCGCACGGGAACCGTCGGTCTATGGTCATGCCATGCAGAGCCGCAGCCCAGCCAGTCGCACCGGGCGTCCGCGCAGCGCAGCGGCGGACGCCGCGATCCTGGCCGCGACGCGACAGGCTCTGGTCGAGCTGGGCTGGTCCAGGCTCGCCCTCGGGGACGTCGCGACCCGCGCGGGGGTTGCGAAGACCACCCTCTACCGTCGCTGGTCGGGCAAGAACGAACTGGTCGTCGACGCGGTGGCGGAACTCTTCGACACGCTGGAACTGCCCGACCGCGGCTCCCTGGCCGCCGACATCGAGGGCGTGGTCCTGCAGTTCGCCGCGATCCTCGCCCTGCCGGAAGCGAGAAGCGGCCTGATGGCGGTGGTGGCGGAGGCCGCCCGCGACGAGGCCCTGCGGGAACGCATCCGCACCTCGGTCGTCGACCCCCAGAAGCGCCTGGTGATCCAGGGCCGCGCGAGGGCCCAGGCCCGGGGCGAGCTCCCCCCCGAACCGGATCCCGAGTCCGCCGCCCGCACGGTGGACCTCATCTTCGACGTGGTCGCCGGCGCCGTGGTCCACCGCACGCTGGTCAGCGGGGAACCGGTGGACGAGGAGTGGGTGCGCGGCTTCACCGTGGTCCTGCTCCGGGGCCTGACGGGGCAGGCCGCACACCCGGTCGAAGGCTGAGGCCGGTCCCGCCGGCAGGCCCGGTCGCCCTCGCCCCGGCCCGCCGTAGCGCGACGCGCTCGGGAGGGAAGCCGCCGATGCCAGGTCCCGCAGGGCCGCCCGGACCCGTCACCGGCCCCGCGCCGGCGAGCGTCCACGGAGAAGAGGTGGGGTGCCGCGCCCGCGACCCGGCGCCCTCGCGCCGTCCGCGATCGCGGGACCGCCGGAGGGGCGGTCGACGTCCGCGGCGACGGCGCGCGCCTGCCCCTCACCGGCTCCTGTCACGGACTGAACGTCCAGGGGGAGGTGGCAGGCCCCGAGCCGCGGCGGGCGGGGCACGGAATCCCCCGCAGGCCGTGGCCTGAGCCGCGGCGGCGGGGGCGCGGGCCCCCGCCGCGGGCGGATCTCAGAACCCGGCGGGCTCCGTGTAGACCCCCCACTCGTCGCGCAGCACCCCGCAGATCTCGCCGAGCGTGGCCTCCGCGCGGACCGCGTCCAGCATCGGCCCGATCATGTTGGCGCCGCTGCGGGCGGCTGCCAGCATGGCGTCGAGGGCGCGGCGCACGGCGGCGTCGTCGCGGGCCGCCTTGCGGTCGGCCAGCACGCGCACCTGCTCGCGCTCCACCTCGTGGCTGACCCGCAGGATCTCCAGGTCACCGGTGACCGACCCGGTGTGGACGTTGACGCCGACGACCCTCTTGTCGCCCTTCTCCAGCGACTGCTGGTAGCGGAACGCGGACTCCGCGATCTCCCCGGTGAACCAGCCGTCCTCGATGCCCCGCAGGATGCCCGAGGTGATCGGCCCGATCGGGTGCCGCCCGTCGGGGTGGGCCCGCAGGCCCCGCTCCTTGATCTGCTCGAAGATCTTCTCCGCGTCGGCCTCGATGCGGTCCGTGAGCTGCTCGACGTACCAGGAGCCGCCCAGCGGGTCGGCGACGTTGGCGACGCCGGTCTCCTCCATCAGCACCTGCTGGGTGCGCAGCGCGATCTCCGCCGCCTGCTCGCTGGGCAGGGCGAGGGTCTCGTCCAGGGCGTTGGTGTGCAGCGAGTTCGTCCCGCCGAGCACCGCCGCCAGGGCCTCCACGGCCGTGCGCACGACGTTGTTGTACGGCTGCTGCGCGGTGAGCGAGACGCCGGCGGTCTGGGTGTGGAAGCGCAGCCACTGGGCCTTCTCGGACGTCGCGCCGTAGACGTCGCGCATCCAGCGGGCCCAGATCCGGCGGGCGGCGCGGAACTTGGCGATCTCCTCGAAGAAGTCGACGTGGGCGTCGAAGAAGAAGGACAGGCCGGGCGCGAAGACGTCCACGTCCAGGCCGCGCGACAGGCCCAGCTCCACGTACCCGAAGCCGTCGGCGAGGGTGTACGCCAGCTCCTGCGCGGCCGTCGCCCCGGCCTCGCGGATGTGGTAGCCGGAGACGGACAGCGGCTTGTAGGCGGGGATGCCGGCCGCGCAGTGCTCCATCAGGTCGCCGATGAGCCGCAGGTGCGGCTCGGGCTGGAAGAGCCACTCCTTCTGCGCGATGTACTCCTTGAAGATGTCCGTCTGGAGCGTGCCGTTGAGCACGGACGGGTCGACGCCCTGCCGTTCGGCGGCGACCAGGTACATGCAGAAGACGGGGACGGCGGGGCCGCTGATGGTCATCGACGTCGTGACGTCGCCGAGCGGGATGTCCTCGAACAGGACCTCCATGTCGGCCGCGGAGTCGATGGCGACCCCGCAGTGCCCGACCTCGCCCAGCGAGCGGGCGTCGTCGGAGTCGCGGCCCATGAGCGTCGGCATGTCGAAGGCGACCGAGAGCCCGCCTCCGCCGTTGCGCAGGATCATCTTGTAGCGCTCGTTGGTCTGCTCGGCGTTGCCGAACCCGGCGAACTGCCGGATGGTCCACGTCCGCCCCCGGTAGCCGGTCGCGTACAGACCGCGGGTGTAGGGGTACTCCCCGGGCCAGCCGATGCGCTCGAACCCGTCGTACCTGTCACCGGGCCGGGGCCCGTACACCGGCTCCACGGCGTCTCCGGAGAGCGTGGTGAAGTCGGCCTCGCGCTTGCGCGCGGCATCGTAGCGGGCCTGCCAGCGGCGGCGGCCTTCTTCTATGGCGTCAGCGTCCATACCCTCGAATTTACTAGGACGTCCAAGTAAATGTCGATGGGAGACCGCCGTACGTTCGTCCGTACGGCGGTGCCGTTACGCCTTGACCGGTGCCGGGGAGCCGTCCGTGAGCCGGGGCTCCAGCTCGTGGCTGATCCTGCGCTCCACGAAGAACGCGGCCGTCGGGACGGTCCCGGCAAGCAGCACCCACAGCTGCTTGGCCACCGGCCACTTGGCCTTGGAGCCCAGGTCGAAGGCGAAGATCAGGTAGACCACGTACAGCCAGCCGTGCGCGATGCTGACGACGCGCGTGAAGTCCGACGCGCCGTTCAGGTCGAGCACATACTTGCCGATCATGCCGAGGGTCAGCAGGACCAGCAGCACGCCGGTGACGTAGGCCATCACGCGATAGCGGGTCAGCACGCTCTTCTTCATGCCGTCGAGCGTAACGACCCGTTCCGGGGGATCTCGCCCCGGGTCACTCCTCCTCGAAGTCCCCCGCGGCGACGCGCAGCGGCCGCAGCATGGCGAAGATCTCGGCGCACTCCTCGGCGTCGTAGGCA
Source organism: Streptomyces sp. NPDC058741 (assembly GCF_042746715.1). NCBI lineage: Bacteria > Bacillati > Actinomycetota > Actinomycetes > Kitasatosporales > Streptomycetaceae > Streptomyces > Streptomyces sp. NPDC058741. The sequence continues at coordinate 236,287 of NZ_JBHYQH010000005.1, read as the reverse complement.
CCGAGCCCGAAGTCCATCGCCATCAGGTCCCGGGTGGCCGACTCGACCACCTCGCGGCCCTTGTCGGTGATGCTGGCGAGGGTGCCGCGCCCGTCGTTGGGGTTGGGCCGCTTGGCCACCAGGCCCGACCTCACCAGCCGGTCGACCGTGTTCGTCACGGACGTGGGATGCACCATGAGCCGCTCGCCGATCTTGGACATCGGCAGTTCACCGGACTTGGAGAAGGTGAGCAGCACCAGCGCCTCGTAGCGGGCGAACGTCAGCCCGTACGGCTTGACCACCGCGTCGACCTCGGCGAGCAGGATCTGCTGGGCGCGCATGATCGAGGTGATCGCGGCCATGGACGGCACATTTCCCCAGCGCTGCTTCCAGCGTTCGTCGGCGCGCGCGATCGGATCGAAGGAGAGACTGAGCGGCTTCGGCACGGACCCGACCCTACCGGCCGGTCACATGGTGGTCAGCCCTGTCTCGCACTTCGGTCGGACACGTGGATCCGCACGACTGCCGTGCTACCCGGCCAGATGCCGCTCCACCGTCTCCACCTTGGAGGTCAGCCCGTCCGTCACCCCGGGGCGGATGTCCGCCTTGAGGACGAGGGAGACCCGGGGCGCCCGCCGCTCGACGGCGGCGACCGCGCGCCGGACGACGTCCATGACCTCGTCCCACTCGCCTTCCACGGACGTGAACATCGCGTCCGTGCGGTTCGGCAGCCCGGACTCGCGCACCACCCGCACGGCGTCGGCGACGTAGTCCCCCACGTCCTCGCCGACCCCCAGCGGTGTCACGGAGAACGCGACGATCATGCCTGCACCGCGCCCTCGCCGCGGGCCCGGGAGGCGATGACGGCGTCCTCGGCCTCACGCCGCAGCCGCCGCTCGGCGTAGAAGCCGCCCGCCGGGAGCACCGAGAGCACGAAGTACAGCGCCGCGGTCTGCAGCGGCCACTTCGCCCGGATCCACGCGTCGGCCCAGAAGAGCACGTAGAGGACGAACAGGAAGCCGTGCACCGCTCCCATGACCGGCACGGCGTTGAAGTCCGTGGTCCGCTTCAGCACCGAGCAGACGAGCAGGAGGAGGAAGGAGATCGCCTCGGGGGCCGAGACCAGGCGGAGGCGGCGGAGGGCGGTGGCGGTCTTGAGGTCCACGGGTCACCTTCGGTGGGACAGACGCGGTGGTCTGCGGGTCGGAACGGTCAGTGCGGTCGGACGGCTTGTGAACGCACGCACAAGCGTCCCGCCCATTGTGGCAAACCGCCGCGAGGGCTCCGGACCGGGGTCGCGTCAGGGTCGGTCTCCCCCCACGGGACCTGTCCGTGATGCCCTGCCTGCGGCTACCTTCCCCTACGTGGCGATGTTCCGACTTCAGAGCAGCAAGGTGCTCGCCGTCGACATGACCGGAGACGCCGTCAAGGCGAAGAACGGCTCCATGGTCGCGTACGACGGCGAGATGGCCTTCAGGAAGCTCAGCGGCGGCGGCGAGGGCATACGTGGCATGGTGACCCGCCGGCTGACCGGTGAGCAGATGACGTTGATGGAGGTGAAGGGGCGGGGGACCTGCTGGTTCGCCGACCGGGCCTCCGAGATCAACCTGGTCAGCGTGCAGGGCGACCGGCTTTACGTGGAGTCGAGCAATCTGCTCGCGACCGACGGGGGGCTGCGCACCGGCACGGAGTTCACGGGCCTGCGCGGCGCCTCACAGGGCAACGGGCTGTTCACGACGACCGTCGAGGGCCACGGCCAGGCGGCGATCATGTCGGACGGGCCGGCGGTGGTGCTGCGGGTCAGCCCGCAGTACCCGCTGACCGTCGACCCGGGGGCGTACGTGGCGCACCAGGGGAACCTGCGGCAGTCCTTCCAGTCCGGTGTGACGTTCCGCACGCTGCTCGGGGAGGGCGGCGGCGAGGCCTTCCAGATGCGGTTCGAGGGGGACGGGCTGGTGTACGTGCAGCCGAGCGAGCGCAACACGATCGCGGGAGACGTGTGACATGGCCTTCCGGGAGATCAACTCGAAGATGGTCGAGGCGACGGTCGCGCCGGGGCAGCGGCTGTTCAGTCAGCGCGGCGCGATGCTCGCCTACAAGGGCGAGGTGTCCTTCACGCCCAGCATGGCGGGCGGCCAGGGCGGCCTCATGTCGATGATCGGCCGCCGGGTGGCGAACGAGGACACGCCGCTGATGACCGTCGAGGGCAGCGGCACGGTCCTGTTCGGGCACGGCGGGCACCACGTCCAGGTGATCCGCCTCACGGGCGACACGCTCCACGTCGAGGCGGACCGCCTCCTGGCCTTCGAGGGCACGCTCCAGCAGGGCACGATGTTCCTCGGCTCGCAGGGCGGCGTCATGGGCATGGTGCGCGGACAGGTGAGCGGCCAGGGGCTGTTCACGACCACCCTGAAGGGGCACGGGGCCGTCGCGGTCATGGCGCACGGCGGTGTCATCGAGGTCCCGATCAGCCCGCAGCGGCCGGTGCACGTGGACCCGCAGGCCTACGTCGCCCACCACGGCGACGTCCGCAACAAGCTGTCCGCCGCCCTGGGCTGGCGGGACATGGTGGGCCGCGGCTCGGGCGAGGCGTTCCAGCTGGAGCTCAGCGGCAGCGGTGCGGTGTACGTCCAGGCGTCGGAGGAGAAGCTGTGAGCACCTACGGAACCCCGGGCGCCGGCCCCGCGGTCTTCGACCCGGCGACGCTGCCGTCCGACGACAACGTCAATCCCTACACCTTCTGCGTGGAGCTCAAGGGGAGCCAGTGGTTCCTGCAGAAGGGGAAGATGATCGCCTACTACGGCTCGATCGACTTCAACGGCGTCGGGCACGGCCGGCTGGACCGTCTCGTGCGCACATCGTTCCATTCGCCTCTGCACGCGAGCGACTGGGTCGTGGCGGAGGGCTCGGGCAGGATGCTCCTCGCCGACCGGGCCTTCGACGTGAACTCGTACGACCTCGAGGACGGCAACCTGACCATTCGCTCCGGCAATCTGCTTGCTTTTCAGCCAACTCTGTCGCTGAAGCAGTCCATCGTGCCGGGTTTCCTGACGCTCATCGGAACAGGAAAGTTCGTGGCCGCGTCCAACGGCCCCGTGGTGTTCATGGAACCCCCCATCCGGGTCGACCCGCAGGCCCTGGTCGGCTGGGCGGACTGCCCCTCCCCGTGCCACCACTACGACCACGGGTACATGACCGGCGTCATGGGCGGTCTACGTGCACTGACGGGCCTCGGAGGGGCTTCCGGCGAGGAGCACCAATTCGAGTTCGTGGGCGCCGGCACGGTGCTGCTGCAGTCCTCCGAGACGCTGATGGCCGAGCAGACGACGGGGGCCGTTCCGCAGCAGGCCGGCGTCCCCGGCGGCGGGGCGCACACCCCCCAGACGGGCCAGCCGGGGGTACCGCGCCTTCCCGGACAGCTGGGGGACCTCCAGCGTCGCTTCGGGCTGTGAGCGGTAGTCTGCGGAGTGTGACATCGAACGCCTGAGCACCACTGATCGGCAGGTGCGCGACGCCACACACAACCCCTCACTAGTTCGCCTTTCAACCTTTTAGGTAGACTTCATTCATGGAGACCGAAACGGCCACCCGCTGGCTGACGGACGCGGAGCAGTGCGCATGGCGCACCCACCTGGAGGTCAACAAGCTGTTGACGTACCAGCTCGAAAAGGATCTGCAGCCGTTCGGCCTGACAATGAACGACTACGAGATCCTGGTGAATCTCTCCGAGTCCGATGACCAGCGGATGCGGATGAGCGACCTGGCCTACGCCACCCTGCAGTCCAAGAGCCGGCTCTCCCACCAGATCACGCGCATGGAGAAGGCGAACCTGGTCCGGCGGGAGAACTGCGAGTCCGACCGACGCGGGCTCTACGCGGTCCTCACCGACCACGGCATGACGACGATGCAGAAGGTCGCGCCCCACCACGTGGCGTCCGTACGCAGGCACTTCATCGACCTGCTGTCCCCCGAGGCCCTGACGGAGCTCGACAAGGCCCTCAAGCCCATCGCGGAGCACCTGCGCGGCCAGCACGGGCGCCCCTAGAGGGCCTGTCGTGTGGATCAGGTCGCAGGAATCGGACCGTGCTGGTCAACGCCGGTGAGCGGGGTCTGGTGCGTGCAGCTGCAAGGCGGAGGAGGGAGTCGACGCGGAGCGTCGGCGACTGACGACAACGCGGTAGATGCGCGTGCCAGACCCCGCGTCTGCGGGCTGATCCACACGACAGGCCCTAGGTCCGCGCGGGGCCGCCTGGGGTCTTCACCAGCGGCAGGCGGAGCTCGAACCGGGCTCCGCCCGCGGGACCCTGCCCGACCGTGAGGGTGCCTCCGTGCCGCACGGCGACGTCCCTGGCGATGGCCAGGCCCAGCCCGGCACCGCCGTCGTCGCGGCTGCGGGCGGCGTCGAGCCGCACGAACCGTTCGAAGATCCGCTCCCGGTCGGCCTCGGGCACCCCCTCCCCGTCGTCTCCCACGCCGACCACGGCCCGGTCCTCCTCCCGGCGCACCGTCACGGTGACCGCCGAGCGGGCGTGCCGCTGGGCGTTGTCGAGCAGATTGGCGAGCACGCGCCCCAGTTGCCCACGGGATCCGGCCACCTCCACCGGCTCGGCGTCCACCGTCACCCCGGGGCGCCCCTCCGCCTCCTCCCGGGCCAGTCCGGCCAGGTCGACCCGCGCGTCCGCGGGCCGCTCCCCCGCGTCCAGCCGGGCGAGCAGCAGCAGATCGGCGGCCAGCCGCTGGAGCCGTACGGTGTCCTCGACGGCCCCGTCGAGGTCCAGCAGCTCGGGATGGGCGGCGGCCACCTCCAGCTGGGTGCGCAGCGAGGCGATCGGGCTGCGCAGTTCGTGGGACGCGTCGGCGACGAAGCGCCGCTGCCGCTCCACGGACGTCTCCAGCGCCGCGAGGGTCTCGTTGGTGGTGCTGGCGAGCCGGGCGATCTCGTCGTGCGTGTCCGGCTCCGGGACGCGCCGCGCCAGGTCCTCCGACCGGGTGATCGCGGCCATCTCGCGCCGGATGCCCTCCACGGGCCGCAGGGCCCGCCGGGTGACCAGCCAGGTCACCCCCGCGACGACGGCGAGCAGCAGCGGGAACCCGATCAGCATCACCGTCAGGGCGGTCCGCACGGCCCCGTGCTCGGCGGCCAGCGGCGCCCCGGCGAAGACCGTGAGCTGCCCCCGGTCCCTCGTCTCCACCTCCACGGCGGCGAACCGGTAGTCCTCGGTGTCCCCGTCGGCCGTCGCCGACCCGTTCGTGAAGACGCTCTCCCCGGAGATCTCCCCGGGTTCGAGACGCTCACCCGAGTCGTCGTCGCCGGAGTCGACGTCACCGTCCGCCGTCGCGGCCGGCTGCGGCTCCACCCGCGCGCTGTCGGTGCCGCTGATCCGCTCCAGGTCCTCGCTGACGGCGACCAGCCGCCCTTCCTCGTCGAGGACCTGCACCGGCCCGAGGTCCCCGTCCAGCGCGGACAGCCTGCCGTACGGCGTGCCCGCGGCCAGTTCGGAGGCGACCGCCCGGGCGGAGCGCTCGGCCTGCGTTCCGGCCTCGCCCATCAGGTTCGACCGCAGGGACAGCAGCACAGCGGCCCCGGCGGCGACGAGCGCCACCGCGACCACGAGGGTGGCGCCGAGCGTGGCCCGTGCCCGGACGGACCCGAACAGCCGCCTCACGGCGCGGTCTCCAGCCGGTACCCGGCCCCGCGCACGGTCCGGATCAGCGCCGGACGCAGCTTGCGCCGCAGGGTGCTGACGTAGACCTCGACGATGTTGGGATCACCCTCGTACGCGAAGTCCCAGACGTGCTCCAGGATCTCGGACTTCGACACCACCTCGCCGGCCCGGAGCACGAGCTGCTCCAGCACGGAGAACTCCTTGGCGGTGAGGGCGATCTCGTCCTCACCCAGGAACACCCGCCGGGCGGCCGTGTCGACCTTGAGGTCCCCGTGCACATGCACCGGCGACGCCCCGGCGCCCTGTCCGCGCCGACGCAGCAGCGCCTTGATCCGGGCCACGAGCACGACGTACGAGAACGGCTTGGTCAGATAGTCGTCCGCGCCCGTGTCGAGCCCCTCGGCCTCGTCGTACTCGCCGTCCTTGGCGGTCAGCATCAGGATCGGCACGTCGTGCCCGGCGGCGCGCAGGGCGGCACAGACCCGGTAGCCGTTGAGGCCGGGCAGCATGAGGTCGAGGACGACCAGGTCGTAGGTGCCCTCGGTGGCCCGGTGGAGTCCCTCCCGTCCGTCGTGGACGACGTCCACGGCGTACCCCTCGGCCGTCAGGCCCCTGGCGAGCGACCGGGCCAGCCGCTTCTCGTCCTCCACGATCAACAGGCGCATGGGTCAAGAGTGACAAAGGCAACCTGAAGATCCCTTCAGCGGCTTTCTGTCTCCTCTCAGCCTCCCTCGTCCAGAGTCGAAGTCGTCGAAAACCAAGCGACTCGGGAGGAATCCGCAGGAAGCGCAGCATCGTGATCGCCGCTGTGGCCGCCGCCGCTCTGATCGGCGGCGGTACGGCCACGGCTCTCGCGACCACCGATGACGACGGGGGCTCGGCGCGGCAGGCGGCCGGCCCCCGGCCGGCGGGCGGGGACGACGACGCCGCGCGGGCGGCTTCCGCCGACGTCACGGCGTCCGAGGCGATCGCCGCCGCACTGAAGCACACCTCGGGCACGGCCGTCTCCGCCGAGCTGGACGACGAGGACGGCAAGGCGGTCTGGGAGGTCGACGTCCTGCCGGCCGACGACACCTGGCACAGCGTGCGCGTCGAACCCTCCGGCGGAAAGGTCCTCGGTGCGCACACCGACGACGAGGACGACGCGGCGCAGGCGCGGGCCGTGCTGAAGGGGTCCTCGGTGACGGCCGAGGAGGCCGCGAAGGCCGCCGCCGGCAGGGGCGTGGTGACATCCGTCGACCTGGACGACGACGGCGGGAACACGTCCTGGGAGGCCGAGACCCACACGACCGGCGGCGCCGAGCGGGAGTGGAAGGCAGGCCTGACGTCGGGCAAGGTCACGCCGGACCGCTCCGACGACCAGGACTGACCGGCCACCCCCCAACTGCGACCACCCCGGCGTCCGCGCTGGGGCCGGGTGGGCCCGCAACCCGGCGACGCGGGGTACCGCCGCGCCCACCCTCCCCCGAACTCCCGGCTTCCCTCGAGCAGGGGGAGCCCCTTCGCCCCAGCGGCACGACTGCCCGCAGTCAGGCAGGACCGGCGACCCACAGCAGAGCGAACCCGCACCCGCAGCCAGGCGGAACCGGCGACCCACAGCAGAGCGAACCCGCACCCGCGGCACGCACGGAAGGGGACGTGCCGGGGGCCCGCTCGCAGCGGTCGGCGCGTCAACACCGGTCAGCCGTGACGCAACTCCATCGCGCCGATCCGAGAACGGACACCCCCCGGCGCGGGCCCGACCCGCCCCACCCGAAGAGGCGCACCGCGCACCCCCACCGAACCGGCCACAGGCCGCCGCAGGCACCCGCCCCGCGACGGCCCGCGCGGCAAGTCACCGGCAGCCGCGCTCAGCCCTCCGTCAGCCCCGCCACCAGCTCGTCAGCCGCCCGGTAGGGATCCAGCCCCCCCGCCACGATCCGCTCCGCCAGCGCCCCCAGCCGCCGGTCCCCGTGCAGGTCGCCGATGCGCTCCCGCAGGGCCGTCACCGCGATCGTCTCGACCTCGCGGGACGCCCGGGACAGGCGCCGCTCCGCGAGGACGCCCCGCTCCTCCATCCAGGCCCGGTGCTTCTCCAGCGCCTCGACGACCTCGTCGACGCCCTCGCCCCGCGCCGCGACCGTCTTGACGATCGGCGGGCGCCAGTCGCCAGGACGGCGCGCCTCGCCCAGCCCCAGCATGTGGTTCAGCTCGCGGGCCGTCGCGTCGGCCCCGTCCCGGTCGGCCTTGTTCACGACGTAGACGTCACCGATCTCCAGGATCCCGGCCTTGGCCGCCTGGATCCCGTCGCCCATCCCCGGCGCGAGCAGCACCACCGACGTGTCGGCCTGCGAGGCGATCTCCACCTCCGACTGCCCCACCCCCACCGTCTCGACGAGGACCACGTCGCAGCCGGCGGCGTCCAGGACCCGGATGGCCTGGGGGGCGGCCCACGCCAGCCCGCCCAGATGCCCGCGCGTGGCCATCGAGCGGATGTAGACGCCCGGGTCGGAGGCGTGGTCCGACATCCGGACCCGGTCCCCGAGCAGCGCACCGCCCGAGAACGGGGACGACGGGTCGACGGCCAGCACCCCGACCCGCTTCCCCTGCTTGCGATACGCCGTCACCAGCGCCGAGGTCGACGTCGACTTGCCCACGCCCGGCGACCCGGTCAGCCCCACGACGTACGCCCCGCCCGTCAAGGGCGCGAGCGCCGCCATGACCTCCCGCAGCTGCGGGGACGCCCCCTCCACCAGGGAGATCAGCCGGGCCACGGCCCGTGGCCGCCCCTCCCTGGCCTGGGCCACCAGCGTGGAGACGTCCTGCATCACAGCTCCGTTCAGAAAAAGGGACCTACCCGAAGAGACCAGCGCGGTCTCAGGCCTTCGGTACCCGGACGATCAGCGCGTCACCCTGACCACCGCCACCGCACAGCGCGGCGGCGCCCACGCCACCGCCACGCCGCTTCAGCTCCAGCGCCAGATGCAGCACCAGCCGCGCACCGGACATCCCGATCGGGTGACCCAGGGCGATGGCACCACCGTTGACATTCACCTTTTCGGTGGAAACGCCGAGGTCCTTCACGGACTGCACGGCCACCGCGGCGAACGCCTCGTTGATCTCGATGAGGTCGAGGTCCGCGACCTCCAGGCCCTCCTTCTTCAGCGCGTGCAGGATGGCGTTGGACGGCTGGGACTGCAGCGAGTTGTCCGGCCCGGCCACGTTGCCGTGGGCGCCGATCTCGGCGATCCACTCCAGGCCGAGCTCCTGGGCCTTGGCCTTGCTCATCACCACGACGGCGGCCGCGCCGTCGGAGATCTGCGAGGCCGAGCCGGCCGTGATCGTGCCGTCCTTGGAGAAGGCGGGACGCAGCTTGCCCAGGGACTCGGCGGTGGTGTCGCCCCGGATGCCCTCGTCCTTGCTGAACAGGACCGGGTCGCCCTTGCGCTGCGGGATCTCGACGGGCGTGATCTCGGCCTCGAACAGGCCGTTCTTCTGGGCGGCGGCGGCCCGCTGGTGGGACAGCGCGGCGATCTCGTCCTGCTCGGGCCGGCCGATGCCCAGGCGCGTGTTGTGCTTCTCCGTCGACTCGCCCATGGCGACCCCGTCGAAGGAGTCGGTCAGGCCGTCGTAGGCCATGGCGTCGAGCATCTGCACCGCGCCGTACTTGAAGCCCTCACGGGACTTCGGCAGCAGGTGCGGGGCGTTGGTCATGGACTCCTGCCCGCCCGCGACGATCACGTCGAACTCACCCGCACGGATCAACTGGTCGGCGAGGGCGATGGCGTCGAGGCCGGACAGGCACACCTTGTTGATGGTCAGCGCCGGCACGTTCATCGGGATGCCGGCCTTGACCGCGGCCTGGCGCGCCGGGATCTGCCCCGCCCCGGCCTGCAGCACCTGGCCCATGATGACGTACTGCACCTGGTCGCCGCCGATCCCCGCACGGTCGAGGGCGGCCTTGATCGCGAAGCCGCCGAGGTCGGCTCCGGAGAAGGACTTCAGCGAACCGAGCAACCGTCCCATGGGCGTACGCGCGCCCGCGACGATCACCGAGCCGGCTGCTCCAGAAGTTCCAGAAGACATGAGCTGCGATCCCCTTACCGGCTGCACAGCCGAGGAGTGAACGAGGGTTTACTTCGAATGTACTGACCGGTACTCCGCCCCGTCATCGGGCTGTCGGTGTGATCGCGCGCACGTTGCGTAACCACCGCGGGGGCGCTGCACTGAATCCATGCTGACGCGAATCGACCACATCGGAATCGCCTGCCACGACCTCGACAAGACTGTCGAGTTCTACCGTGCCACCTACGGCTTCGAGGTGTACCACTCCGAGGTCAACGAGGAGCAGGGCGTGCGCGAGGCCATGCTCAAGATCAACGAGACGTCCGACGGCGGCGCCACCTACCTGCAGCTTCTCGAGCCCACCCGCGAGGACTCCACCGTCGCGAAGTGGCTCGCGAAGAACGGGGAGGGCGTCCACCACATCGCTTTCGGTACGGCGGATGTGGACGCGGACGCCGCGGACATCCGCGACAAGGGCGTACGCGTGCTGTACGAAGAGCCGCGACGCGGTTCCATGGGGTCACGGATCACCTTCCTGCACCCCAAGGACTGTCATGGCGTACTGACAGAACTGGTCACTTCGGCGCCTGTTGAGTCGCCTGAGCACTGACCCTCGTACATAAGGGCCGGTAGGGTTGGGTGCGGTCGCCGCTCAGGCCAGGGTGACCGCGGTCCCGCCGTGCGACGGCAGGACCACCGGGGTCCGGGTTTCGGGGGACGAGCGTCGGGGCAGCAGCCTCTGCTCCGCCGATGATCTGACACCATTCCCCGGGGGCCCCGTTCGGCGGATGGACGGAGCTCGTTCGGAAAGACTTGCGACCAGGGGACGGATGGGACCGCGCAGTGCGGGGCTACGAGAGCCAGGAGCGAGAGCCGGCGGCTGACGTCGACCACCTCTCTCGGTTCGAAGCCGAGATGAAGCGGCTGAAGACCGAACGGGAAAAGGCGATCCAGCACGCCGAGGACCTCGGCTACCAGGTCGAGGTGCTGCGCGCCAAGCTGCACGAGGCGCGGCGCACCATCATGTCCCGGCCCTCCTTCGAGGGGGGCGACATCGGCTGGCAGGCCGAGCAGTTGCTGCGCAACGCGCAGATGCAGGCCGACCAGATCCGGGCGGACGCCGACCGGGAGCTGAGCGAGGCCCGGGCGCAGACCCAGCGGATCCTCCAGGAGCACGCCGAGCAGGCGGCCCGGCTGCAGGCGGAGCTGCACCAGGAGGCGGTGACCCGCCGCCAGCAGCTCGACCAGGAGCTTGCCGAGCGCCGCCAGACGGTCGAGTCGCACGTCAACGAGAACGTGGCCTGGGCCGAGCAGCTGCGCGCCCGCACCGAGCAGCAGGCCCGCCGGCTGCTGGAGGAGTCCCGCGCCGAGGCCGAGCAGTCCCTGGCCGCCGCCCGCGCGGAGGCCGAGCGGCTGGCGACCGAGGCCCGGCAGCGGCTCACCGGCGCGGCCGAGGAGGCCCGGGCCGAGGCCGAGCAGATCCTGCGGCGGGCCCGCGCGGACGCCGAGCGCCTCCTCAACGCCGCCTCCACCCAGGCCCAGGAGGCCACCGACCACGCCGAGAAGCTGCGCACCTCCACCGTCACGGAGTCGGAGTCAGCGCGCCGCGAGGCCCAGGAGCTCAGCAGGGCCGCCCAGCAGCGGATGACCGAGGCCGAGGAGGCGCTGCGCAAGGCGCAGGCCGAGTCGGAGAAGCTGGTCGCGGAGGCCAAGGAGGCCGCCGCCAAGGCCCTGGCGAACGCCGAGTCCGCGAACGAGACGCGCACGCGCACCGCCAAGGAGCAGGTCGCCCGGCTGGTCGAGGAGGCCACCAAGGAGGCCGAGAACACCAAGTCCGAGGCGGAGCAGATCGTCGCGGACGCCCGCGCCGAGGCCGAGAAGATCGTCGCGGAGGCCTCCGAGAAGGCCCGGACGCTCACCGCCGAGGAGACCGCGACCCAGCTGTCCAAGGCGGCGCGGACGGCCGAGGAGGTCCTCACCAAGGCGTCGGAGGACGCCAAGAAGACCACCAGGGCCGCGGCCGAGGAGGCCGAGCGGATCCGCAAGGAGGCCGAGGCCGAGGCGGACCGGCTGCGCGCCGAGGCGCACGACATCGCCGAGCAGCTCAAGGGCGCGGCGAAGGACGACACCAAGGAGTACCGCGCCAAGACGGTCGAGCTGCAGGAGGAGGCCCGCCGGCTGCGCGGCGAGGCCGAGCAGCTGCGGGCGGACGCCGTCGAGGAGGGCGAGAAGATCCGCGCCGGGGCCCGCAAGGAGGCCGTGGCGCAGATCGAGGAGGCCGCGAGGTCCGCCGAGGAGCTGCTCGCCAAGGCCAAGGCGGACGCGGACGAGCTGCGCACGACGGCCCAGACGGACAGCGAGAAGGTCCGCACCGAGGCCATCGAGCGGGCGACGGCCCTGCGCCGGCAGGCCGAGGAAACCCTCCAGCGCACCCGGCAGGAGGCCGAGCGGCACCGCGAGGAGGTCGTCGAGCAGGCCGAGGCCCTCAGGGCCGACGCCGAGCGCGCGGCGCGGGAGCTGCAGGCGGAGACCGAGCGGGCTGTGGAGGCCCGCCGGGCGGAGGCCGCCGAGGAGCTGACGCGGCTCCAGGCGGAGGCCGGGCAGCGGCTCTCGGCGGCCGAGCGGGCGCTGTCGGAGGCCCGTGAGGAGGCCGCGCGGATCCGCCGCGAGGCCGCCGAGGAGAACGAGCGGCTGCGCGCGGAGGCCGCCGAGCGGATCCGCACGCTGCGGCAGCAGGCGGAGGCCGAGGCCGAGCGGCTGCGGGACGAGGCCGCCTCGGACGCGTCGGCCACGCGCGCCGAGGGCGAGGCCGTCGCCGTACGGCTGCGGTCTCAGGCCGCGAACGAGGCCGAGCGGCTGAAGTCGGAGGCGCAGGACGGCGCCGACCGTATGCGCGCCGAGGCGCAGGCCGCCGCCGAGCGGCTGGCCGGAGAGGCGTCCGAGACGCTGGCGGCCGCCCAGGACGAGGCCAACCGGCGCCGCCGCGAGGCCGAGGAGCTCCTCGGCAGCGCCCGGCAGGAGGCCGACCAGGAGCGGGAGCGGGCCCGCGAGCAGAGCGAGGAACTGCTGGCCTCGGCACGCAAGCGCGTGGAGGAGGCGCAGGCCGAGGCCGTCCGGCTGGTCGAGGAGGCCGACCGGCGGGCCACGGAGATGGTGGCGGCGGCCGAGCAGCACGCGCAGCAGGTCCGGGACTCCGTGGCGGGACTGCACGAGCAGGCCCAGGGGGAGATCGCCGGGCTGCGCAGCGCCGCCGAGCACGTGGCGGAGCGGACGCGGCGCGAGGCGCAGGAGGAGGCGGACCGGGTCCGCTCGGACGCCTACGCCGAACGTGAGCGGGCGGGCGAGGACGCGGGCCGGCTACGGCGCGAGGCGCACGAGGAGGCCGAGGCCGCCAAGGCGCTGGCCGAGCGGACGATGTCCGAGGCGATCGCCGAGGCGGAGCGGATCCGCACGGAGGTCGCCGAGCACGCCCAGCGGGTGCGCACGGAGGCCTCGGACACGATCGCCGAGGCCGAGCAGAGCGCCTCGCGCACCCGGGCGGACGCCCGCGAGGACGCCAACCGCATCCGTTCGGACGCGGCGACGCAGGCGGACACGCTCATCACCGAGGCGCGCGGCGAGGCCGAGCGGCTCACCACGGAGACGGTCCAGGAGACCGACCGCCTGCGGATGGAGACGGTCACCGAGGCCGAGCGCGTCCGCACCGAGGCCCTGTCCGAGGCGGAGCGCCTGCGGTCGGAGGCGGCCGGCGAGGCCGAGCGGGTGCGGTCCGAGGCGGTCGCCACGGCCGAGCAGCTGGTCGGGGAGGCCACGAGCGAGGCGGAGCGGCTGCGCGCCGAGACCGCCGAGACGGTCGGCGCCGCGCAGCAGCACGCCGAGCGGCTCCGCAAGGAGGCGCAGCGCGTCAAGGCCGACGCGGAGGCGAAGGCGGAGCGGCTCGTCGCCACGGCCCGCGAGGAGGCCGACCGCACGCTGGACGAGGCCCGCAAGGACGCCAACAAGCGGCGCTCCGAGGCGGCCGGGCAGGTCGACCAGCTCATCACGGAGACCACGGCCGAGGCGGACAAGCTGCTGAGCGAGGCGCAGCAGCGGGCGCACAAGACCACCGCGGAGGCCGAGTCGCAGGCCGACACGATGGTGGGCGTGGCCCGCACGGAGGCCGCCCGGATCGTGTCCGAGGCGACGGTCGAGGGCAACTCGCTGGTGGAGAAGGCCCGTACGGACGCGGACGAGCTGCTGGTCGGCGCGCGCCGGGACGCCACGCAGATAAGGGAGCGCTCCGAGGAACTGCGCGAGCGCATCACCGCGGAGATCGAGAAGCTGCACGAGCGGGCCCGCCGGGAGTCGGCCGAGACGATGAAGTCGGCGGGCGACCGCTGCGACGCGCTCATCAAGGCGGCCGAGGAGCAGCTGGCGAAGGCGCAGGCGAAGGCCAAGGAGATCGTGTCGGAGGCCAACTCCGAGGCGGGCAAGGTCCGTATCGCCGCGGTGAAGAAGGCGGAGGGGCTGCTCAAGGAGGCGGAGCAGAAGAAGTCCACGCTGGTCCGGGAGGCCGAGGAGCTCAAGGCCGAGGCGATCCGCGAGGCGAGGCGCACGGTCGAGGAGGGCAAGCGCGAGCTGGAGGTCCTGGTCCGCCGCCGCGAGGACATCAACGCCGAGATCTCCCGTGTCCAGGACGTGCTGGAGGCGTTGGAGTCCTTCGAGGCTCCCGCCACGTCCAAGGACAGCGGGGTCAAGGCGGGGGCCACGGTGGGCGCGCCCCGCTCGGGTGGCAAGTCCTCGGAAAGCTAGCGGAACGGGGCGAAACCGGCGCATGCTGGAGACTTTGACCACGGCTTTGGCAAGCATCTCGGGGGTGGGCCACCCAAAAGGGGTGTCATTTTCCCGATCAAACGCGCATCCGCTCGATGACACACCGTTTCGGCCCCTAGGATTCCACCTATCACCTCACCGGTCTCATTCGACAGGAACCCCATGAGCGACACTTCCCCCTACGGCTTCGAGCTTGTGCGGCGTGGGTACGACCGCGCTCAGGTGGACGAACGGATCTCCAAGCTCGTCTCCGACCGTGACAGCGCCCTCGCCCGCATCACCGCCCTGGAAAAGCGCATCGAGGAGCTCCACCTCGAGACGCAGACCGCCCAGGCACAGGTCACCGACGCCGAGCCGTCGTACGCCGGCCTCGGCGCGCGCGTGGAGAAGATCCTCCGCCTCGCCGAGGAGGAGGCGAAGGACCTGCGCGAGGAGGCCCGGCGCGCGGCGGAGCAGCACCGCGAGCTCGCCGAGTCGGCGGCCCAGCAGGTGCGCAACGACGCCGAGTCGTACTCCGTGGACCGCAAGGCCAAGGCCGAGGACGAGGGCCTCAGGATCGTCGAGAAGGCCAAGAGCGACGCCGCCCAGCTGCGCTCCGAGGCGCAGAAGGACGCGCAGTCCAAGCGGGAGGAGGCGGACGCCCTCTTCGAGGAGACCCGCGCCAAGGCCGCGCAGGCCGCCGCCGACTTCGAGACGAACCTCGCCAAGCGCCGCGAGCAGTCAGAGCGCGACCTGGCCTCGCGTCAGGCCAAGGCCGAGAAGCGTCTCGCCGAGATCGAGCACCGTGCCGAGCAGCTGCGCCTGGAGGCGGAGAAGCTGCGCACGGACGCCGAGCGCCGCGCCCGCCAGACGGTGGAGACCGCCCAGCGCCAGGCCGAGGACATCGTGGCCGACGCCAACGCCAAGGCCGACCGCATCCGTTCGGAATCCGAGCGCGAGCTGGCCGCCCTCACCAACCGCCGTGACAGCATCAACGCCCAGCTGACGAACGTGCGCGAGATGCTCGCCACGCTCACGGGCGCCGCGGTGGCCGCCGCCGGCAGCCCGGCCGAGGACGAGCCGATCTCCCGCGGGGTCCCGGCGCAGCAGTCCCGGTAACCGCCCGGCACCCGGAGCCCGATCCTCCGCGAAGCCCTCTGCCCCTTCGGGTGGCAGAGGGCTTTGTCCCGTTCTAGCGTGGCCGCATGATTGAGCTGGAGGGGCTGACCAAGCGTTACGGCGAGAAGGTGGCGGTCGACGACCTGTCCTTCACCGTGAGACCGGGCATCGTCACCGGCTTCCTCGGGCCCAACGGCGCGGGCAAGTCCACGACCATGCGGATGATCCTGGGCCTCGACCACCCGACCGCCGGTGGCGTCCGGATCGACGGCAGGCGCTACCACCAGCTCAAGGACCCGCTGACGCACATCGGCGCCCTGCTGGAGGCCAAGGCCTGGCACGGCGGGCGGACCGCCTACAACCATCTGCTGTGCCTCGCGCAGAGCAACGGCATCCCGAGCGGCCGGGTCCGGGAGGTGGTGGAGACGGTCGGGCTGACGGCGGTCGCGCGAAAGAAGACCAAGGGCTTCTCGATGGGCATGGGGCAGCGGCTCGGCATCGCCGCCGCCCTGCTGGGCGATCCGCGGATCCTGATGTTCGACGAGCCGGTCAACGGCCTCGACCCCGAGGGCATCCACTGGATCCGCACCCTGATGAAGTCGCTCGCCGCGCAGGGCCGTACGGTCTTCGTCTCCTCCCACCTGATGAGCGAGATGGCCCTGACGGCCGACCACCTGGTGGTCATCGGGCAGGGGCGGCTGCTCGCGGACACCTCCATGGCCGACTTCATCGAGCGCAACTCGCGTTCGTACGTCCGGGTGCGCTCCCCGCATCGGATGCGGTTGCTGGAGGTGCTGCGCCAGGCCGGGATCGAGGCCGTGGAGGGCGACGACGGAGTGCTGGAGGTGGACGGCGGCAAGGCCGAGCACGTCGGTGAACTGGCGGCGCAGCACGGGGTGACGCTCCACGAGCTGAGCCCGCAGCAGGCGTCGTTGGAGGAGGCGTTCATGCAGCTCACCGCGGAGTCGGTGGAGTACCACGCGCACAGCGGCGGGAGCACCGGGCCGGCGCGGCAGCAGCAGTGGGGCGACGGCTGGAAGAAGGGCTGAGCATGGCGACGACCCAGGTCGTGCGGTCGGAGTGGACCAAGATCCGGTCGGTGGCGTCCACGGTGTGGACCCTGTCGCTGGTGGTGGTCGTGACGGTCGCCCTCGGCATGCTGATCTCCGCGCTGTCGAAGAACGAGTTCGACACCATGAGCGCGCAGCAGCGGGCGGAGTTCGACCCGACGTTCACGAGCTTCGCGGGGATGAGCCTCGGTCAGCTCGCGATGATCGTGTTCGGGGTGCTGGTCGTCTCCAACGAGTACAGCACCGGCATGATCCGCACCTCGCTGGCAGCGGTGCCGCAACGCGGTACCTTCCTGTTCGGCAAGATCGCGGTGGCCACGGCGCTCGCCCTGCTGGTCGGGCTGGTCACCAGCTTCGCGGCCTTCTTCCTCGGGCAGGCGATGCTCGGCGGCCACCGGGCGCAGATCGGCGACCCGGGCGTGCTGCGGGCGGTGCTCGGGGGCGGCCTCTACATGGCGCTGATCGCGATGTTCTCCATGGGGATCGCCGCGATGCTGCGCTCGCCGATGCTCTCGCTGGGCATCCTGATGCCGTTCTTCTTCCTGATCTCCAACATCCTCGGCAACGTCGACGCCACGAAGAAGGTCGGCCGGTTCCTGCCCGACCAGGCCGGCAGCAAGATCATGCAGGTGGTCCCGCGGATCGACGACGACACGCCGTACGGGCCCTGGGGAGGCCTGGGGATCATGGGGTTGTGGGTGCTCGCGGCCCTGATCGGCGGGTACGTGCTGCTGAAGAAGCGCGACGCCTAGCGGGCCGGCGGGGCCGACTCTTTACCTGCTCTTGGGCGGAACCGTCAGCGCCTCGGTATCCTCCTAACCCTTGCGGGGGCGTGCGTGCCCCGCTGTCCTGAACCTTGCGATGGGTGCGGAGCATGATCGAAGCAGTCGGCCTGACGAAGCGCTACGGCGACAAGACCGCTGTGTACAACCTTTCCTTCCAGGTGCGGCCCGGGGCCGTCACCGGCTTCCTGGGGCCGAACGGTTCGGGCAAGTCGACGACGATGCGGATGATCCTCGGGCTCGACAACCCGACGGCCGGGCACGTGACGATCGGCGGTCACCCGTACCGCAGGCTGCCCAACGCCGCCCGTCAGGTCGGCGCGCTGCTGGACGCCAAGGCCGTGCACGGCGGCCGGTCCGCCCGCAACCACCTGCTGTCCCTGGCCCAGCTGTCGGGCATCCCGGCCCGACGGGTGGACGAGGTGCTCGGGGTCGTGGGGCTTCAGGACGTGGCGAGGCGGCGGTCCAAGGGCTTCTCGCTCGGCATGGGGCAGCGCCTGGGCATCGCCGCCGCCCTGCTCGGCGATCCGCAGGTGCTGCTGTTCGACGAGCCGGTCAACGGGCTCGACCCCGAGGGCATCCTCTGGGTGCGGAACCTGATGAAGGCGCTCGCGGCGGAGGGCCGTACGGTCTTCGTCTCCTCCCACCTGATGAGCGAGATGGCGCTGACGGCCGACCACCTCATCGTCATCGGGCGCGGGCAGCTGCTCGCCGACATGAGCGTCACGGACTTCATCTCCGCGAACTCCGCGGACTTCGCCCGGGTCCGGACGCCGGACACCGAGCCGCAGCAGCGCGAGAAACTGTCGTCGGCGCTCACCGAGGCCGGCGGGCACGTGCTGCCCGAGCAGAACGGGGCGCTGCGCGTGACCGGGCTGCCGCTCCCCCGCATCAGCGACCTCGCGCACCTCAGCGACGTCCGGCTGTGGGAGCTGTCGCCGCATCAGGCCTCGCTGGAGGAGGCGTACATGCGGATGACGCAGAGCGCCGTCGACTACCGCTCGACCCTCGACGAGAAGGAAGGCCTCCAGCAGCCGCTGCCGCCCGGCGCCCAGCCCCCGATGCCGGTTCCGGGCCAGGGCCAGCCCGGCTGGTACGCCCCGCCGCCGCCCCAGGGCGCACCGGTGCAGGCTCCGGGCCCGTACGGCGCCCCCGGAGCCGCTCCGGGCACCTTCGGGCCGGGCGCGGCCAACCCGTACGCCCAGCCGGCGCCCCCGGCCCCGGCGGCGTTCGGACAGGCGGCCCCCTCGGGGCAGCCCGCGCCCGAGGCGCCGCAGGCGGCGGACGGCGCTCCCGCCCGGCCGGCGGCACGGCCCGCACCCCCGGCCCCGGCCGCACCGCAGGCTGCCGCGCAGCCGCCCGGGGCTCCCGCCGCGCCCGCCGGTGCCCCCGCCGCGGCCTCCGCCCCCACCCCCGACCTGACCAAGCCCGAGGACGCCCGATGAGCAGCCCCCACTCCCAGATGCCGCAGGCCGCGCCCGCCTGGCAGCCGGCCGCCGGTACCGCGTCTGCCGCCTCCGGCTCGCCGTACCCGGGCTACACCTCGCCCATCCCGGTCGTGCGGACGCACCTCGGGCACGCCGTCGCCTCCGAGTGGACGAAGATCCGGTCGGTGCGGTCGACGATGTGGACGCTCGGCGTGTTCGTCCTGCTCGTCGTCGGCCTCGGCGCGCTCACCGGCGTGGTGGTGGCGAACTCCGACCAGGCCATGGACGGCGAGAGCCCGCTCGGGCTCGGGTTCTTCGGCGTGCTGCTCGGCAGCATGTGCGTCATCACGCTGGGCGTGCTGACCACGGCGTCGGAGTACGGCACGGGCATGATCCGCACCACGATGGTCGGATGCCCGAGCCGCAGCCGGGTGCTGGCGGCCAAGGGCGTGGTGTTCTTCCTGGTCGCGTTCGTGGTGACGCTGGTGTCCGTCGCCCTCGTCGCCTTCATGCACATGGCGATCCTGGAGGGGGACGGCGTCACGTCCCCCACCGGCGCGGAGTGGCTGAAGGCCACCGTCGGGGTCTCGCTGTACGTCGCCCTGCTGGGCCTGTTCTCGCTGGCCGTCGGCTCGATCATCCGGCACTCGGCGGGCGCCATCACCATCATGATCGGTGCCGTGCTCGCGCCCCTCGTGATCGCGCTCTTCATGTTCTCGGAGTCGCTCCGGGCCGTGCGCGACGCCCTGTTCGAGTACTCGATCCCGAGCCAGCTCAGCGTCTTCTACGCCGCGTCCCTCAGCGACTCCGGTCCGAGCGGCTGGGACCCGCTGTGGATCATGCTCGGCGCGACGGCCGCCGTGTTCGGCGCCGCCTTCGTGCTGCTGGAGAAGCGGGACGTCTGAAGTCCCTCAGAACCTGGGCGCGTTACGGGACCGCCGCACCCCGGGGGTGCGGCGGTCCCGCGCGTTCCAGCAGGCCTTGTGCCAGTGCCGGCGGTCGTCGACGCCCGTGTGCTCGCCCCAGGCCACCACGTGCGGCACCCCGTCGGGGATCATCTGGTCGCAGCCCGGGCAGCGGTACACCTTGCCCTGCGCGCTCGCGCCGGCCACGTGCCGCACGCTCCAGTTCTCGCCCTGCCAGTTCTCCGACGACTGCCAGCCGCCGTAGCGGCCGGGACGGTCGTCCTCGGCGCTCCGGCCGGAAGAACCGGCGCCCTTGGGTCGGTTGCGACGCGGGGACACGGGACACCTCTCGGGGCTCTACAGGAAGCGGGCCGCATCCAGCCTACGCGGCGCCGGCACAGGTACGCGTACGGCACCAATCGCCACAAGTCCCGCACCGGGCGGGGCGGGCCTTCCGCCCGGGTCCGGCGACGGGGCCCCTGCCCCGGGCTCCCTACCGGTCTCCCCGCAGAGCACTCATTCTGCAGACAATCCGCAGAATACGCCGCTCGGCCGTGTCCTCGGCACGTGTCAGACGGTTATGCGGTGCGGGGAGCTCCGTGTCGGAGCCAAGGAAGCAGGAAAGCAATGCGCGTTGGAAGTTTCGTGTTGGCCGCCCGGTTCCCCGGTCAGGGTGAGGGGGAGGCACTGCACCGCGCGGTCCGTTCGGCCGAGGTGGCCGAGGAGGCCGGCCTGGACACGGTCTGGCTGGCCGAGCACCACTTCGTACCGTACGGCACGTGCCCGTCGGCCGTCACCCTGGCCGCGCTGCTGCTGGGCCGCACCCGCCGCATCAGGGTCGGCACGGCCGTCAGTGTGCTGCCCACCGTCCACCCGGTGGCCCTCGGCGAACAGGCCGCGCTGCTGCACCACACGAGCGGCGGCCGTTTCACGCTCGGCGTCGGCCGCGGCGGCCCGTGGGTCGACCTGGAGGTGTTCGGCGCGGGCCTGGAGGCCTACGAGAAGGGCTTCCCGGAGTCCCTGGACCTCCTGGTGCGCTGGCTGCGCGATCCGTCCGTGGCGGCCGACGGGGAGCGTTTCCGGTTCCGCGAAGTGCCGGTCGTGCCACGTCCGTCGGAGGCGCTGGACGAGGCAGCCGGGCCGGAGCTGGTCGTGGCCTGCACCTCGCCGTCGAGTGTGCGGCTGGCGGCCGAGCGCGGGCTGTCGATGCTCCTCGGGATGCACGTGGGGGACGAGGAGAAGGCCGAGATGGTGGCGCTGTGGCGGAAGCACGCGCGCGCCTGCGGGCGGCCCGCGGAGGAGGTCCTGCGCGCCTCGCACGTGTCGGCCGGCGTCTGCCAGATCGCGGACCGGCGGGTCGACGCGGCCGAGACGCTGATGAAGGCGATGCCGGGCTGGCTGAAGCAGGGCCTGGAGGCGCACGTCACGGTCGACGGGCGCACGCGCCGGATGCGCGACCCGCTGGCGTACACCGAACTGCTCTGCGGGCTGCACC
The DNA here is from genome assembly GCF_042746715.1 of Streptomyces sp. NPDC058741. Classification (NCBI taxonomy): domain Bacteria; kingdom Bacillati; phylum Actinomycetota; class Actinomycetes; order Kitasatosporales; family Streptomycetaceae; genus Streptomyces; species Streptomyces sp. NPDC058741. Next base: position 215,009 of record NZ_JBHYQH010000005.1, on the reverse strand, counting down.
CGGTGGGCACCCCACGGCTGTGCGCCGACCGGCTGGCGGCGACCAGCGAGCGGACGGGCATCTCCCGCTTCGCCCTGCTCGTCGAGGGCTCCGGGGACGTGGCGGCGACCGAGGACAACGTGCGCCGGCTCGGTGCCGAGGTGCTGCCCCACCTGCGGTGAGGCTTGCCGCTCCGGTGCAGAACCGCACCTCCCGCGTACGGAGCGGCAAGCAAGCGGCGGTGCGTCAGCAGTCCCGGAACCCGGGGGACTGGTTCAGCACCTGGCTGCGGACCGAGGTGAAGCGGACCAGCGTCTCGTCGACCGAGGAGTCAAGCGGGAACACGGCCACCCGGTGGCAGTTCTGGAAGGCCAGCCGCACACCGAAGTGCCGTTGCAGCGCACCACGTATCGCGTCACTCGCAAGCGCACGCAGCAGCTGACCGCGTGCCCGCTCGTCCGGCGGAGGCGTCTGGTTGTCGGCGAACGCACCGCCGTCCACCTTCAGCTGGGCCACCAGGGAGCTGATCATCTCCCACGCGTAGGGCAGGGAGGTCCGGACGCAGTCGACGAATTCCGCTTCGTCGACCTCGCCTCGCTCGGCCTGTTCGAGTAGGGCCGGTGAGACGTCGAGCGACATGAGTTCTCCTCTCGCACCCCCGCTGGAGCAGGGGTTGCCGGACGGATGGGGGAGTGCGCGGTGCCCAACACGCTGCGTACACAAGCCGCGACCTCCCGTTCCTACGGTAAGCAACCGACGGTGACGGCACCAGGAGAATGGGCAGATGAGACGCACCCGACGAGCACACCCTGCACACAATCGGCCATCAACGAACACGTGGTTTCCAGGGCGAATCGCGTCGGCAGGCTCCCGTCGAGTAGCGTTGCCGACCATGCGTCTCGTCATTGCCCGCTGCTCCGTGGACTACGCCGGGCGGCTCACCGCCCACCTTCCCTCGGCCCCGCGCCTGATCCTGGTGAAGGCGGACGGCAGCGTCTCGATCCACGCCGACGACCGGGCCTACAAGCCCCTGAACTGGATGTCGCCGCCCTGCACGCTGAAGGAGGGCACCGGCGAGGACGACGGCGTCTGGACCGTCGTCAACAAGGCGGGTGAGAAGCTCATCATCACGATGGAGGAAGTCCTCCACGATTCCTCGCACGAACTGGGCGTGGATCCCGGCCTGATCAAGGACGGCGTGGAAGCGCACCTCCAGGAGCTGCTCGCCGATCGCATCGAGACCCTCGGCGAGGGCTACACGCTCATCCGCCGCGAGTACCCGACGGCCATCGGGCCGGTGGACATCCTGTGCCGGGACGCCGCAGGCGGGACCGTCGCCGTGGAGATCAAGCGGCGCGGCGAGATCGACGGCGTGGAGCAGCTGACGCGCTATCTGGAGCTGCTCAACCGCGATCCCCGTCTCGCCCCGGTGCGCGGCGTGTTCGCGGCCCAGGAGATCAAGCCCCAGGCCCGCGTCCTCGCGACCGACCGCGGCATCGGCTGCCAGGTCCTCGACTACGACGCCCTGCGCGGCATCGAGGACGACAAGCTGCGCCTGTTCTGACCCCGTCGTCCCGCTTCCCGCCGCCGCGTCGCCGCGGCGGCGGGAGACGGCACTAGATCACCTGCTCCGTGCCGCCCTGCGACGCGCTCGCCGTGGTGTTCGCGGGAGTGCTCGGCGCCGGGCCGCTGGCCGAGTCCGAGGTGGACGGGCTGGTGGTCGTCGGCGTCGACGTCGGCGTCGAGGGCTCCGAGCTGTCCGTCGGCGTCGGAGCCGGAGTGGACGACGTCGGCGGCTTCGTCGTCGGCTTGGTCGACGTCGGCGGCTTGGTCGAGGCCGGCGGCTTCGGCGACGTCGGCTTCGGGGACGACGGCCTGGACGGGGACGCCGAGTCGCTCGGGGCCTGGGAACCGCTCGGGCCGTCCGTCGGCGTCGGGTCGTCCGACGTGCCCGGCCTGCCGTCGGGGCCCGGATCGGTGGGGCGGCTCGTCACTCCGCCCGCCCCGCCGTTGCCGTCCTCGGCCGGCTGGTCGGCGCCCAGGCTGCCGTCGTCGACGCCCTGGCTGGCCGACGGGTTGACGCCGACCCGGTCCGACGGCGTGGCGGGCTCGTTGTCGGAGGTGGCGCCGAGCGTCACGACGGTGCCGAGCACGGCGACGAGCAGCGCGCCGGCACCCGAGGCGACGAGGTTGCGCCGCGCCATGCCCTTCAGACCGCCGCCGGCCTTGGCCGAGGGCGGGGGCGTGCTGCGGTGGGTGACCAGTGCCGGCGACGAGGGCGGCTGGAGCGCCGGGAAGGCCGCCGGGACACCGCCGGCCGGGGACGGCGACTGCTCGCCGCGGGCGTCGGGCACTTCCTCGTGCGCGGCCGGCCCGATCCCGAGGGGCGTGCCCGAGCGGTCGGCGACCAGGGCGAGGGCCCGGCGTCCGGCGACGGTGCCCCGCTTGTCGGAGAGGGCGCCGCGCATGCCGATGGCGGCCTCCAGCTCGGCGCGCGCCCGGTCGAGCCGGCCGCCGCACAGGGCGAGGACGCCGAGCTCGTGGTGGAAGTAGGACTCCTCGGCGACGTCTCCGGCGAGCCGGGCGGCCTCGGCGCCGCCGCGCAGGGCCCGGTCCCAGGCGCTCCAGTGCAGCCCGGCGGCGAACGCGGGGGCGGCGGTGCGGGCCAGGTACACGCCCGCGCTCTCCTCGCCCTCGGCGGGCGGCCGGGACGCCGGTCCGAGGACGGACAGGACCGCCAGGATCGCGTCGGCCTCCGCGCACACGCGCTCCGGGGTGACCGAGGGGTGCCCGGCCCACCAGGAGTAGTGCTGGGCGGCGCTGCGGGCGGCGGCCTCGGCCTCGTCGGCGTAGCCGGCGGCCTCCAGCTGGGCGGGCACGCCCGCGGCGAGCCGGTAGCGGGAGCCGACCGGGCAGACCAGTGCGCAGGCGGCCAGTTCGCCGAGCGCGGCGTCCGCGTGGGTGTCGCCGACCAGGGCCGGCAGGTGCGCCTGGTGCGGCACCTCGCCGCCGAGGGCGACGGCGAACCGCAGGGTGGCGCGCGCGGAGGCGCTCAGCCGCGCGGCGAGCAGCGGCGCGGGCGCGGCGGCCTCGGCGAGCGAGGGCAGCGGTACGCCGTCGCCGAGGTCGTGCGCGCCGGGGGCGTCGGCCGGGGGCGCGTCCTCGAAGACGCCGAACTCGTCGACGGCGCCGGTCCCGGCGCGCAGCCGGTCGTGCTGGCGCAGCAGGGCACCGGCCTGGACGAAGCGCAGCGGCAGGCCCTCGGACTCGAACCAGAGGTCGCCCGCCCAGTTGGACTCCTCCTCGGTGAGGGAGCGCCCGACCGCGTGCTCCAGCAGGTCGAGGCCGTCCGCCCGCTCCAGACCGGCGAGCGGGACCTCCTCGACGCCGGACGCGGCGGAGGGGGCCGGCACCTCCGGGGTGGCGCTCAGCAGGAAGGCGCACTCGGGGGTGGCCTCCAGCAGCTCGTCCAGGGCGCCGCCGCCGAACGCGAGGTCGTCCAGGACGACGACGGCGCCGATCTCGCGGAGGTGGGTGAGCAGTTCGTCCCGTCCCGGGCGGTGCAGGGAGGCGCTGAACACCGCGTGGAACAGGTCGTGCAGCAGGTCTTCGGCGGTGCGGCCGAAGCCGTTCAGGCGGACGACGCCGTCGGGGGCGAGGTCGGCGCAGTCCTCGGCGACGAGGTCGAGGAGGCGGGTGCGTCCGGAGCCGGCCGGGCCGGTGAGGCGCACGGAACGGCCGCGGGCGAGCAGGCGCACGAGCTGCTCGCGTTCGTCCTGGCGGGCCAGCAGCGGCAGGGCGGGCTGCGCCGGGCCGGGCGGGACGGGCGGCCGGGCCGCGCGCTCCGCCTCGGCGCGCTCGGCGGCGGTGCGCTTCACCGGTGCGGCGGGGCGCTCGGTGGGCGGGCAGACCTCTATCTCGCTGCCGTCGACGGGGTTGACGGTGAGCAGGAAGTCGCCGGAGACCAGCTGGACCGTGCGGGCGAGCGCGGGCAGGTGCTGGCTGAAGTCGGGTGCGGGGGATTCCCTGGGAGGGCGCGGGCGCGGCGTGTGGCCGCCACCGTCATGGCCGTACTCCTCGGGTCCCCGGTTGTTCGGGTCCATAGGTCAAGCCCCCCAAAAGCGTGTGTGTGCCTGGACAAGCCCCTCCCGGCCTTGCTGCACACCGCGCTGTCGCTTCTGGTCCGGGCCCGCTGTAAGGGTGACAAGGCAGCGGGCAGCCGAACCCTAAACCCTCGCACAGTATCCACGACAGTCCGGGGTACCGCTCCGTCCGTAACGTCACGGTCTCGCGAGGATTGTGCGCGCCGCACGGTTCGGTGGCGTCCGTCCGGGTCTCCCCGGTGGCCCGGTCCATACCCGCAGAGGGCGTCACACCCGGGGCAGGGTCTCCACCCCGATGCCGCCCTCGATCGCCAGGATCCGGTGCAGGCGGGTGGCCACCAGCAGGCGCTGCATCTGCGGCGGGACGCCGCGCAGCACCAGGCGGCGGCCGCAGCGGCCGGCCCGCCGGTGGGCTCCCATGATCACGCCCAGTCCGGTGGCGTCCCAGGAGTCGAGTTCGGACAAGTCGAGCACCAGGTCTCCGGCGCCGCCGTCGACGGCCGAGTGCAGGACCGTACGGGCGTCCGCCGCGCTGCGGACGTCGAGGCGGCCCCCGACGACCAGCTCGGCGTGGTCGCCCCTGATGTGCATATGCGCTCCCCGTGCGTGCGAATCGTGCTCCGCGTGTCGATAAGGGTGATGCAACCTCTGACTGCGTGGAGGCCGCAGAGGTTGCATCCTGTCAGCGAACCGATACCGAATTCACCCGGGGGTGTGATGGCCCCGGGTCATGTGCGGTTTCAGTGCTTGTAGAAGCCCTGCCCGCTCTTGCGGCCGATGTCACCGGCGTCAACCATCCGGCGCATCGACTCGGGGGCCGCGAACTTCTCGTCCTGGGACTCGGTGTAGATGTTGCTCGTGGCGTGCAGCAGGATGTCGACGCCGGTCAGGTCCGCCGTCGCCAGCGGGCCCATCGCGTGGCCGAAACCGAGCTTGCAGGCGAGGTCGATGTCCTCGGCGCTCGCCACGCCCGACTCGTGCAGCTTCGCGGCCTCGACGACGAGGGCGCAGATGAGACGGGTCGTCACGAAGCCAGCCACGTCGCGGTTGACGACGATGCAGGTCTTGCCGACCGACTCGGCGAACTCCCTTGCCGTGGCGAGGGTTTCGTCGCTGGTCTTGTAGCCGCGGACGAGTTCGCACAGCTGCATCATCGGCACCGGCGAGAAGAAGTGCGTGCCGACGACCCGTTCGGGGCGCCCGGTCGCCGCCGCGATCTTGGTGATCGGGATGGCGGAGGTGTTGGAGGCGAGGATCGCCTCGTCCTTCACGATCCTGTCGAGCGCGCGGAAGATCTCGTGCTTGACCTCGAGCTTCTCGAAGACGGCCTCGACGACGACGTCCGCGTCGGCCGCGGCGTCCAGGTCCGTGGTCGCGGTGATGCGGGCCAGGGCGGCGTCGGCGTCGTGCGCCTCCATCTTGCCCTTGGCGACGAACTTGCCGTACGACGCCTCGATGCCGTCGGTGCCCCGCTTCAGTGCCTCGTCGGTGACGTCGCGCAGGACGACGTCCCAGCCCGCCTGTGCGGAGACCTGGGCGATGCCGGATCCCATGAGGCCGGCTCCGATGACGGCGAGCTTCCGTGCCACTGTGCGACTCCCCTGACGCGCTGTTCAAACCTGTCTCTCGGGCGGAGACTAGCGGTCGTGCGAGCGTGTGCGAGCGCTTAGTAACGCGTTTCACGTCTCACGAGATGAGACACGCGTCACGCGGATCCCCGTACGGCGTAGTTGAGCACCTTCTCGCTCAACAGCCCCTCCATCTCGTCCAGCAGGACGAGCGTCTCCCGGGACACTTCCTCCCGGTTCCTCCCGGCGACCATCGCGCGGCCGACGGTGCTCATCACGGTCTGGTGCAGCCAGTTGAGCTGACCGGCGATCAGGGCGGGCATCGGGTCGTCGTCCGCGGCGCCGGTCTCCTCGCGCAGGGCCGCCTCCAGGTTGTCCTGGACCTCCTGCTGGATCGCCCACAGCCGGGAGCGCAGGGGCGGCGCGTCGTGGATGACCTTCATGAACCGGTCGTAGCCCTCGAAGAGGCCGACCCGGGGCGAGACGGCCTCCACCTCGTCGCGCAGTTCGCGCAGGACGGCGGCGGACTCGCCGGTGCCGCGGCCGCGCACCCAGCACGCGAGACGGTCCACGACGCCCTGGCTGCGGTCGAGGAAGAGGTCCTCCTTGGCGGGGAAGTAGTTGTAGACGGTGTTCACGGAGACGTCGGCCGCCTCCGCCACGTCCGCGATCGTCACCGCCACGAACCCGTGCTCCAGGAACAGTCCGGTCGCGATGTCCGAGATGCGCTGCCTGGTCTCGCGCTTCTTCCGTTCCCTGGGCCCTTCAGCCATGTCCGGATCCTGGTGCCGCATCAGGCAACGTTCGCCCTGTTGTGATGTGACGCGCCACCTCGGTGCCGGTGCCGGGCGGCCCGTGTCCGTCCCCCCGTCCGGGTGGCGGAACGAGTACGTGTACGCGAGATCGACGATGGCGAGGGCAGACGGCTGCTGCGGATCATCCGCCGGGGCACCGGGTCGGTGGTGATCTGGCGGCGGGCCCAGATGATCCTGCCGTCCGCGCAGGGCATGCCGGTGACGAAGATCGCCGAGGTCACCTTCACCAGCACGGACCGGGGTCCGAGACGAGCTGAACACGATCGTCGCGGTGGGCGACCGCGACCAAGGGGTCGTTCCCCCATGCGGCCGGTGTCGCCAGGTCCTCCTCGACTGCTTCCCGGCCCTCAAGGTCATCGTCGGCCGAGGCGACCGCATCCGAACCGCCCTCATCACCGACCTGCTGCCGGAGAGCTACGTCTGAGCCGAGCACCAGCGCGACGCCGAGTAACCGCGCTACTCACCGCGCGCTGGCACCGCCGATCGACAACAGGGTGAACGTTGCCTGATGCGGCACTGGTTTTCTGAGTCAGGAATTCTGTTCAGATGTGCAGGGTTGCCTGGTGGCGCGTGCCGAGCGGCCGAAGGCCGAGTTGAACCTGTCGGATGCGGAGCGGGCTGCGCTGGAGGGATGGGTGCCGGCGCCGACTCACTCGGCAGGCGTGGGCTCTGCGGTGCGGATCATCCTGGCCTGCGCGACCGGTGCGCCGAATGTCCGTATCGGGTCAGGACCCGGTACACGGTGGAGAGCACCAGCCGTAGCAGGTGCGCGATGCGGGCCGGTCCTCAGCGGCGCAGGAGCCGGACCTTGATGAGGCGGCGCTCGGTGCGGGTCGGGGTGCGCCGTGGGCTGGCGTGCGGCCGGCTGGAGCGGTCGGCCATGCCTGCCTCGCCGAAGAGGCGGCAGCGGTCGGCCCATCGCTTGGCGGTGCTCACGGAGACCTGGAAGCGTTCCGCGGCCCGCCGCAGGGGCCAGTTGTCGTCCACGACGCAGCGGGCCAGGCGCAGACGGCCGGTCTCTGTCAGGGGTGCATTACGGTGGGACACGAGGGCCTTTCTGTTGGTGTAGACGTCGCAATCCACACCGAACCGGAAGGCCCTCACCTGTTCAAGATCCCTCAGCCGAGATCTGGCTCACCCGTCCACAACCTCCCGAGACGGAACACCCAGCGCGGTGATGAGGGCGTCGACGGCGTCTGGTTGGAGGCGGCGTCGGACGTGGGCGTAGACGGTGGCCGTGACGCCGATGCGGGCGTGGCGGAGGAGTTTCTTGGTCACGACGAGTTCGACGCCCTTCTCAAGGAGCAGCGTCGCAGGCGAGTGTCGGAGGTCGTGGAATCGGAGCGTCCGGATTGCGGCCTTGTGTGACGAGGCCGCGGAAGCGGCAGGCGAGGTGAGCGGGTGTGCAGCAGGTCGTTGAGTTGGAGGCTGGTGCGCCGATTTCCCCGGGCGATCCCGATGCCGTCCAAGCCGCGGTGCGCGTACTCGGCGGCGAGGCCGCGTACGAGAGTGCGGGGTGCTCCGACGATGAGAGCGGTCTTGGTGTTCATGCCTGGACCACCGGCTTGAGGACCTCCTCACACCACTCGCGGAAGGTCGTCGGGCTCGCGGTCCGAATGGTGCGCTGCACGCCGTCGTCGAGGCCGTCGTCCTTGGAGCGCATCATGTCGACGTAGCCCTGCGCGAGCGCATCCCCGACGCCGTGTCCGGCGAGTGCGGCGCGGAAGTCGTCGAGCGACTGCCGCTCGTAGCGGACCGGGCGGCCGAGCACGTCGGACATGATGCGCGCCATGTCGTTGGCCGAAAGGTCCTCGGGACCCAGCACGGGGACCTCGCCCGTGCCCGTCCACGAGCGGTCGAGCAGCAGGCTGGCGGCAGCCCTGGCGATGTCCCGGGTGGCGGCCGTCGGTGCTTTGCGGTCAGCGGCGACGGTGTCGGTGAACACGCCGTCGTCGCGGATCGAAGCCACCTGTCGCAGCAGGTTGTCCATGAACGTCGGGTTTGCGAGCGCCCGGTAGGCCACGCCCGTACGCGCGATGAGGTCGTCCATGGCCAGCGACGCCGTCACGTGCCCGGCGCGGCCTGCGACGGGAGTGCCGCGGCCGAGCGCCGAGACGCCGACGACGTGTCCGACTCCGTGGGCGGTGAACGCCGTGGCGGCTGCGCGCGTGAACCCGGAGTACGCGGCGTCCAGGCTCGGTGTCAGCCGGGCGGCCGGCGGGACCAGCCAGAAGACGGCGTCCGCGCCGGCGAACGCCCGGTCGACGACCTCGGCGTCGCCGTGCGACCCGGTAACGACGTCGACGCGGGCGCGGACCGCGTGGGGGAGCTTTGCGGGATCGCGCACGATGACGCGCAGTTCTTCGCCGCGAGCGGGGGCCTCGTCGAGCAGGATGTCCAGGAGCCGGCTGCCGATCTGGCCGGTAGGGGCGGTGATGACGATCATGCTTCGAGTCTCGGGGCAGGCCATCCGCGGCGTCCAATACCCTCTCCGGCAATTGATACCTTGAAGGCATGGATCTCGATCTGCGCAAGCTCCGCTACTTCGTCGCGGTGGCCGAGCATCGGCACTTCGGCCGGGCCGCGGAACAGCTCTACATCACCCAGCCGGTTCTCAGCCGGCAGATCAGGGCTTTCGAGCACGAGTTGCAGTCCGCCCTGTTCGTGCGGACCACCCGCAGCATGGAGCTGACCGCCGCCGGGAAGCAGCTCTACGAGGAGGCGCAGGGGATTCTCGCGACTGTCGACGCGGCAGTGCGCCGCGTGCACAACGCCGAACGGGGCGTCCTGCGGCTGGTTGTCGCCTTCTCTCCCGGGCTGCATGTGTCGGATGCGATCCGGGCGTTCACCTCGCGCTACCCGGACGTCGAGACCGACGTCCTCCCGACGCGCTGGTGGGAGCAGGACGCCCCGCTCCGGGACGGCCGGGCCCAGGTCGGGTATCTGCGGCGGCCCTTCGACGACTCGGGGTTGCGTACCGTCCCCATCGGTCACGAGCCCAGGGTTGCCTGCATGTCCACGGCGCACCCGATGGCGTGCCGTCAGGAGCTCATGGCTGCGGACCTCGAGGAGGAGCGGATGCTTGACGCACCGACGCGGCGCACGTCCTCGCTCGAGGAAAAGTTCGAGCTCATCGCCTCCGGGCAGGGCATCGCGCTCATCCCGCTGAGCGTCGCGCGGTCATACTCCCGCCCCGACCTCGTCCACCTCCCCGTCACGGATGCCCCAGGGATCGAGACCTGCCTGGCCGTTCTCGCGGACCGACGCGAGAAGCCGCTGCGCGACTTCCTGGAGATCGCCACCGCCACGCTGCGGACCACCTGAGTCATCAGCCGCTGCGGCCGACCGCTCCCCCCGGCCACCGGCGTGAACACCAGCACGACCAACAGCGCCACAGTGTGGAGGCGCAGTTCACCGCCCTGCGCTGCTTTGCCCTCGAGGGCACTTCCGTACCGGCCACAGGCAGCAGGGCACCATGATCCGTCGCTGCGTCATCCGGCGAAACCGTCACGCTGACCATCGGCAGCCACACACTGTGGTCGACAGGGCGAACGTTGCCTGATGCGGCACTCGCTTCCCTGGCGCCCCATGAAACTTGGAGTCATTTCAAACTTTAAGAGACTCTTCTTTTCTGGGGGCATGGCAATCATCAGCACGGCCGGACCGGCCCGTGCCTTCCGGACCGGAAGCGGCCTCGTGGAGGCCGTGCGCGGCATCGACCTGACCGTCCGCGAGGGCGAGATCCTCGGCTTCCTCGGCCCGAACGGAGCCGGCAAGACGACCACCCTGCGGATGCTGACGACCCTGCTGGAGCCGACCGGGGGCACCGCCACCGTCGCCGGATGCGACCTGGCGACCGACCCGGCCGGGGTGCGGCGGGCCTGCGGCTACGTGGCACAGGCCGGCGGGGTCGATCCGCAGATCTCCGTGCGGGAGGAGCTCGTCACCCAGGGGCGCCTGTACCGCCTGACCAGGGCCCGGGCCGTCGAGCGCGCCGGGGAGCTCGCCCACGACCTCGGGCTGACCGAGCTGCTCGACCGCCCGTGCGCCGCGCTCTCCGGCGGGCAGCGGCGGCGGCTGGACATCGCGATGGCGCTCACCCACCGGCCGAAGGTGCTGTTCCTGGACGAGCCGACGACCGGCCTCGACCCGGGCAGCCGCGCCGCCCTGTGGGACCTGGTGCGCCGGCTGCGCGACGAGCACGGCACGACGGTCTTCCTCACCACGCACTACCTGGACGAGGCCGACGCCCTCGCCGACCGGCTGGTCGTCGTGGACCGGGGCGTCGTCGCCGCCGAGGGCACCCCGAGCGCGCTGAAGCTGCGCTACGGCGGCTCGCTCGACGCCTCGCTCCAGGACGCGTTCCTCGCCCTCACCGGCCGCGGCACCACGCCGGCCGACACCACCCCCTCGCCGTTTGGGACTCCTCGGATGCTGATGCACGACACGGCCCTCGTCTACGGCCGCTACCTCCGGCAGTCCCTCCGCTCGCGCTTCGCGCTGCTCTTCGGGGTGCTGATGCCGCTGCTGAACCTGCTGTTCTTCGGACCGCTGCTGACGGATCTGCCGCTCGGCGGGCAGGGCAGCTCCTGGCAGGTCCTCCTCCCCGGGCTGCTGTGCCAACTGGGGCTGTTCGGGGCGTCGTTCGCCGGCTTCTCGGTCATCATCGAGAAGGGCCACGGCGTGATCGAGCGCACGCGGGTCACACCCGTGAGCCGGCCGGCCCTGCTGCTCGGCCGGGTGCTGCGGGACGCCACGGTCTTCGTCTTCCAGGCCGTGCTGCTGGTGCTGGCGGCGGTGGCGATGGGCCTGCGGGCGCCCCTGGGCGGCATCCTCATCAGCTTCGCCTTCGTCGCCCTGCTCACGCTGTCGCCGGCCTCCTCTCCTACGCACTGGCCATGAAACCGGACACCCCGCAGGGCTTCGGCCCCACGATCAACGCGCTGACCATGCCGTCCATGCTGCTGTCGGGGCTGATACTCCCGATGAGCCTGGGCCCGGCCTGGCTGGACGCCCTGTCCCACCTGATGCCGTTCGCTACCTGGTCGACGCCGTCCGGGACGCCTACGTCGGCGGCTACACGACGGCGCACATGCTGAACGGCGTCCTGGTGGCCGCCCGATTCACGGCGGTGTCCGTGACGGTGGACACCCGCGTGTTCCGAACGGCCGGAGCGTAACTACGCTGGCCGCATGGTCAATCTGACGCGCATCTACACCCGGACCGGCGACCAGGGCACGACGGCCCTCGGCGACATGAGCAGGGTCGCCAAGACCGACCTGCGGATCGCCGCGTACGCCGACGCCAACGAGGCGAACGCGGTGATCGGCACGGCCGTCGCGCTGGGCCGGCTGCCCGAGGAGGTCGTCAAGGTCCTCACCCGCGTCCAGAACGACCTGTTCGACGTGGGCGCGGACCTGTCGACGCCGGTGGTGGAGAACCCGCAGTACCCGCCGCTCAGGGTCGAGCAGTCCTACGTCGACAAGCTGGAGGCGGACTGCGACCGCTTCCTGGAGGACCTGGAGAAGCTCCGCTCCTTCATCCTCCCGGGCGGGACCCCGGGCGCGGCCCTGCTGCACCAGGCCTGCACGGTGGTCCGCCGCGCGGAACGCTCGACGTGGGCGGCCCTGGAAGCCCACGGCGAGCTGATGAACCCCCTCACCGCCACCTACCTCAACCGCCTCTCCGACCTCCTGTTCATCCTCGCGAGGACGGCGAACAAGGAGGTCGGGGACGTGCTGTGGGTGCCGGGCGGGGAACGCTGACACACCCCTGACAGGGGCGCGGGGAACCGCGGGGCCGGCCGCGGCGCACCCGCGGCCGGGGCACCCCGCCTCAGCGGCGCACCTGCTCCTGCCCTCGCGCCGCCCCGGTCTCCCCCGGCGAGGGCTTCCGCGGCCAGATCCAGTAGCTGAGGGCGATCAGGCCGTGGATGCCCGCCACGCGCCAGGCCGTGAAGCGCCAGCTCTCCAGGGAGGTGACGCGGCTCGGGTCGTCCACGTACCAGATCGCGAGCTGGAGGAGCACGGTCGCGACGGCGGCTGCCGTCAGGGTGCCCAGCCAGACCCTGCCCTCGTGGCGCGCCCGGGCCATGCCGTGGCGCGGGGGTCCCGGCGGTGGCGGGGCGCCGCCGAGGCGGTGGGCGGCGTGGCCGTCCAGCCACTTCACCGTGCGGTGGCCGTGCCCGACGGTGTAGCCGATGTAGAGCGCGGCCAGGCCGTGCGTCCCGTTCGGCTCGGCGCCGTGCTTCAGATCCAGCGCGGTGGCGACCAGCAGGACGACCTCCAGCAGCGGCTCGCACAGCAGCAGGGCCAGGCCCAGCCGTGGCATGCGCAGCAGGTAGCGGGCGCCCAGGCCGGCCGCCAGCAGCACCCAGAAGCCGGCCTCACAGACGGCGATCAAGGCGACGATCACGGTTCGCTCCTCTCGGTCACCTCCAAGGCTCCCGGGCGGGGCCGCCGAAGTCGTCGTCGCCGCTGACGACTCCGCGGTACATCGAAAGATGCAGGCGGGGATCACGCGAGGGGCGCGGCGGCCGTGTTGGATGGGGGCATGGCCGTACGACTCCCCCGCCCACGACGCTTCGACGTGTACGTCGCCCTGGGGGGTCTGCTCGGCGGGCTGCTGCTGTGGGCCCTCGGTCTGGCCACCCGTCCGCGCACCGAGGTGTACGTGCTGCTGCCGGGGCGCTGGCCCGTCCTGCTGCCGCTGCTGGTCATGGCCGGGTGCGAGCTGCTGCGCAGGACCGCGCCGCGCACCGCCCTGCTGACCGGCACCGCCGCGATCGTCCTGGACGTCTTCACCCAGGGCAACCTGGTCACGATCCTGATGTACACCGACCTGATGTACGCGGCCGTCCTGTACGGCTCGCCCGCCTCGGCCCACCGCATCCCCCGGATCACCGGGCTGCTGTCGGTGGCCGGGACGGTGGTGCCGTTCGCGGTGTGGCGCGAGCCCGAGGCCCTGCTGATCGGCGTGGTCACCGGCGTCGTGGCCTTCGGGCCCGCCGCCACCGGACTGATCGTGCGCACCCACCGCGACGCCGCCGAGGCGGCCCGGCTGCGCGCCGAACAGACCGCGCTGCTCGCGGAGATGGACCGCGCCCAGGCCGTCACGGCCGAACGGGCCCGGATGGCCCGGGAACTGCACGACATGGTCGCCAACCACCTGTCCGCCATCGCCGTCCATTCCACCGCCGCCCTGTCCCTCGACGGCCCGGGGACCTCCCGGGAGGCGCTGGGAGTGATCCGCGAGAACAGCGTGGAGGGGCTCGCGGAGATGCGGCGGCTCATCGGCATCCTGCGGGACGACAGCGGCGACGCCGAGCCGGTGGCCGCCCCCACCCTCGACGGGCTCGGCGCGCTGGTCGAGGGCGCACGCGCCAACGGCCTCGCCGTCACCCTCGACGCCGCCGAGGTCGCGGTCCCCGCGCCCGTGGCGCTCGCCGCCTACCGGATCGTCCAGGAGTCCCTGACCAACGTCCTCAAGCACGCCGTGCCCGGCCGCGTCACCGTGCGCCTCGGTCTGCACGAGGGTGTGCTGGCCGTCCGGGTGACCAGCCCCTACGGCGACCGCGCGGGACCCACCGCCCCCGGATCGGGTGCCGGTCTCGTCGGCATGCGGGAGCGCGCCGCGCTGCTGGACGGCAGCTTCGAGGCCGGTCCCGAGGACTCCCCCGGCGGCAGGGTCTGGACCGTACGCGCCACCCTGCCCGTCAGCGATCCCGTCGAAGGAGACACCGCATGATCCGCGTCCTGGTCGCCGAGGACCAGTCCGCCGTCCGGGCGGGCCTCGTCCTCATCCTGCGCAGTGCGCCCGACATCGAGGTGGTCGGCGAGGCGGCCGACGGAGAGCGGGCGGTGGCGCTGGCGCGGGAGCTGCGGCCGGACCTGGTGCTGATGGACGTGCAGATGCCGCGCCTGGACGGGGTGTCGGCGACCCGTCGGGTCGTCGCCGAGGGGCTCGCGGACGTGCTCGTGCTGACCACCTTCGATCTGGACGAGTACGTCTTCGGGGCGCTGCGCGCGGGCGCGTCCGGGTTCCTGCTGAAGAACACCGAGGCGCGGGATCTGCTGGAGGCGGTGCGGACCGTCGCGCGCGGGGAGGGGCTGATCGCCCCGGCGGTGACGCGCCGGCTCATCGCGGAGTTCGCCGCGAAGCCCGCGCGGGAGCCGTCGGCCGATCCGGCCGTGCTGGAACGGCTGACCCGCCGGGAACGCGAGGTGCTGTCCTGCCTGGGCGAGGGGTTGTCCAACGCGGGTATCGCGCAGCGGCTCGACATGGCGGAGGCGACCGTGAAGACCCATGTCAGCAGGCTGCTGGGCAAACTGGAGCTGCGCAGCCGGGTGCAAGCGGCGGTGCTGGCACAGGAGTTGGGGATCTGATCCGGTCGCGGATCGGACAGATCACGGTGGTCCAGATCTATTGACCGCTGGTCCAGACCTTTCTATTCTCGCCGCACCATGAGTGGCGTGAGGCTCAGTCACGCCCCCCACAACTCCATCAAGGAGGCGCAGCATGCGCTTCAGACACAGAGCCGCGGCAGGGTTCGCGACCCTCCTGCTCCCCTTCGCCGGTCTCGTCGGCCTGGCGAGCCCTGCCCAGGCCGCCACGTCCGCCACCGCGACCTACGCCAAGACCCAGGACTGGGGCTCCGGCTTCGAGGGCAAGTGGACGGTGAAGAACACCGGCACCGCGACCCTCAGCTCCTGGACCGTCGAGTGGGACTTCCCCTCCGGCACGTCCGTCACGTCCTCCTGGGACGCCGACGTCACCTCCTCCGGCACCCACTGGACCGCCAAGAACAAGTCCTGGAACGGCAGCCTCGCCCCGGGCGCCTCCGTCACCTTCGGTTTCAACGGCTCCGGCTCCGGCTCCCCCGCGAACTGCAAGCTGAACGGCGGCAGTTGCGACGGCGGCGCCACCGAGCCCGGCGACAGCGCCCCGAGCGCCCCCGGCACTCCGACGGCCTCCGGCATCACCGACACCTCGGTGAAGCTGTCCTGGCAGGCCGCCACCGACGACAAGGGCGTCAAGAACTACGACGTCCTGCGCGACGGCTCCAAGGTCGCCACCGTGGCGACGACCTCGTACACGGACACCGGCCTGACCAAGGGCACCGACTACTCCTACGCGGTCCAGGCCCGCGACACCGCCGACCAGACCGGCCCGGTCAGCGGCTCGGTCCGGGTCCGCACCACCGGCGGCATCACCGAGCCCCCGCCCACCGGCGACAAGGTCAAGCTCGGCTACTTCACCGAGTGGGGCGTCTACGGCCGCAACTACCACGTCAAGAACCTGGTGACGTCCGGTTCTCCCTCGAAGATCACCCACATCAACTACGCGTTCGGCAACGTCAAGAACGGCCAGTGCACCGTGGACGACACCTACGCCGCGTACGACAAGGCCTACACCGCCGACCAGTCCGTGTCCGGCACCGCGGACACCTGGGACCAGCCGCTGCGCGGCAACTTCAACCAGCTGCGCCAGCTGAAGGCCAAGTACCCGCACATCAAGGTGCTGTACTCCTTCGGCGGCTGGACCTACTCGGGCGGCTTCGGCCAGGCCGCGCAGAACGCCGCCGCCTTCGCCAAGTCCTGCAAGGCGGTCGTGGAGGACCCGCGCTGGGCCGACGTCTTCGACGGCATCGACATCGACTGGGAGTACCCGAACGCCTGCGGTCTGACCTGCGACACCTCGGGCCCGGCGGCGTTCAAGACCCTCTCCCAGGCCCTGCGCGCCGAGTTCGGCCAGAACTACCTGATCACCGCGGCCATCACCGCGGACGCCAGCGCGGGCGGCAAGATCGACGCGGCGGACTACGGCGGCGCCTCCCAGTACCTCGACTGGTACAACGTGATGACGTACGACTACTTCGGCGCCTGGGACAAGACCGGCCCGACCGCCCCGCACTCCCCGCTGACGTCGTACTCCGGCATCCCGAAGGCCGGCTTCACCTCGGCCG
Organism: Streptomyces sp. NPDC058741; assembly: GCF_042746715.1. Lineage (NCBI taxonomy): Bacteria > Bacillati > Actinomycetota > Actinomycetes > Kitasatosporales > Streptomycetaceae > Streptomyces > Streptomyces sp. NPDC058741. Next base: position 198,580 of record NZ_JBHYQH010000005.1, on the reverse strand, counting down.
ACGCGATCGCCAAGCTCAAGGCGAAGGGCGTCCCCTCCGCCAAGCTCCTGCTCGGCATCGGCTTCTACGGCCGTGGCTGGACCGGCGTCACCCAGTCCGCCCCGGGCGGCTCGGCGACCGGCGCGGCCCCGGGCACGTACGAGGCGGGCATCGAGGACTACAAGGTGCTCAAGGGCTCCTGCCCGGTCACCGGCACGATCGCCGGCACCGCGTACGCGCACTGCGGCAGCAACTGGTGGTCGTACGACACCCCGTCGACCATCGCGGGCAAGATGAGCTGGGCCAAGAACCAGGGCCTGGGCGGCGCGTTCTTCTGGGAGTTCAGCGGTGACACCGCCAACGGCGAGCTGGTGACCGCGATCAACAACGGCCTGTCGTAAAAAACAGAACGCTACGCGGCATTGACGCTCCCCCCGACTTCGTCGGGGGGAGGACCCCACCCAGCGAGTGAACGTGGCTACGCCACGTTCACTCGCTGTCCGGGTGGGGCTGCCTCGAGCCACGCGAGGAAACCGGTCAGCGCGTCTTCGCTCATCGCGAGCTCCAGACGCGTCCCCCGGTGCAGACAGGCCAGGATCACATGGTCGGAGAGCAGCGCCAGCTCCTCCTCGCCCTCCGGCACCCGGCGGCCGACCACCTCGATCGCGGACCGCTCCAGGACGCGGCGCGGGCGCGGCGAGTACGAGAAGACCCGGTACCACTCGACGCGGTCGCCGTTGTACCGGGCCACGCCGTACGCCCAGCCCTTGCCGTTGCTGTCTCCCTGCTCCGGGGCCTCCCAGCGCAGACTGGCGTCGAAGGTGCCGCCCGAGCGCTGGATGAGCCGGCGGCGCAGGCCGAAGACGAACAGGGCCACCGCCACGAGGGCCACCACGATTCCGCACACAGTCAGAGCGAGGACCATCGGCACCGACCTCCTCGTCTCCTAGGTAACGGAACGTAAAAAACACCCACATCCGCCTCAGCCGCGGCCGGGTCCGGATCGCTCCGGGACCCAGCCGCGGCTGAGTGACGTCATCACACGGCGAGCGGGGTCAGCGCGCCGCCGTCGCAGCCCGCAGACGGACGTCCGCGCGGCGCTGGGCCTCCGCGTCGTCCTGCGCCTTCGCGCGCTCCAGCTCCCGCTCCGCGCGCTGGACGTCGATCTCGTCCGACAGCTCGGCGACTTCCGCCAGCAGCGACAGCTTGTCGTCCGCGAACGAGATGAACCCGCCGTGGACCGCGGCGACGACCGTCGCGCCCTCGCTGGTGCGGATGGTCACCGGGCCCGACTCCAGCACACCGAGCAGCGGCTGGTGACCGGGCATGACGCCGATGTCGCCGGACGTGGTGCGCGCGACGACCAGGGTGGCCTGGCCGGACCAGACCTCACGGTCGGCCGCGACCAGCGCGACGTGCAGCTCAGCAGCCAAGGTGGCTCCTCGGGTCACCACCCGGCGGGAGTGCCGGGTGTTGGTTACAAGTCTAGTAGGCGTGACAGAGGGGGCGGGACGAAGCCCGCCCCCTCATGACGAGCGCGAGGCTCAGGAGACGCCCAGCTCCTTCGCGTTCTTCTTCAGGTCCTCGAGACCACCGCACATGAAGAACGCCTGCTCCGGGAAGTGGTCGTACTCGCCGTCGCAGATCGCGTTGAACGCGGCGATCGACTCGTCCAACGGCACGTCCGAACCGTCCACCCCGGTGAACTGCTTGGCGGCGTGGGTGTTCTGGGACAGGAAGCGCTCCACGCGACGGGCACGGTGGACGACGAGCTTGTCCTCCTCGCCGAGCTCGTCGATACCGAGGATCGCGATGATGTCCTGCAGGTCCTTGTACTTCTGCAGGATGTTCTTCACGCGCATCGCGGCGTTGTAGTGCTCCGCCGAGATGTACCGCGGGTCGAGGATGCGGGACGTGGAGTCCAGCGGGTCCACGGCCGGGTAGATGCCCTTCTCGGAGATCGGACGGGACAGAACCGTCGTCGCGTCGAGGTGGGCGAAGGTGGTGGCCGGGGCCGGGTCGGTCAGGTCGTCCGCGGGGACGTAGATCGCCTGCATCGAGGTGATCGAGTGACCACGGGTCGAGGTGATGCGCTCCTGCAGGATGCCCATCTCGTCGGCCAGGTTCGGCTGGTAGCCCACCGCGGAGGGCATACGGCCGAGCAGGGTCGACACCTCGGAACCGGCCTGGGTGAAGCGGAAGATGTTGTCGATGAAGAACAGCACGTCCTGCTTCTGGACGTCACGGAAGTACTCCGCCATCGTCAGGCCGGCCAGGGCCACGCGCAGACGGGTGCCCGGGGGCTCGTCCATCTGGCCGAAGACCAGGGCGGTCTTGTCCAGAACGCCGGACTCCTCCATCTCCGCGATGAGGTCGTTGCCCTCACGGGTGCGCTCACCGACGCCCGCGAAGACGGAGACGCCCTCGTGGAGGTTGGCGACGCGCATGATCATTTCCTGGATCAGCACGGTCTTGCCGACACCGGCACCACCGAACAGACCGATCTTGCCGCCCTTGACGTACGGGGTGAGCAGGTCGACGACCTTCAGGCCCGTCTCGAACATCTCGGTCTTCGACTCGAGCTGGTCGAACGCGGGGGCCTTGCGGTGGATGGGCCAGCGCTCGCCCGTGTGGGCCTCGTCGCTGTTCAGCACCTCGCCGAGGGTGTTGAACACCTTGCCCTTGGTGAAGTCGCCGACCGGGACGGAGATGCCCGCGCCGGTGTCGGTCACCGGGGCCTGGCGGACCAGGCCGTCGGTGGGCTGCATGGAGATCGCGCGGACCAGGCCGTCGCCCAGGTGCTGGGCGACCTCGAGGGTCAGCGTCTTCTTCTCGCCCGCGAGCGCCGGGTCGGCGACCTCGACGTGCAGGGCGTTGTAGATCTCCGGCATCGCGTCGACGGGGAACTCCACGTCGACGACCGGGCCGATGACCCGCGCGACGCGGCCAGTGGCCACGCCAGCAGGAGCGGTCGGCTCAACAGTGGTGGTCATTTGTCAGTCACTCCCCGCGGTCGCGTCGGCCAGGGCACTGGCGCCACCGACGATCTCGCTGATTTCCTGGGTGATTTCGGCCTGGCGGGCCTGGTTGGCAAGCCGGGTGAGCGTCTCGATGAGCTCGCCGGCGTTGTCGGTGGCCGACTTCATCGCGCGCCGCGTGGCGGCGTGCTTGGAGGCGGCCGACTGGAGCAGCGCGTTGTAGATACGGCTCTCCACGTAGCGCGGCAGCAGGGCGTCCAGGACGTCCTCCGCCGACGGCTCGAAGTCGAACAGCGGCAGGATCTCGCCCTTGGGCTTCGCCTCCGCCGCGACCTCGTCGAGGCTGAGCGGCAGCAGCCGGGCCTCGATCGCCGTCTGCGTCATCATCGACACGAACTCGGTGTAGACGATGTGGAGCTCGTCCACACCGCCCGCGGCCGTCTCCGTCTCGATGGCCTCGATCAGCGGGGCCGCGACCTTCTTGGCGTCCGCGTACGACGGGTCGTCGGTGAAGCCCGTGAACGACTCCGCGACCTTGCGCTCGCGGAAGTTGTAGTGGGCGACACCGCGGCGGCCGACGATGAAGTTGACGACCTCCTTGCCCTCGGCCTCCAGCTTCGCCGTCAGCTTCTCCGCGGCCTTGATGGCGTTGGAGTTGAAGGCGCCGGCCAGACCGCGGTCGCTCGTGAGGAGCAGGACCGCGGCACGGGTCGGGTTCTCCGCCTCCGTCGTCAGCGGGTGCTTGGTGTTAGAGCCGGTGGCGACCGCCGTGACCGCGCGGGTGAGCTCGGTCGCGTACGGGGTGGAGGCCGCCACCTTGCGCTGCGCCTTGACGACGCGCGAGGCGGCGATCATCTCCATCGCCTTGGTGATCTTCTTGGTCGCGGAGACGGATCGGATGCGACGCTTGTAGACCCGGAGCTGGGCTCCCATGAGTCAGGTCCCTTCCGTCGTCACTTGCCGGCAGCCGGGGCGTCCTCGCCGAGCAGCTTGCCGTCGGAGGTCTCGAACTGCTTCTTGAACTCCGCGATGGCCTCGGCGACGGCCTGCAGGGTGTCGTCGGACATCTTGCCGCCCTCGCGGATGGAGGTCATCAGACCCTGCTCCTTGCGGTGCAGGTAGTCCAGCAGCTCCTTCTCGAAGCGGCGGATGTCGGCGACGGGGACGTCGTCCATCTTGCCGGTGGTGCCGGCCCAGACGGAGACGACCTGGTCCTCGGTGGCCATCGGCTGGTACTGCGGCTGCTTCAGCAGCTCGACCATGCGCTGACCGCGCTCCAGCTGCGCCTTCGACGCGGCGTCCAGGTCGGACCCGAAGGCGGCGAACGCCTCCAGCTCACGGAACTGGGCGAGGTCCACGCGCAGTCGGCCGGAGACCTGCTTCATCGCCTTGTGCTGCGCGGAACCACCGACTCGGGAGACGGAGATACCGACGTTCAGCGCGGGGCGCTGACCGGCGTTGAACAGGTCCGACTCCAGGAAGCACTGGCCGTCGGTGATGGAGATGACGTTGGTCGGGATGAACGCAGAGACGTCGTTGGCCTTGGTCTCGACGATCGGCAGACCGGTCATCGAGCCGGCGCCCATCTCGTCGGAGAGCTTGGCGCAGCGCTCCAGCAGACGGGAGTGCAGGTAGAAGACGTCACCCGGGTAGGCCTCACGGCCCGGCGGGCGGCGCAGCAGCAGCGACACGGCGCGGTAGGCGTCGGCCTGCTTCGACAGGTCGTCGAAGATGATCAGGACGTGCTTGCCCTGGTACATCCAGTGCTGGCCGATGGCCGAACCGGTGTACGGCGCCAGGTACTTGAAGCCGGCCGGGTCGGACGCCGGGGCGGCGACGATGGTCGTGTACTCCAGCGCGCCGGCCTCCTCCAGAGCGCCGCGCACACCGGCGATCGTGGAGCCCTTCTGGCCGATGGCGACGTAGATGCAGCGGACCTGCCTGTTCGGGTCGCCGGTGCGCCAGTTGTCGCGCTGGTTGATGATCGTGTCGACGGCGAGGGCGGTCTTGCCGGTCTGGCGGTCACCGATGATCAGCTGACGCTGGCCGCGGCCGACCGGCGTCATCGCGTCGACGGCCTTGTAGCCCGTCTCCATCGGCTCGTGCACCGACTTGCGGACCATGACGCCCGGGGCCTGCAGCTCCAGGGCACGACGGTCTTCGGTCTCGATCTCGCCGAGGCCGTCGATCGGGTTGCCGAGGGGGTCCACCACGCGGCCGAGGTAGCCCTCGCCCACCGCGACGGAGAGAACCTCACCGGTACGGGAGACCGGCTGACCCTCCTCGACGCCGCTGAACTCGCCGAGGACGATGGCACCGATCTCGCGCTCCTCGAGGTTGAGGGCGAGGCCGAGGGTGCCGTCCTCGAACTTCAGCAGCTCGTTGGCCATGGTCGAGGGCAGGCCCTCGACCTTCGCGATGCCGTCGCCGGCAAAGGTGACCGTACCGACCTCCTCGCGCGAGGCCGCGTCCGGCTTGTACGCCTGGACGAAGTTCTCCAGCGCGTCCCGGATCTCCTCCGGCCGGATCGTGAGCTCCGCCATCTGGGTTCCCTGCTCTCCTTGTTGGGCCCGAAGTTTCTTAGGGGGTCTGGGGGCGACCCCCAGGATTCTTCTGCACGGCCCAACCAGGGCCGTCGTCAGTACGTACTGCCTATTGAGTTGCTGCTCAGCCGGCGAGCCGACGGCCGGCGTCCTCGATACGGTCCGCGAGGGAGCCGTTGATGACCTCGTCGCCGACCTGCACCCGGATCCCGCCGAGGACCTCGGGGTCCACGTCCAGGTTGAGGTGCATCGGGCGGCCGTAGAGCTTCGCGAGGGCGGCACCCAGGCGCTGCTTCTGCGGGTCGCTCAGCGGGACCGCCGAGGTGACGATGGCCACCATGCGGTTCCGGCGATCGGCGGCGAGCTTGGACAGGGACTCGAGTCCCGTCTCCAGGCTACGTCCCCGCGGCGCGGTCACAAGGCGCGTGACCAGACGCTCGGTGGCCGACTGGGCCCGGCCGCCGAGGAGGCTGCGCAGCAGCCCGCTCTTGGCCGAGGTGGTGGCCTTGCGGTCCGTCAGCGCGGCACGCAGCTCGGTGCTGCCGGAGACGATCCGCCCGAACCGGAACAGCTCGTCCTCGACGTCGTCGAGCGCGCCGGCCTGCTGGGCGGCCGAGAGGTCGGCGGCGTCGGCCAGTTGCTCCAGCGCATCCACCAGGTCGCGCGAGCGCGACCAGCGCGAGCGCACCATGCCGGCCACCAGGTCGGCGGCCGGGCCGCTGACCTGGGTGCCGAGCAGGCGCTGGGCCAGCTCGGCCTTGGCCTGACCGTCCTGCGCCGGGTCGGTGAGGACCCGACGCAGCGACACCTCGCGGTCGAGCAGCGTGGTGACGGCGGCCAGCTCGTCGGCGAGCGAGCCCGCGTTCACGGACGTGGAGTCCGTCAGCGCGTCGAGACGCTCTCGTGCGGCTGCCAGGGCCTCGCGGCTCGCTCCGTTCATCGGCCGGCCTCGGCCTTCTCCTCGAGCCCGTCGAGGAACCGGTCGATCACGCGGCTCTGCCGGGCGTGGTCCTCGAGGGACTCCCCGACGAGCTTGCCGGCCAGGTCGGTGGCGAGCTTGCCGACGTCCTGGCGCAGCGCGGATGCGGCGGCCTTGCGGTCGGCCTCGATCTGGGCGTGACCCGCGGCGACGATCTCCTCGCGCTGCCGCTGGCCCTCGGCCCGCATCTCGGCGATGAGGGTGGCACCCTGCTCCTGCGCCTCCTGGCGCAGACGCGCGGCCTCGTGCCGGGCCTCGGCGAGCTGTGCCTTGTACTGCTCAAGGACGCTCTGGGCCTCGACCTTCATGGTCTCGGCCTCTTCGATACCGCCTTCGATCGCCGCGCGGCGCTCCTCCAGAACCTTGTTGATGTTCGGAAGCAGCTTCTTCCAGAAGAAGAAGAACACGATGGCGAAGGCGATGGTGCCGACGAGCAGCTCGGGGCCCGGAGGAATCAGCGGGTTCTGCTCCTCCTCGGCCGCCAGCTGTACCAGGTTGGCGATCACATCAGTGCCTTTCGTCGATGCGTGTCGATAAGCGGGTGATTACTTACCGAACACGAACGGCATAACGATGCCGATGAGGGCGAGCGCCTCACAGAAGGCGAAGCCCAGGATCTGGTTGGCACGGATCAGGCCGGCGGCCTCGGGCTGACGAGCCAGGGCCTGGGTGCCGTTACCGAAGATGATGCCGACGCCGATGCCGGGGCCGATGGCGGAGAGGCCGTAGCCGATGGAGCCGAGCGAACCGGAGACAGCGGCGAGGGTCTCAGTGGCAGCCATGCTGATTCTTCCTTCTCTTTCACGGACCGGCGGGGGTTGGCCACCGGACGTATCGGGGAACTGCGGGGGCGGAGGGGCTCAGTGGTGCTCGGCCAGAGCGCCCTGGATGTAGGTGCAGGCGAGGAGCACGAAGACGTACGCCTGGACGGCCTGCACGAAAAGCTCGAAGAGGATCATGACCATGGTCATGACGAAGGAGATGCCGGCCGCCGGGATCATCCAGCTGTTGAGCAGGTACCAGGAGGCGACGGTGAACATCACCAGCATCAGGTGGCCGGCGAACATGTTCGCGAACAGTCGCACCGCGTGCGTGAAGGGCCGGACGAGCAGGTTCGAGAAGAACTCGATGACCATGACCAGCGGCAGCACCGGGCCCAGCGACCTGTCGTAGCCGGTCACGTTCTTGAAGAACCCGACGAAGCCGTGCCGCTTGAAGGTCAGCGAGACCCAGGTCACGTAGACGACCGCGGCGAGAACCGCCGGGTACGCGATGATCGACGACACCGGGAACTGCGCGAGCGGGATCACGGACCAGATGTTCATGATCCAGATGAAGAAGAACAGCGAGACCATCAGGGGGACGTACTTCTCGCCCTCCTTCTTGCCGAGGGTCTCGTAGACGATGCCGCGACGGACGAAGTCGTAGCCGGCCTCACCGACCATCTGCAGCTTGCCGGGCACCACCTTCGCCTTGCCGAAGGCCGCCCAGAAGAAGCCGATGACGAGAACGGTGGTGATGAGGGCGAGCAGCATCACCTTGTTGAACTCGTACCCCCCGACCGTGGCGATCGGCTTGAAGAGGAACGAGTGCAGGCCCGGAGCCGGAAAACCACACCCGTTGTCGGACATGATCCGACAGCTCCAGTCGAAGGCGAGCTGGGTCTGGTCAGCACTCACCGCGGGCTCCTTCGGTGTGACGCATAGGTACGGCAACCTCGTTGTGTCGGCGCGGCGCGCAGCCGCGGGTCGGCACCGGACTGGTGTTACGGATGTGAGGGCGGCTGAGGGGCATCGAGCCTCGCGTTCGAGCAGGCGTCAGCTCAGATGCCCGCGCCCGCGATGCCGCAGTTGGCACCGGACGATAGCAGGAGTTCTCCGTGCTCCTTATCGCGCCCCTACTCGTCACGACGACGACCCGGTCTTCTCGGCGTTCTCGCTCTTCTCGGAGTCCGGGTCCACGTAGAAGATCTTGGCCTTCATGTGCGCACGGGCCTGCGCGGCCATCCACACGACCGTCGCGACGACGAGCCCGATGGCGAACGTCTTCGCGTTGAAGAGAGAGGTGTCCTTGAAGAGGGCGACGAAGATCAGGAGAAGCAGCAGCTGCGCGACATAGAGCATGAGCCCCATGGCCTGGAACAACTGCGGGAGCGTTTTCGCCGTCCACTGGAGAACGTACAGACCGATCCCCATGAAGAGGATGGCCAGCAGTGCGCCCACGGCGGCGCCGACGGCTCCCTTGCCTCCGGCCAACACGCCACTGACGGCGGCCGCGACCACACCGGCAGCGGCTGTGGGCACAGCGCACTGCAGAAGGTTCCGGGCGTCATGGGACGGCATGGCGGCAACTCCGCTTTCGCAGGGGGCAGGGGTGTCGTCATGGACGAGCGTAGTCCCGGGCTGAGTGGAGTCCTCACGCCAACGGACCGTCGCACTGCGGTCCTTCGGCTCTGTCCGGGGGTTCTCGTGAACCGTATCACAAACTATTTGATGCAGTCTTTACCTGGGGATGTGCGTACTGTCACACATGAGAGTGAACACGCCCGTCTGAGCGAGAACCCAGCCGAGATGTCTGGTAACGGGCGCTTCGCACCCCCATCACACTCCCATAGCAACCCCACGAGTTGGCAATGCTCTAGTCAGATTCTTACCTTGTCCCCGCCTTGCGCCGGTCGGCCAGACGCGAACGGGGGCCGATGGCGGTCGCTCCGTTGACGCCGGCGACTCCGGAGGCCACCGGGGTGCGGTCCTCGGCCTCGGCGGGGACGGGCCGGCCGGTCGCGGACGCCGGGGTCGAGGCCTCCGGCGCGAGGGCCTCGACCGTGCCGCGGCGCCGGTAGCGCGGCGGCACGAACCGCTCCATCCAGCGCGGGGTGCGCGGCGTGAAGCGCGGCAGCAGGAGGAGGACCAGGCCGATCGCGCTGAGGAAGACGACGCCGAGCACGATCCACATGGACGCCGAGTTGACCGAGTAGGCCAGGGCGCCGAAGGCGATCAGCGCGGACCAGAAGTACATGATGAGCACCGCGCGGCTGTGCGAGTGGCCGATCTCCAGCAGGCGGTGGTGCAGATGGCCGCGGTCGGCGGCGAACGGCGACTGGCCGCGCCAGGTGCGGCGCACGATCGCCAGAATCAGGTCGGCGGCCGGCACCGCGATGATGGTCAGCGGCAGCAGCAGCGGGATGTAGACCGGGACCGTCTGGTGCACGGCCTCCTTCTCCGAGCCGACGTACAGGTTCAGCGCGTCCGGGTCGACCTGCCCCGTGACGGAGATCGCACCGGCGGCCAGGACCAGGCCGATCAGCATCGAGCCCGAGTCGCCCATGAAGATCCGCGCGGGGTGCATGTTGTGCGGCAGGAAGCCCAGGCACATCCCCATCAGGATCGCGGAGAAGAGGGTGGCGGGGGCGGCGGCCTCGACGCCGTACGAGTACCAGATGCGGTACGCGTACAGGAAGAACGCGGTGGCCGCGATGCAGACCATGCCCGCCGCGAGGCCGTCCAGGCCGTCGACGAAGTTGACCGCGTTGATGGTGATGACGACCAGCGCCACCGTGAGCAGCGTGCCCTGCCACTGGGTGAGCGCGACCGAGCCGACGCCGGGCACGGGCAGCCACAGGATCGTCAGACCCTGCATGACCATCACGCCCGCGGCGATCATCTGGCCGCCCAGCTTGATCAGGGCGTCGATCTCGAACTTGTCGTCCAGGACGCCGATCAGCCAGATCAGTGCAGCCCCGGAGAGCAGCGCCCGCGGTTCGTTGGACGTCTCGAAGACCTGGTCCAGGTTGGTCAGGTGGTCGGCGACCAGCAGGCCCGCGCACAGGCCGGAGAACATCGCGATACCACCGAGCCGCGGAGTGGGTTCCCGGTGCACGTCACGTGCCCGGATCTCCGGCATCGCTCCGGCGACGATCGCGAACTTCCGTACCGGCCCGGTCAGCAGATACGTCACCGCGGCCGTCACGCAGAGCGTCAGGAGGTATTCACGCACGGGCTTCCCCACAGGTCTCGCTGGCCATCTCAGCCTCACACCCTAGCGATGCGCGCATACGAGTGGGGACTTCCGGGTAGCGACGATGGTTGCACGATCAGCTGTGCACCCTGGTGCGCCTACCCCGGCTCACGCCGGATACGGCGGAAATCCACCGGCCAGCTCCCGCACTTCCTCACGGGCCCGCGCCGTCTCCGTCACCCCCCTCAGCACCTGCGCGAGCAGTCCGGCGATCCGGGCCATCTCCGCCTCGCCCATGCCCTGGGTGGTGAGCGCGGCCGTGCCGAGCCGCAGCCCGCGGGCGTCGCCGTGCGGCAGCGCACAGCAGTCCAGGACCATCCCGGCCGCGGCGAGACGGCCCCGGGCGGTGCGCCCGTCGACACCGAGGGGCGCCGGGTCGGCGGTGATCAGGTGGGTGTCGGTGCCGCCGGTGGTGACGGCCAGGCCCTCCGCGGCGAGCCGGGCCGCGAGCACCCGCGCGTTCGCCACCACCTGACGGGCGTACGCGGAGAACGCCGGTGTCGCCGCCTCACCGAAGGCCACGGCCTTGGCGGCGACGGTGTGCATCTGGGCGCCGCCCTGGGTGAAGGGGAACACCGCCCGGTCGACCCGCTCGGCCAGCTCCGCCCGGCACAGGATCATGCCCCCGCGCGGGCCGCGCAGCACCTTGTGCGTGGTCGCGCACACGATGTCGGCGTACGGCACGGGGTTCGGCGCCGCTCCCCCGGCCACCAGCCCGATGGGGTGGGCGGCGTCCGCGACGAGGTAGGCGCCCACCTCGTCGGCGACCTCGCGGAAGAAGACGTGGTCGAAGTGGCGGGGGTAGGCGATCGAACCGCACACGATCGCCTTCGGCCGGCGCGTGCGGGCCAGGGTGCGCACCTGCTCGTGGTCGACGAGGCCGGACTCGGCGTCCACGCCGTAGCCGACGAAGTCGAACCAGCGGCCGGAGAAGTTGGCGGGCGAGCCGTGCGTGAGGTGACCCCCGTACGGCAGGCCGAGGGCGAGGACGGTGTCGCCGGGGCGCAGCAGGGCGGCGTAGGCGGCCAGTACCGCCGAAGTGCCCGAGTGGCACTGGACGTTGGCGTGGTCGGCGCCGAACAGCGCCTTGGCCCGGTCGACGGCGAGGCGCTCGGCGACGTCGGCGATCTCGCACCCGCCGTGGTGCCGTGCCCCCGGGTAGCCTTCGGCGTACTTGTCGGCGAGCGGTGAGCCGAGGGCGGCCAGCACAGCCGGCGAGGTGAAGTTCTCGGCGGCGATCAGCTGCAGCGTCGTCGCCTGCCGCTCCCGTTCCGCCAGCAGCACGTCGGCGAGCTCGGGGTCCTGCCGGCGCAGGACGTCGGCCTCGAGGGCAGGGATGACCGTCATGGTGGGCTCCGGGCGACGAGTTCCTACGTGCTTCTGGACGGTTCGCCGTGGTGACGTACGACCAATGTAGGCCCGGGGCCCGCGGGGCGCTCGGTGCCTACGTCCGTGCGGGAACGCCGGTGAGGGCCGTGACGACCGGGTCGAGCGCCTGGTGTATCTCGTCCCCGATGGACCGGAAGAACGTCAGGGGCGCCCCGTACGGGTCGTAGACCTCGTCCGCCTCGGCGTCCGGGGCCAGCAGCCACCCGCGGAGAGCGGCCGCGGCGCGCACCAGGGCACGCGCGCGGAACACCACGCCCTCCTCCAGGGGAGGCAGGGTGGCCGGATCGATGGCCTTCACCAGACGGGTGAACTCCTTCAGCGTGAAGGTGCGCAGCCCGGCCGAGTGGCCCATGGAGATGACCTGCGCCCGGTGGTCGCGGGTGGCGGTCAGCACCAGGTCGGCCCGGATGACGTGCTCGTCGAGGAGTTCGCGTCCGGTGAAGCCGGAGGCGTCCGCGCCGAAGTCGGCGAGGACGGCCTCCGCGTGGGACTCCATGGGCGCGCCCTCGTGGCCCCAGGTGCCGGCGCTCTCGACGATGAGCCCGCCGCCCAGGATCCCCAGCCGCTCCTGCACGAAATGGCGGGTCAGCCGCTCGGTGATGGGCGAGCGGCACACGTTGCCGGTGCTGACGTGGAGGATGCGGAAGCTGTCGCGCGGTAGCCCCACGAAGGTCGTCGTGATCTCCGCCGCGCTCTCCCCGTCGCCTATGCCACGCCCCTCAGGGGCCGTCAATTCGCCACCTCGAGGTCGGGTACGACCTTCCTCAGCTCATCGGCCGAGAGCGCGCCCGCGCGCAGCAGCAGCGGCACCTCGCGGGTCACGTCGACGATGGACGAGGGCACGTTGCCGGGCGTCGGGCCGCCGTCGAGGTAGACGGAGACGGAGTCGCCGAGCATCTCCTGCGCGGCGTCGCAGTTCTCCGGCGCCGGGTGGCCGGTGAGGTTGGCGGAGGAGACGGCCATGGGGCCGACCTCGGTGAGCAGCTCGATGGCGACCGGGTGCAGCGGCATGCGCACGGCGACGGTGCCACGGGTGTCCCCGAGGTCCCACTGCAGGGACGGCTGGTGCTTGGCGACGAGCGTCAGGGCGCCCGGCCAGAAGGCGTCGACCAGCTCCCAGGCCAGCTCGGAGAAGTCGGTGACGAGCCCGTGCAGCGTGTTCGGGGAGCCGATGAGGACGGGCGTGGGCATGTTGCGGCCCCGGCCCTTGGCGTCCAGCAGGTCGGCGACGGCCTCCGCGGAGAACGCGTCCGCGCCGATGCCGTACACCGTGTCCGTCGGCAGCACCACGAGCTCGCCACGGCGGACGGCGGACGCTGCCTCGCGCAGACCGGTCACACGGTCGGTCGCGTCGTTGGTGTCGTATCGCCGTGCCATCTTTAGCTGGCCTCCTCGTACACGTGCTGCGGGGATGAAGACGGGGCGGTCCGCGAGGACCGCGGGGTGCTCACGGCAGTGCCTTGCGGGCCGTGGCGAAGCGGGGGCGGTTGTTCAGGTCCGGGTGGTCGGCGGCGTCGGTCCAGCCGCGGTCCTCGGCGAAGATCCACGGCACCTGCCCGCCCTGGGTGTCGGCGTGCTCCACGACCACGACGCCGCCGGGGCGCAGCAGCCGGTGGGCGGTGCGCTCCAGGCCGCGGATGAGGTCGAGGCCGTCCTCGCCGGAGAACAGGGCCATGCCGGGGTCGTAGTCGCGTGCCTCGGGGGCGACGTACTCCCACTCGGTGAGGGGGATGTACGGCGGGTTGGTGATGACGAGGTCGACCTGGCCGTCGAGGTCGGGGAAGGCCGTGAGGGCGTTGCCCTGCCGCAGGTCGACCCTGGTCCCCTCGACGTTCTTGCGGGTCCACACCAGGGCGTCCTCGGACAGCTCCACGGCGTGCACGCGCGAGCGCGGCACCTCCTGGGCCAGGGCGAGCGCGATGGCGCCGGAGCCGGTGCACAGGTCGACGATGCACGGCTCGACGACGTCCATGGCCCGTACGGCGTCTATGGCCCAGCCGACCACGGACTCCGTCTCGGGCCGCGGCACGAACACCCCGGGGCCGACCTGGAGTTCCAGGTAGCGGAAGTAGGCGCGCCCGGTGATGTGCTGGAGCGGCTCGCGGGCCTCGCGGCGGGCGATGACCTCCCAGTAGCGGGCGTCGAAGTCGGAGTCCTTGACGGAGTGCAGCTCCCCGCGCTTCACGCCGTGCACGAACGCGGCGAGCTCCTCCGCGTCGGTACGCGGCGAGGGCACGCCGGCGTCGGCGAGCCGCTGGGTGGCCTGGGCCACCTCGGCGAGCAGCAGATTCACTCAAGTCCTCCGGAAGTTGCTCGTTCGTTCCTTACGCGGCTGCCAGCTTCGCCGCGGAGTCCGCGTCGACGCAGGCCTGGATCACCGCGTCGAGGTCGCCGTCCAGGACCTGGTCCAGGTTGTACGCCTTGAAGCCGACGCGGTGGTCCGAGATGCGGTTCTCCGGGAAGTTGTACGTGCGGATCTTCTCGGAGCGGTCGACCGTGCGGACCTGGCTTCGGCGGGCGTCGGCGGCTTCCTTCTCGGCCTCCTCCTGCGCCGCGGCGAGCAGCCTGGAGCGCAGGATACGCAGTGCCTGCTCCTTGTTCTGCAGCTGGCTCTTCTCGTTCTGGCAGGAGGCGACGACTCCGGTGGGGATGTGCGTGATGCGCACGGCGGAGTCGGTGGTGTTGACGGACTGCCCGCCCGGGCCGGAGGACCGGTAGACGTCGATGCGCAGATCGTTGGGGTTGATCTCGACGTCGATCTCCTCGGCCTCGGGCGTGACCAGCACACCGGCCGCGGAGGTGTGGATCCGGCCCTGGGACTCGGTCGCGGGCACGCGCTGCACGCGGTGCACCCCGCCCTCGTACTTCAGCCGCGCCCACACGCCCTGGCCGGGCTCGGTGGCACCCTGGCCGCCCTTGGTCTTCACCGCGACCTGGACGTCCTTGTAGCCGCCCAGCTCGGACTCGGTGGCGTCGATGATCTCGGTCTTCCAGCCGACGCGCTCGGCGTAGCGCAGGTACATGCGCAGCAGGTCGCCGGCGAACAGGGCCGACTCGTCGCCGCCCGCGCCCGCCTTGATCTCGAGGATGACGTCCTTGTCGTCGCTGGGGTCGCGCGGGACCAGCAGCAGGCGCAGCTTCTCGGTCAGCTCCTCGCGCCGCTCCTCCAGCTCCTTGACCTCGGCGACGAAGTCGTGGTCGGTGGCGGCGAACTCGCGCGCCGTCTCGATGTCGTCGCCCGTCTGCGTCCAGGACCGGTACGTGGCGACGATGGGGGTGAGCTCGGCGTAACGCTTGTTCAGCTTGCGCGCGTTGGCCTGATCGGCGTGGACCGACGGGTCGGCGAGCTTCTTCTCCAGGTCGGCGTGCTCGGCGACGAGTTCCTCGACGGCCTCGAACATCTTGGGGCTCCTGTGTGCGGACGGGGGTGAAGGGCGGGCGACCAAAAACGCCGGTCCCGGAGCGCCCGGTGGGGGGCGCGTCCGCGGACCGGCGAAATGGGGCTCGCTACTTCTTGGAGCCGGCGGCCTTGCCGAAGCGGGCCTCGAAGCGGGCCACACGGCCACCGGTGTCGAGGATCTTCTGCTTGCCCGTGTAGAACGGGTGGCACTCGGAGCACACGTCGGCCCGGATGGTGCCGGACTCGATGGTGCTGCGCGTGGTGAACGACGCGCCGCAGGTGCAGCTGACCTGCGTCTCGACGTACTCGGGGTGGATGTCGCGCTTCAAGGTGTCTCCTAGGTTTCGGGAGGGCGCCGGGTCGCCGCCGCGGGATACGGGGGCGTGAACCGGAGCCGACGTACCAGTCTGCCAGGACTGGGGCCATCCCCCAAAACCGGGGGTTGCGGTCGTTTGTTCCCCGCGGGCGGCCGGGGTCCGCTCGCGCAGGTCCCGCGCCCACGGGGACGTACCCCCTACGGGGCGCTCACGACTCCCTTGGCCTCGCCCGCGGCCGTGCCCTTGGTGGCGCTCGCCGGGATCGGCTTGTCGTCCTGGAGCGCCTTCCAGATCCGGTCGGCCTTCTTCTTCTGCAGCAGGACGCGGTTGGGGTCGGCCGGGTCGTAGACGACCGGCATGGTGACCATGTGCATCCCGGAGGGACCGATGCCCTTGAGGCCGCCCGCGAAGGAGGCCAGCCTGTCGACGGAGCCGAGGTCGGAGTCGGCCGTGACCGTCTTCGTCGCGGTCTGGGCGAGGTCGTAGAGCTTCTTCGGGTCGGTGAAGACGCCGACGTCCTTGATCTGGGTGATCAGGGCCTTGATGAAGGCCTGCTGGAGCTGGATGCGGCCGAGGTCGGAGCCGTCGCCGACGCCGTGGCGGGTGCGGACCAGGCCGAGGGCCTGCTGACCGTCGAGTCTGTGGGTGCCGGCCTTGAGTTTGAGGTGGCTCTCGGGGTCGTCGATGTCCTCGGTCGTGGTGACGTCGACGCCGCCGAGGTCGTCGACGAGCTTCTGGAAGCCGGAGAAGTCGACCTCCAGGTAGTGGTCCATGCGCAGGTCCGTGATCGACTCGACGGTCTTCACGGCGCAGGCGGCGCCACCGGTGGAGTAGGCGGAGTTGAACATCGCGTCGCGCGCGGCGGGGTGCTCGTCGCCGTCGGTGTCCGTGCACGCGGGCCGGTCGATGAGGGTGTCGCGCGGGATGGAGACCACGCTGGCCTTCTTGTGGCCCTCGTAGAGGTGGACGATCATCGCCGTGTCCGAGCGGGCGCTGCCGTCGTCGGTGCCGCCGCCGAGCTTCCTGTTGCTGCCGGAGCGGGTGTCGGAGCCGAGGACCAGGATGTTCTCGGAGCCGTTGTCCGCCTTCTCGGGCCGGTCGGCGCCGAGGGCATGGTCGATGTCGACGCTCTTGAGGTTGCCGTTGAGCTTGAAGTACACGTACCCCACCCCGGTACCCCCGAGGACGACGATGCCCGCAGCGGTCCAGGCCGCGATCAGCAGGCCCTTGTGACGCTTGCGGGGCGTGCGGCGGCGGTCCGCGACGCGGCGGCCCGGGCCGTCGGTACCGCTGTCGCCCGGTATGCCCGGGCCCGGCGTGCTCTCGGCGGACATGTGCTCCTCAGCTCGTCTGCGTTCGGTTACCCCCTGCGGTGGGAGCCAGGCGTGGCCGGGTGGTGACCCTTCCTCCCACCATCGTCGCTCCACCCGGTCGGACGGAGAAACTCGGGAAAGGGTTGCACGACGCACTGTGCCCACCGCGTACGGCGGTGGGCACGGTGCGTGTGCGTCACGGCGAGGTGGACCTCGCTCACCTGCGGCTTCAGCCGAAGATGTCGTACTGCTTGAAATCGGTACCGACGGACATGCGTGTGGCGAAGATCTCGCTGGTCGCCTTGCCGGTGCCCGCGTACAGGTAGAGCGTGCCGCCGGGGGTGCGGGCCAGGAAGTCGGCCCTGCCGTCGCCGGTGACGTCACCGGGGGCGTCGAAGGCGTTGTAGCCGCTCCAGGTGCGCACCTTGATCCGGGCCGAGAAGGCGCCCGAGCCGGACTTGCCGGTGCCCTTGTAGAGGTACATGTAGCTGCCCGACGAGCTGCGGGCGATCAGGTCGGTCTTGCCGTCGCCGGTGAAGTCGCCCTTGCCGCGCACGGAGTTGTACTGGTTCCAGCCGGAGCCGACCTTGACCCGGGTGGCGAAGGTGCCGTTGCCCTGGCCCGGGTAGATCCACAGCACACCGGCGGAGTCGACCGACAGCAGGTCGGGCCGGTAGTCGCCGGTGACGTCACCCGGCGCGACGATGCGGGTGCGGGTCTTCCAGTTGTCGGCGATCTGCCGGGTGGACCAGGTGCCGCTGGAGATGACGTAGTGCGTCCAGAAGACGTCGCCGTCGCTGCTGCGCCGGTAGACCAGGTCCTGGTAGCCGTCGCGGTCCAGGTCGGTCTGCAGGACGACGTTGACGCCGCTCCAGTTGCCCCAGGACTCGCGGGCGGCGAACGAGGTGCCCTTGGAATCCTTGGAGTAGCCGGTCGTCGTCGCCGCGTTGCGCACCCACAGGTCGGCCTTGTGGTCGCCGCTGATGTTGGTGTCGTCCAGACGCGGGTAGGTGGCGCCGACGTACGAGCTGACCTTGCTGAAGACGCTGTAGGCGCCCTTGGCGACGCAGTCGGTCACGCCCCAGGACACGACCCCGACGATCCGGTTGTTCACGACCAGGGGGCCGCCGGAGTCGCCGTTGCAGGCGGAGACGGTGCCGGTGTCGCCGCCGGTGGCGGGCTTGCCCGCGCACACCATGTGGCCCTTGACGAAGTCCGTGCCGTAGTAGCCCGCGCAGGTGGTGTCGGACTGGATCGGCAGCGTGGCCGTCTTCAGCGTCTCGGAGACGGCGTCGCTGGTGGAGCTGGTGCGGCCCCAGCCGTAGACCTTGGCGCTGGTGCCGGCCTGGTAGGACGTGGTGTCGCCGGAGGTCGTCATGCGGATCGGCGTGGCCTTCACCGGGACGGGCAGGGTGAGCACCGCGATGTCGTTGTCGATGGTCGTCGCGCTGTACGACGGGTGGTTCCACTGCCGCCAGACGCCGGTGACGGTGCCGCCGTGCAGGTCGGTGCCGTCCGCGGAGGGCAGCTGCGAAGTGCCGGTGACGACGGCGCCGTTGCCGTTCCAGTCGTAGCCCTTGACGCAGTGCGCGGCCGTGAGGATCTTCGTCGGCGCGACCACGGCGCCGCCGCAGAAGAACCCGATGTCGTCGCCGGTGGCGGTGGTGCCCCGGTCGTCGTAGTAGTGGAGCTGCGCCATCCACGGGGCCGTGCCGATGGTCGTCTCGGTGCCGCCGATGACCATCGCGTCGATGCCGCCGTCGGTGGTGCCCGCGCTGAGCGAGGCCTTGCTGGTCTTCCCGGCGACGTCGTCACCGGCCATGGCGCCGGCGACGCGCTTCTCCAGCTCGGCGAGCGACGGCGAGCTGGTGGCGGACTTGAGCGCCGGCCGCGGCAGCGGGGTGGCGGCGCCGGCGGAGGTCGTCAGCAGCGCGGCCCCCACGGCCGCGGCCACCCCGGCCGCGGCGACGGGCAGCGCGATCCGTATCCGACGTCTGTGCCGACCGGCCCCAGGCATGGGTCTACCCACGTATGTCCCCCCTCGGGATCACAGGTTCGAAGAGAGCGTGATCCTACCGGCACACCGGCGGCACGAAGGGCCGCCCCCGTGCGGGGAGCGGCCCTGTCGTGCGGTGCCTGGCTCAGTCGCCGTTGCCGGGCGTCGGAGTCGTCTTCTGGATCTGCATCAGGAACTCGACGTTCGACTTCGTCTGCTTCATCTTGTCGAGGAGCAGCTCGATGGCCTGCTGCTGGTCGAGCGCGTGCAGCACCCGGCGCAGCTTCCAGACGACCGCCAGCTCCTCGTTGCCGAGCAGGATCTCCTCCTTGCGGGTACCGGACGCGTCCACGTCCACCGCCGGGAAGATGCGCTTGTCGGCGAGCTTCCGGTCGAGCTTGAGCTCCATGTTGCCGGTGCCCTTGAACTCCTCGAAGATCACCTCGTCCATGCGGGACCCGGTGTCCACCAGGGCGGTGGCGAGGATGGTCAGCGAGCCGCCGTCCTCGATGTTGCGGGCCGCACCGAAGAACCGCTTCGGCGGGTACAGGGCGGTCGAGTCGACACCGCCGGACAGGATGCGGCCGGAGGCCGGGGCGGCGAGGTTGTACGCACGGCCCAGACGGGTGATCGAGTCGAGCAGGACGACCACGTCGTGGCCCAGTTCCACCAGGCGCTTGGCGCGCTCGATGGCGAGCTCGGCGACCGTGGTGTGGTCCTCGGCGGGGCGGTCGAAGGTCGAGGAGATGACCTCGCCCTTGACCGACCGCTGCATGTCGGTGACCTCTTCCGGACGCTCGTCGACCAGGACGACCATCAGGTGGCACTCGGGGTTGTTGTGCGTGATCGCGTTGGCGACCGCCTGCATGATCATGGTCTTGCCGGTCTTCGGCGGGGCCACGATCAGACCGCGCTGACCCTTGCCGATCGGCGACACGAGGTCGATGATGCGGGTGGTGAGCACACCCGGGTCCGTCTCCAGACGGAGGCGGTCCTGCGGGTACAGCGGCGTCAGCTTGTTGAACTCCGGTCGGCCGCGGCCGTGTTCGGGCGCCATGCCGTTGACGGAGTCCAGGCGCACCAGCGCGTTGAACTTCTCGCGCCGCTCGCCCTCCTTGGGCTGGCGGACGGCACCGGTGATGTGGTCGCCCTTGCGCAGGCCGTTCTTGCGGACCTGGGCGAGGGAGACGTACACGTCGTTGGGGCCGGGCAGGTAGCCGGAGGTGCGGATGAAGGCGTAGTTGTCGAGGATGTCGAGGATGCCCGCGACGGGGATCAGGACGTCGTCGTCGGTGATCTGCGGCTCCTGCACCTCGTCGCGGCCACGGCGGCCACGGCGGTCGCGGTAGCGCCCGCGGCGGCCACGACGGCCGCCCTCGAAGTCGTCCGCGTCCTCGTCGGCCCGCGGTCCGCGGTCCTGGCGGCCGCCGGCCTGCTGGCCCTGCTGGCCGCGCTGGCCGCCGCCCTGCTGGTCGTCGCCCTTGCGGCGGTCGCGGTCCCTGCCCCGGCCGCGGTCGCGGTCACGGTCGCGACGACGGCCCTCGCCGCCGTCACCGGAGTCGGACTTGGCGTCGTTGTTCTGCGACTGCTGCTGCGCGGGCGCCTCGCCCTTGGACTCGTTCTTCGCCTCGGCGGCGACGGTCTCGGGAGCGGAAGAAGGGGATCCGGCGTCGGCCGTGGCACGGCGGCGACGGCGCTCGGACGGCGCGTCGTCCGCGCCGCGCTCGGCCTCGCCCGCGCGGGCGGTGCCCGGCTGGCCGGGGATCTCGATCTGCTGCTGAGCCGCGGCCTTGTCGGCGGGGGCCTCCGAGGCCGCCTTCGCGTCCGCCTTCTTCTCGGCCTGCTCACCGTTGTCGCCCGTACGGGTGCGGGAGGTCGCGCGGCGCTTCGGCTTGGTCTCGCCGGCGGCGTCGGCCTTCGCGGCCGGGGCGGCGCCGCCGGACGCCTGCGCTTCCTTGATGACCTCGATCAGCTGGCTCTTGCGCATCCGCGCGGTGCCCCTGATACCCAGGCCGGAGGCGACCTGTTGCAGCTCGGCCAGCACCATGCCCTCGAGGCCGGTACCACGGCGCCGCCGGGAGCCGGCACCGGTGGCAGGCGCGGAGGCGTCCGTGGCGGGCGCGGCAGCGGTCTCCTCGACACGTGCGCCCATCAGATCGGTGGTGTCGCTCACGAAGGGTCCTTCCCTGGAGCGGACGTCGGCCTGTCTGGCTCGGCGACCGGTTGTGCTGTCCGGCTTCGGTCCGTGTGGTGTGAACCGTGCCGGGGCGGTGGTCCGCCTGAACGGCGGAGGAATCTGGTGATGGCGCTTCCTTGAGCCGTGACACCCAGTGTCAGTGTCACGCGGCGTGGTCGCACCGGTTCCGGAGCGTGCCCTGCGAACCGCTCAGTGTCCTTGTACGGCGTACGGTCCGACGTACGGGACGCAGTGCGGCTTGGGGAGCTCCCGGAAGAATGTCTGTCCCGGACGGGGACACGAGGCACCTCGCCATGGTGGGGTCGGGTGCAGACTTGAGATTAACACTACCGGATCCAACAAACATTCCCCCTCTCGAAATCCGGCAACCGCGCGCTTTCACACGTCATGGGAGGTCGCGAGCGGCAGCACGCTCGCACCCTGCACGTCCAGGCCCAGCCGGTTCGCGGCCCAGTCGCCACCGGCCAGGGCCTCGACCTTGCCGGCGGTGCCCGCGTCGGCCAGCGCCATGACCGTCGGCCCCGCGCCGGAGATGACGGCCGGGATGCCCTCGGCCCGCAGCCGCTCCACGAGCGCCGCGCTCTCGGGCATGGCCGGGGCCCGGTACTCCTGGTGCAGACGGTCCTCGGTGGCCGGCAGCAGCAGTTCGGGACGCCGGGTCATGGCCTCGACCAGCAGGGCGGCCCGGCCGGCGTTGGTGGCCGCGTCGACATGCGGAACGGTGCGCGGGAGCAGCCCCCGCGCCGTCTCGGTGAGTACCGGCTTTCCGGGGACGAACACCACCGGAACGATGGAATCGGCGGGGTCCATCCTGATCGCGCGGGCCGCGCCGCCCTCCATCCAGGAGAGCGTGAAGCCGCCGAGCAGACACGCCGCGACGTTGTCGGGGTGTCCCTCGATCTCCGTGGCGAGCTCCAGCAGCACCGCGTCGTCGAGCTTGGCCTCGGCGCCTATGGTCACGGCCCGGGCGGCGACGATGCCGGCGCAGATGGCGGCCGAGGAGGAACCGAGGCCCCGGCCGTGCGGGATGCGGTTGGCGCAGACGATCTCCAGGCCGCGCGGCTGCCCGCCCAGCAGATCGAAGGCGGCGCGCAGGGAACGTACGAGAAGGTGCTGCTCGTCGCGCGGGAGCGTCTCGCTGCCCTCACCCGCGATGTCGATGTGCAGCCCGGAGTCGGCCACCCGGACGACCACGTCGTCGTACAGACCCAGCGCGAGGCCCAGGGCGTCGAAGCCCGGGCCGAGGTTGGCGCTGGTGGCGGGGACGCGCACCCGGACGGCGGCGGCGCGGAACGCTGGACCGGCCATCGCTCGATGACTCTCCTTGAGCTGCGAAATTGTCGAATGACGTTCGATGGACATTCGATGGTGTACGAGAACCCTCGGGGCCGCTGCCGACCGGACGGGCCGGCCGCTGTCCCGGCCGCGGAGACGGCGCGGCACCGCGTTCCGGGCGGAGGCATATGCGGCGGGCGGGTTCAGTACAGCCTATCGAAGGAAGGTTCCGCGGCGACATAGGGCGCACAGGAGGCGCACGATGCGTGTCGTAAGCCCCCTGTGCATCCGCCGTAGGGATCATCCCCGGTCGAGCGCCGTCTTACGCCGGACCGTGCCGGGCATGTCCCCGGCGCTGGGCGTGTCGACGCACGTCAGGACGGCCCCGGGCGCCCTCAGGCGAGACCCAGGCGCTCCGCCGCGGCCGCCGCGTCGACGGGGACGGTGACCGGCTGCGGGGCTCCGGCGACCGCCCAGTCGGGGTCCTTCAGGCCGTTGCCGGTGACCGTGCAGACGATCCGCTGGCCCGGGTCGACCTTGCCCTGCTCGGCGGCCTTCAGCAGACCGGCCACCGACGCCGCGGACGCGGGCTCGACGAAGACGCCCTCCTGCGCGGCCAACAGCCGGTAGGCGCGGAGGATCTCACGGTCCGTCACCTCGTCGATGAGACCGCCCGACTCGTCGCGCGCGGCGAGCGCGTAGCTCCACGAGGCCGGGTTTCCGATGCGGATGGCGGTGGCGATGGTCGAGGGGTCCTTGACGATCTCGCCGCGCACGATCGGGGCGCTGCCGGAGGCCTGGAAGCCCCACATCCGGGGCGTCCGGGAGGCGACGCCGTCGGCGGCGTACTCCCGGTAGCCCTTCCAGTAGGCCGTGATGTTGCCCGCGTTGCCGACTGGCAGGACGTGGATGTCGGGCGCGTCGCCGAGCATGTCCACGATCTCGAACGCGGCCGTCTTCTGCCCTTCGATACGTACCGGGTTGACCGAATTGACCAGCGCCACCGGGTAGTTGTCGCTCAGGGCGCGGGCGAGGGTGAGGCAGTCGTCGAAGTTGCCGTCGACCTGGAGGATCCTCGCGCCGTGCACGAGGGCCTGGCCCATCTTGCCGAGCGCGATCTTGCCCTGCGGCACGAGCACGGCGCAGACCATCCCGGCCCGCACCGCGTACGCGGCGGCGGAGGCGGAGGTGTTGCCGGTGGAGGCGCAGATGACGGCCTTCGCGCCCTCCTCCTTGGCCCGCGTGATGGCCATGGTCATGCCGCGGTCCTTGAAGGAACCGGTCGGGTTGGCGCCCTCCACCTTGAGGTGGACCTCGCAGCCCGTGCGCTCGGAGAGCACCTGCGCGGGCACGAGGGGCGTACCGCCCTCACGGAGCGTCACGACCGGCGTGCTGTCGGATACCGGCAGCCGGTCCCGGTACTCCTCGATGATTCCGCGCCACTGGTGGGTCATTGCTGGTTACTCTCCTTCAACCCGCATGATGCTGGCGACACCACGCACGGTGTCGAGCTTGCGCAACGCCTCGACGGTCCCGGTGAGGGCCGCGTCGGACGCGCGGTGCGTGACGACGACGAGGGAGGCCTCGCCGTCCTTCCCCGACTGGCGAACCGTGTCGATCGAGACTCCGTGCTCGGCGAAGACGGTGGCGACCTGGGCGAGAACACCCGGTTTGTCGGCCACGTCGAGGCTGATGTGGTAGCGCGTGACGACGTCGCCCATCGGGGACACCGGCAGGGCGGCGTAGGCGGACTCACCCGGTCCGGTCGCGCCGTCGAGCCGGTTGCGGCAGACGGCGACCAGGTCGCCGAGGACGGCCGAGGCCGTCGGGGAACCGCCCGCTCCGGGGCCGTAGAACATGAGCTGCCCGGCGGCGTCGGACTCGACGAACACCGCGTTGTAGGCGCCGCGCACGGAGGCCAGCGGGTGGCTCAGCGGGATCATCGCCGGGTGCACGCGCGCGGTGACGGACCCGCCGTCCGCGGCCCGCTCGCAGATGGCGAGCAGCTTGATGGTGCAGCCCATCCCCTTGGCGGAGGCGAAGTCGGCGGCGGTCACCTCGGTCATGCCCTCCCGGTAGACGTCGTCGAGGCGCACGCGTGTGTGGAAGGCGATGCCGGCGAGGATCGCGGCCTTGGCGGCGGCGTCGAAGCCCTCGACGTCGGCGGTCGGGTCCGCCTCGGCGTACCCGAGGGCGGTGGCCTCGTCGAGGGCCTCCTGGTAGCCGGCGCCTGTGGAGTCCATCTTGTCGAGGATGAAGTTGGTGGTGCCGTTGACGATGCCCATCACCCGGTTGATCTTGTCGCCGGCGAGGGACTCGCGCAGCGGCCGGATCAGCGGGATGGCACCGGCGACGGCGGCCTCGTAGTAGAGGTCCTTGCCGTGCTCCCCGGCGGCGGCGTGCAGGGCGGCGCCGTCCTGGGCGAGCAGCGCCTTGTTGGCGGAGACGACGGAGGCGCCGTGCTCGAAGGCGGCGGTGATGAGGGTGCGCGCGGGCTCGATGCCGCCGATCACCTCCACCACGACGTCGATGTCGCCGCGTTTGACGAGGGCGGTGGCGTCCGTGGTGACGAGGGCGGGGTCGATGCCCTCGCGGACCTTGTCGGGCCTGCGCACGGCCACGCCCGCCAGCTCCACCGGGGCGCCGATGCGGGCCGTGAGGTCGTCGGCGTGCGTCGTCATGATGCGCGCCACCTCTGAGCCGACCACTCCACAGCCCAGCAGCGCCACCTTCAGCGGACGCGTACGCATCATCCGACCTCGTTTCCTCATGACCGTCTACGGTGCAACCAGTCTCACCCACCGAACGGGACTTTCTGCCCCTGGTCCGGATCGTGAGATGTCTATTTCATTTGTACGCGGGTGGAGGACAGGAGATCTTCCACCCGCTCCCGCCGGCCGCCCGGCGTCCCTCAGCCGACGTCCAGACGCAGGAGGTCCTCCTCCGTCTCCCGGCGGACGATGACCCGCGCCTCGCGGTCGCGCACGGCCACGACCGGCGGCCGCAGCACGTGGTTGTAGTTGCTGGCCATGGACCGGCAGTAGGCGCCCGTGGCGGGCACGGCGAGGAGGTCACCCGGTGCCAGGTCGGCCGGCAGGAACGCGTCCTTCACCACGATGTCCCCGCTCTCGCAGTGCTTGCCGACGACCCGGGCGAGCATCGGCGCGGCGTCGGAGGTGCGGGAGACCAGCGCCACGCTGTACTCGGCGTCGTAGAGCGCGGTACGGATGTTGTCCGACATGCCGCCGTCGACGGAGACGTAGGTGCGCAGCCCGTCGAGGGGCTTGGTGGTGCCGACCTCGTAGAGCGTGAAGGCGGTCGGGCCGACGATGGCACGCCCCGGCTCGACGGAGATGCGGGGCGTGCGCAGCCTGGCCGCCTCGCACTCGCGGCCGACGATCTCGCTGAGCGCCTTGGCGATCTCGTGCGGCTCGCGGGGGTCGTCGTCACTGGTGTACGCGATCCCGAGCCCGC
Source organism: Streptomyces sp. NPDC058741 (assembly GCF_042746715.1). NCBI lineage: Bacteria > Bacillati > Actinomycetota > Actinomycetes > Kitasatosporales > Streptomycetaceae > Streptomyces > Streptomyces sp. NPDC058741. The sequence continues at coordinate 172,723 of NZ_JBHYQH010000005.1, read as the reverse complement.
CGCCGAGGTCGATCTCCGGCAGCTCGATCCCGTGCTCGTCGCGGATGTCCTTCAACAGGCCGACCACCCGGTGCGCGGCGACCTCGAACCCGGACATGTCGAAGATCTGCGACCCGATGTGGCTGTGGATGCCGACGAGCTCCAGACCGTCGAGCTGCAGCGCCCGCCGCACGGCCTCGGCGGCCTGACCACCGGCCAGCGGAATGCCGAACTTCTGGTCCTCGTGGGCCGTGGCGATGAACTCGTGGGTGTGGGCCTCCACACCCACGGTGATCCGGATGAGGACCTTCTGCCGCCTGCCCAGGCCCTGCGCGATGTGGGCGACGCGCACGATCTCCTGGAAGGAGTCGAGCACGATGTGTCCGACCCCGGCCTCGACGGCCCGGGTGATCTCCTCGACGGACTTGTTGTTGCCGTGGAAGGCGACGCGCTCGGCGGGCATGCCGGCGGACAGCGCGGTGCCCAGCTCACCGCCGGAGCACACGTCCACGTTCAGCCCCTCCTCGTGCAGCCAGCGCACGACGGCACGGGAGAGGAACGCCTTGCCGGCGTAGTAGACGTCGGCATCGGTCCCGAAGGCGGTGCGCCACGCCCGCGCGCGGGCCCGGAAGTCGGTCTCGTCCAGGACGTACGCCGGGGTGCCGAACTCCTCGGCGAGCCGCGTGACCGGGATGCCCCCGACGGTGAGGACACCGTCCTCGTCACGCGTGACGGTTTGCGCCCACACCTTGGGGTCGAGCGCGTTGAGGTCGGCGGGCGGGGCGGAGTAGTGCCCCTCGGGCAGGACATCGGCGTGACGGGGCCCGGCGGGATGTGCGGAACGGCTCATGGTTTCGTGTGCCTCTTCTTGGCTCTCAGAGGTGTTCGGGTGCGTCGATGCCGAGCAGGGACAGGCCACCGGCCAGCACCGCCCCGGCGGCTTCGGCGAGCGCGAGCCGGGCACGATGGGCGGCCGAGGGTTTGTCCTCCCCGACGGGCAGCACGGCGGACAGCAGCGGCAGCGTGGCATCGGCGACGGCGACCAGATGCCGGGCGAGACGGTCGGGGCTGCGGTGGGTGGCGGTGGCGGCCAGGATCCGGGGGTGGTCGGCGAGGAGGGGGAGCAGGACGGGGGTGTTTGTGTCGGGTGCGGGGCTGGAGAGCGGTGGGGGGGTGTGAGTGTTGGGTACGGGGCCGGGCTCGGGGTGGAGGCCGAGGTCGTCGGCGTTGCGCAGGAGGGCCCGGGTGCGGGCGTGGGCGTACCGGACGCGGAAGAGGGGGTTGGCCTCCCGCTGGACCAGGTGATCGGCGGTGATCCGGGGACGGTCGTGGGGAGCGGGGTGCAGCAGGGCCCAGCGTGCGGCGTCACGGCCGAGGGGGACCGGATCGGCCGGGGCGGGAACGGGCCGCAGATCGATCCGCAGGTCGGCGAAGGTACGGGACCCGCGGCCGGTGAAGTCCACGTGCTCTCGGCCGCTGAAGTCCACGCCGAGGACGGACTCCCACTCCGCCTCCGCAGGGAGCCCGCCGGTGCACTCGACCCGGACGAAGTCGCCCTGACTGCGCAGCGCACGGGCGAGGGCGTCCGCCGTCACGACGGCCCGGACCTCCGCCGGGCACCGCATGTGGGCGATGTTCCCGCTGAACCCGACGGCGTGCCCGTAGCGCCGCCCGCGCCGCAGGATCTCCTCGACCAGGCCGACGGAGGCGTCGCTCTCCAGGCTGAGGTTGAGAAACCCGGGCCCGGTGACGACGACGTCCCTGACGCACCACTCGTCGAGCAGCCGCGCGCGAAGGATCTCGGCGACGTGCTGGGCCGGCTGCCCCGCGGGGCGGGCCAGCTGGAGGGCGACATTGGTGGCGTAGTCACCACACCCTCCGGGCGCGGGTGGAGTCACCACGGCCCGCTCCGGCACGGTCACGTTGAGCACCCCGTCGTCGACAGCGCGACGCACGGCGTGCAGCACGGTGCGGGAGAGCTCGGCGGGGGTCACGGGCACCAGCGTATGGGAGGAGGGGGGTGGGAACGCGAGCCGGTTTGGAGGAGGGTCCGAGATGTGGACGGGTGGGGTGGACGAGGTGGAGTGGTGCGTGGAACTACTGGAGCGGCGGCCGGCTGACGGACGGCGCGTACGTGCAACTAGGGCAGGACGGGCTGGTCGAGCGGCGGTGCGTCGCCACCGGCAAAAGTGGGCGCTTGGCCACCGGCAGAGGCTATGGATTCCGACGGATCAGTCGGGGCGGCAACCGCTGCGTGGCTTCCGCTGCCGCTGTCGTCACCGCCCTCGGCATCGCCGCCCTCCTGCCGCCCACCCCGCCGTGCCCGCTCCAGCAACTGCTGCACCATGAGGACCAGTTCGGCCGGCTCGAAGGGCTTGGACAGGAAGGCGTCCACCCCGACCTCGAGCCCGGCCTCGACCTCGGGGTGACTGCACGCGCTGACGATCGCCAGGGGCAGGTCCCGGGTCAGCGGGTCGGCTCGCAGCCGGGCGGCGGTCCTGAGCCCGTCGAGCCGGGGCATGACCACGTCGAGGGTCACGACATCAGGCCGTACCTGACGAACGACATCTAGACACTCGGCACCATCAGCCGCGGTCACGACCTCCAGCCCCTCAAGCTCGAGGTTGACCCTGATCAGCTGCCGGATGACCTTGTTGTCGTCCACAACAAGCACCCGGCCCGACGCGCCTGGCACAACTCGAGAGTAGGTCGACCCCGGCCACCGCGTCCGGGTTTTCCCCACTTCCACCCCGCACGAGGGACTCACACCCCCTCCCCGGCAGCGGAAACCCGTTCATGACCACCTCGAGGGAGCTGGTAGTGTTCTACCCGTCGCCGCGAGCAACAGCTCTCCGGCCGACACGCCCCCGTAGCTCAGGGGATAGAGCAACGGCCTCCGGAGCCGTGTGCGCAGGTTCGAATCCTGCCGGGGGCACTCCGGGAAAGAACTCCTGACCTGCAGAAATACAGGTCGGGAGTTTTTGCGTTCACATCAAAACGCACACGGTCTTTTGACCGTTGCTCTTTTCGAGGAAGGCGCTGCGCCACGGCTTGTGGATAACCCATTCCACAGGTCGATTTCCGCAGGTCAACGACTCACCGCTAGGCATTCAGCGACCTCGCTCCCCAGCAAATGTCGGCCGAGCCGCGTCGCGGGAACCATGGGGTCGCTTTCCTTCGAACATCGCGCATGGCCTGCCTTTATGTGACTGACGGCACATGGAAACGCAAACGGTCTGGTGGGTCGTTGCCGCTTCGGCTTGGAGTGTTGACAGCAGCCTCACAGGGCGCGAGTCGAGCCATTCGTCACTCCAGCGCTGCAGTAGATCCCGCCGCGTATAGGAGGGCCTGTCCCCATGGCTTCGTATGTTGGCAACGGCGGAAGAGTAACGACCGGCACGGACACGCCAGGGCCGGACTTCGCACCCGACGGATCCGCAGCAAGCAAGGCGGACACCCAGCCGGCGCCACGGTGCGCCTGCACCGATGCACCGCGTGGCCGGAAGACGCGAGCACGGCTGTGACAGGGCCGCCCTCCCCGGCGCTGAGATCAGCGTGATCATTGACGTGACGTACGGGGAGGGCTGGGACGCCGCCTCCCGCATGGTCCTTGGTCCCATCAGCCGGGAGCACGCCGCGAACCGGGACGCTACGGGCGAGCGGTACGCCGTGGTGCTGCGCGAGCGAGGGCGCCCGCAGCCGGTCGCCGTGCTGACCATCGCCTGGGCGCACGACTACCTGGGCGTGTGGGCGTACGACGATCAGGGCCGTCGCACCCGTGAACTCGATCTGCGCCGCTTGGAACCCGATCGGCTCCTCCTCCGCCACATCGCTCAGTGGAGGTACGACAGCGACGACATGGCGGAGTTCGCAGACCGCGCGGGGCGCGTGCTCATCGACCTCTACCCGGACGGCAGGGGCCGGAAGGTGTCCGAACCGAAGGGGATCGGGGCGGCTCGCTGCACACCCTGGCCGATGTTCCGGACGAAAAGCGCTGGGCGCCAGCTCCCGCATTTGGCGACTGGGCGTGGGCGGTGGCCATGGCGACCGACGGGCACGTATCCGGCGTCTCCCTGCGGGACGCACCGGTACAACGTCCTCCCCAGGACGGTCCGGCGGAAGACCGGGAGCACGGTCATGCCACCGCCCCCGGGTGGTGTCCGCCCAGCCCCCTGCGCCCGAGCTACCTCGACGAGATGTTCACGCCCGGCACCCGCTTCACCCCACCGGACACCCAGGCCACCGGCCCGTATGTCGTCGAGCGCGTCGTCGACGCAGGATCGCTACGGCTGCCGACCGGTCGGATCGTCGCCTGCGATCCGGGTTGGCTGGATCCCGGCGAGCCGTTCACGGTGGCCGTACCGCCCGGCAGCTACCGCATGCAGATCGCGACTGCGGCCTACCGGACCGAGCACTGGGGCAAGACACTGGACATGCAGGATTTCACCGCCGCGCGCATCCTCATCTCCGGCAAACCCACGGCGACTTGGGAGCTGGCGCTGCGTCTCGGGGAGGACCCGCGGACGCTGCGCGACGGCGAGTTCTACGGATTCGGCGTGGACACAGGCGCCGGCTGCTTCGTCGACGCCGCGGCGGCCGACAGGCTCACCGGCGGAGAGAACACTGTCCCGGACGACGACAGCCCCGACGGCATCGTCGTCCTCGACGACCCGGAGTCCGGCGGCAACCTCATCGTCTACCCAAGCGGCATGGGAGACGGCTCCTACCCGGTGTGGATCGGCCGGGACGCCGACGGGGAGGTCACGTGCCTCGTCGCCGACATGCTGATCCTGCGCCATCAGGAACTGCTGCCGAACCGATCTCAGCAGGACTCGTAGCGGAACTCGCCGGCGCCTCGGCGCGACGGACCGTCGGGCACCCCTCAGGCTCGCGTAGCTCTGGAAACAGTGGCCGTCGACGTAACGGGCGGTCGAAAAGGGCTGGTGCGGTTCCCTGCGCCGCAGGGCGTTGGGCTTGGCTTGGACTCGGTGACTCCTCCGCGACTGCGAGATCGTCTGCGCTACCGTCGGGTGCTGTGGAGAGCACTGCGAAACTGGCGGTATTGATCGACGCCGACAACGCCAAGCCCTCGGCTCTGGAGGAGCTGCTGGCAGAGGTCGCCAAGTACGGCACCGCGCACGTCAAGCGGGCCTACGGCGACTGGACCGGAACTCAGCTGAAGGGCTGGAAGGACCAGTTGCTCGCCCAGTCGATCCAGCCGATCCAGCAGTTCGCCTACACCACCGGAAAGAACGCCACCGACTCCGCCATGGTCATAGACGCCATGGACCTGCTGTACTCGGGGCGCTTCGACGGGTTCTGCATCGTCTCCAGCGACAGCGACTTCACCCGCCTCGCGGCCCGCATCCGCGAGTCCGGCCTGACTGTATACGGATTCGGAGAACGCAAGACCCCTAAGCCGTTCGTCGCGGCGTGCGACAAGTTCCTTTACATCGAGAATCTCAAGAGCGCCACCGCCCCGGCTGAGGCGAAACCGGCCGCGCGAGCCACGGCGGTCAAGCTGAAGGGCGACACCGCGCTGGTCAACCTCCTTCGTCAAGCAGTGGAGGCAGCCTCCGACGACGACGGCTGGGCCCACCTCGCGAACGTCGGCCACATCATCACCAAGCAGCGCTCCGACTTCGACTCCCGCACGTACGGCTACACCAAGCTGAGCGACCTCCTGGCCGCCACCACTCTGTTCGAGATGGACCGCCGCACACCCGGCGGCGGAAAGACTGCCGTCATATACGCTCGCGACAAGCGCCACACCGGCAACGGTCCCAAGGAGACAGTGTCAGGGGACTGATCTTCCGGCGCTGCTCAAACCCCTGTTGCCGCCCGCGGCATCCGGGTCGACCGACCGGCACACCAGTCGCAGAACGTCACAAATCACCAGTTCGGTGACAGCTTCGCACCCGGCCTCTGATACCGGACGTTGGTCCGGTGGTGCCTCGCACGGGGCGAGAGCCACCGGCTCGTCCACGCTGGGGGAAGGCGCCGATTTTGAGAGGGCGCGATGACGTTCGCTCAGCCGTCGCGCCAACCGGGACCACCGCGGCGGCGCGCCGAAGCTCGACTATGTCATGGCCACGCGGGGAAGGCAGGTGACGGGGGAGAGCACCTACCTGCCTCGGATACGGGCGTACCCGCTAACGAGGGGAGGAACGGGCATCACGGGACCTTTGCATACGGTCCACCTGCTCCAGCGTCCCGGCCGCCCGAAGCGTCACACCCCCGCACTCCCGTGTCCGCCGGATCGGGGTCGGCCATCCGCACCGGTTTCTTGGGCCGCAGCCTGTTGCCTCCGGAGCGGGAAGGCCCGGAGTCTGGGTCTGCCGCCATGTGTCCGCATCGTCTCCTGTCCGACGGTTCGTCCATGACCAGGGCCCACTGTCAGTGCCCGGCGGCACAATCGACCTCATGCGCGACCACCGCAACTTCAGAATGGCCGAGGGCGCAGAAATCGTCGGCCGCCAACGTGATGCGTACGAGATGCGGATCAGCATCCCGCTCGACGAAGACGGCTTCCTCGGACGCCAGTGCCCGGCCTGCTCGCTGCTCTTCCGCATGGACGCGCAGCAGTACGAGGCGCTGCCCGACGACCTCACCCTGTGGTGCGTCTACTGCGGCCACCACGCCGAGCACTCCGAGTTCGTGACCGCCCAGCAGCGCGAACGCCTCATGCAGGCCGTGGGCGACCTCGGCATGCAGATCGTGAGCCGGGAACTGAACCGCGCCTTCAGCGGCCTGTCCCGCCGAAGCTCCCGAGGGAGCGGGGTGTCAATCACCTATCGGTCGCAGCCCTACTACCCCCGTCCCCTGCCAGGCATCAGCGAAGAACGCCTCGCCCGCATCCGCACCTGCCCCGGCTGCCAGGGCCGGTATGCGGTCTTCGGGGAACACCGGTACTGCCCAGTCTGCGGACAACTCCCCGCCGGCTCCGTGGCGTTCGACGCCCTCGAGGCCGACAAGGCGCGACTGGACGCCTTGGAGGCCCTACCGCCCGAAGCCAAAGCGCCGCTGCGCGAGCAAGGGGTCTTCACCCGCAACTGGGTGGACACCATCGAGAACATGGTGGGCGCCGTCGAGTCGCTTGCCTCCGCCACCTTCCGCGCGGCCATGCCCAATGCGGAGGACCACCTCAAGGGCAAGGGCAACGTCTTCCAGCGTCTCGACGACACAGCGGACCTGTTCGTCGCCACCGGACACGCGGACATCCGCACCGCTGTCGGGCCCGCGACCTGGCAGCGGCTGACGGAGACCTGGGCGACCCGCCACGTCTTCACGCACAACGACGGGGTCGTGGACGCGCGATACCTGGCCAGAGTCCCCGCGTCCACTGCCCGCGTCGGGCAGCGCCTCGTCGTCACCGGCGAAATGTGCCGCCAGGCGCTCGACGACACCACCACCCTCTGCGAAGCCCTCGTGGCGCTCGCACCCTGACGAATGCGAAGGTGCAGCGATGGACACTGGGGTGGCTGCCCTGCTGGGTACAGCCGTGGGAGGACTCCTCGGAGCAGGCGGGACACCAGGGCAGCCGCCCTGACGGGGACGGTCTCAGGGACGCAGTCAGCACTCGCAATGGCGACGTCAGGGGCGACGCGAGGTATACAGCAGATTCCTTGAGGCCATCACGGCCCACCAGGAAGCTCTGGGACGTCTTTCGTCCATGGCCTACGCCTCCGTCCGGGGAGACCACTCTTCGGAAGAACTCGGCACCGCGTGGCAGGAGGTATCCGCGCTCCTGCCGGTAGTGCGCGCCACCGGCCCCATCGTCATGGTCGAAGGACCACGCGGCATCGCAGACCTGGTCGCGGCCATCGTGGAACTTGCGACCACCGCCACACACAACGCCAGGTCATATTCCTTGATCCACGCCAAGCGCGCGTACGACGATCCAGCACTTGGCCAACGCTCGCGAGCGGCGTCGATGGCTGCCTCCGAACTCAAAAAGAAGCTTTCAGCCTTCGCAGAGCGGGCGCGAAACGCCCTGGACGCTCCGGACGGGCTTCTCGACGGCATCGGCCTCCCAGCACAGCGCTGACCCCGCGCAGGGCGTACAGAGGCCCTGACTTTGCTTTGATCGGGACCGTCGAACGGACCTCCGTCGTGGGGCGGGCTGACTTCTGACTGGGTCCCGCGCTGCCCAAGAGCCTGGACCACGATGCGAGCCGGGGTCTACTTCATAACCGCCTCGTACCGGTCGAGCACCAGGGCCATCAGCTGGTGCGCGCCTTCAGCCATCAGGTGCGGTGAACGACCGCCCGTATCGCACGTACCCTCGTGGTGTCTACGGCGTCACATAGCGGGCGCCAAACACTGGAGGCAATACCTCGTGCTGATTGCTCAGCGTCCTTCGTTGACCGAAGAGGTCGTCGACGAGTTCCGCTCCCGGTTCGTGATCGAGCCGCTGGAGCCGGGCTTCGGCTACACCCTCGGCAACTCCCTTCGCCGCACGCTCTTCTCCTCGATCCCGGGTGCGGCGGTCACGTCCATCCGCATCGACGGTGTCCTGCACGAGTTCACCACCGTGCCGGGCGTCAAGGAGGACGTCACCGACCTGATCCTCAACATCAAGCAGCTGGTCGTCTCCTCGGAGCACGACGAGCCCGGTCGTGATGTACCTGCGCAAGCAGGGCCCGGGTCTGGTCACCGCCGCCGACATCGCGCCCCCGGCCGGTGTCGAGGTCCACAACCCCGACCTCGTCCTCGCCACGCTCAACGGCAAGGGCAAGCTGGAGATGGAGCTGACGGTCGAGCGCGGCCGCGGTTACGTCTCCGCCGTGCAGAACAAGCAGGTCGGCCAGGAGATCGGGCGCATCCCGGTCGACTCGATCTATTCGCCGGTTCTGAAGGTCACGTACAAGGTCGAGGCCACGCGTGTCGAGCAGCGTACCGACTTCGACAAGCTGATCGTCGACGTCGAGACCAAGCAGGCGATGCGTCCGCGTGACGCCATGGCCTCCGCCGGTAAGACCCTGGTCGAGCTGTTCGGTCTCGCCCGCGAGCTGAACATCGAGGCCGAGGGCATCGACATGGGCCCGTCCCCCACGGACGCCGCCCTTGCCGCTGATCTGGCGCTGCCGATCGAGGAGCTCGAACTCACCGTCCGTTCGTACAACTGCCTCAAACGTGAGGGCGTCCACTCGGTGGGTGAGCTTCTGGCGCGTTCCGAGGCGGACCTGATGGACATCCGTAACTTCGGTGCGAAGTCCATCGACGAGGTCAAGGCGAAGCTGGCCGGACTGGGCCTGGGCCTCAAGGACAGCCCGCCCGGATTCGACCCCACGGCCGCGGTCGACACCTTCGCCACCAACGACGCGGACACGAGGTTCGTCGAGACCGAGCAATACTGAACGCTCTTCGCTGCCCGCCCAAGCCAGTGTGCCCGGGCGCATTCAGTCGCGCCGGCGTACCAGCTCGGCTGCGACCCCGGGAGCCGTGAGGGGAGCTGCTGCTCTGGGCCAGGCCGACGCGGATGGCCCGCACCAGCTCCGCACCGAGCTTGCCCGCCAAATCCGCGACGCCAAGGTGCGAGAGAGGGCAATCCAGAGCAATCGGACGCGGCCGGGAGTATACGCACGTTCAGCGCTGGCCCAGGAGAAACCACTCGATCATTCCCTCCGCAGCGAGGATCATGGCGGAATGGCTGCGTACCTGTATGACCGGCTGGTGACGGAGGACGAATACCGCCAGCGCATCCGGCGGCACCGTCCCAGCTCACTGCTGCCCCTGATCGCTGCGGCGGCGGCCCGCTACAGCTCGCCCGAGCAGCCACAGCCGTGGCTAAAAAGCCCCTCAATGAAGTACACGCCCTGGGCGCTGGCTGACGCGGCCCGCGTCAGCCTGGCCTACGGAACCGAGCACCTGCGCTCCGAGGCCACCGAACGCGACCTGCTGGAGATCCTGGCCGCGTACTCCAGCCTGAAGGAACCGACCCTTCACGGCACCGACGAGGGCCCGGTCCGCCTGAGGGACTTCATGATGCGCCTGGGCGGCGAGCAGATGTGGCCTTCCAGGCACCGGAGTTCTTCAGCCTGGCCCGTACGGCGGCGCTGTACCTTCACACTCCGTTCCCCGCACACCGCCAGCCCCGCTGCATGGTCCCCGGCTGGGACACCGAGGTGTTCGGCTGCCCGCTGCCCGACTACGTCGGCACCGCACAACTGCTGTGGGGATGTGCGCTGTTCAACACAGGGCGTTTCGATCCCGCGCTCTACGACGGCCCGGACGGGGAGAACTTCAACCGCACCGTCAGCCGGGACACCGTCCTGCGCGTCGTCGAACGGCACTTCGCCACCGACGTGGCCTCTATCAAGGCAGCCGAGAACCAGGCCACGCGGAACCTGGCGAGGGTGGCTGGCGGCACAGCGGCACAGCTGCGCCGCTTCACCTACAACCCGCTGCTGGGCCGGCCGGCGGTCACCGGCTTCGGACCTGGCCTGCTGTGTCCCTCGCCCCAGCTGGTCTGGCGCAAAGCGACCCCGTCTGGCATCTACCACACAGGACGCGAGCACTTCGGACCCGACTTCCTGCAGGAGACCGGCTACCTCTTCGAGGAGTACGTCGGCCGCCAGCTCCGCCTGATACCGGACGCCGACGTGGTCTCGGAGATCACGTACCGGGTCAAGCGGAACGAACTGCAGAGCGTCGACTGGATCGTCGTCTTCGACGACCTGGTGCTGCTCGTGGAGGTCAAGTCCATGATGCCGACCGAGAACGCCCGGCTCGGCCTGGAACTCGGAGTCGCCGAGACCGACAGCAAACTGGCCCGCGCCTACCGCCAGGTCAACGCCGCGTCGGCCCAGATCGACCAGCGCCATCCGGCATTCGCCGGCGGCCGACCGGCCACGCCAGGCGCTGATCGTCACCCTTGAGCCGTTCCCCGTCGCCAACGCCAACCTGCCCCACCTCGGGCTGCCCACCGTCGATGTCCCGACCACGGTCGTCGCGGCCCACGAAGTCGAACGCCTGGTGACCCTGACCGACACCACCCCCAGCTCTCTGCTCCTGGAACGGACGGCCGACCCCCAACGCTCCACCTGGGCCCTCAACGAGTGCCTGAACGGGCACGAGAACTCCCTGAACCCGGTCCTCGTCCAGGGATGGGCGTCCTACCCCTGGGCCAGCGGCCGGCTGTCGGCCCTGAACACGCCGTAGTCCGTCTCCCCCGGCCGGGGCGCCAGGTCGTCTGGGGACTCACACAGGGACGGATCACCGGCGGGCCGGTGGCCGCCCGGCCCCGTACGGTCGGGTCCGAGTTCCGCACACACAGGTGGGAGGATGAGCGGTAGGATAGGTAGCATGAGTGAACCTACCGGCAAGTACTCGATCACCATGCCGCGCGACATCGCCGAAGCCGCCAAGGCCCGCAGCGGCCCCTCCGGCCTGTCCGCCTATGTCGCCGCCGCCGTCGCCCGCCAGATCGAACGCGACAACCTCAACGAACTCATCACCGTCGCCGAAGCCGAACACGGCCCCGTCACCGACGAGGAGATCCAGGCCCTGCGCGACCAGCTCCACCAGGCCCGCGACAACCAGGCGACGGGCGGAGCGAACGCCGCGTGACCCGCTCCCCCGCCACCCCCGGCGGCACCCTCGTACTGGACAGCGAGGGACTGGCCAAGGCCGTCCTCCGCGACCGCACGGTCACCGCCTGGCTCGCCCTCGCCCGAGCCGACGACCTGCGGGTGATCACCTCCGCGGCCACCCTGGTGGAAGTCGTCCACCCGCGGATCAACCGCCCCGCCCTGGAGTGGACGCTCTCGCGCCTCGTCGTCGAACCGGTCACCGAGCCCATCGCCCGCCACGCCGCCGCCCTCCTCGCCGACGCCGGCCTGCACGGCCACAAGTACGCCATCGACGCCATGCTCAGCGCCACCGCCCTCGCCGCCCCCGGGCCGGCCACGATCCTCACCTCGGATCCCGAGGACCTGACCGCGCTGTGCGGTGGGCACGCCACCGTCATCAAAGTCTGATCCTGCTCTCGACTTATGGCTGAGTCATGGCCGCTCTCTGCGACGCCCGTTCAAGATCCACCTTGGGATCCGTTACACCGGGAGTGAGGGTGTCTACCTACGGCGCTTCGTACTCCTTGGGCATATGGATTTGCCGGATGGTGGCCGGGTCGCGTGGCACCGGAACGGCTTGGGTGCTGATGATCTGGGTGCCCGTGGCCTGGGCCGCGTTTGCCAGATCCTGCAGGACGTCGTCGACCACAGTGGTGCCGATGCCCTGCTGGTAGGGGTTGTCCAGGAGCAGCAGGCCGGGGGCTGCTGCTCCTTCGTCGAGGTCAGAGGCCAGGAACAGGGTGGCGTAGCTGTAAGCCAGGAAGAAGAGCACCTTCGTCTCTGCCCCCAGGGCTTGGTCCCAGGGGCGAGTGCCGACGTAGAAAGTGAGGTCACTGTCGTTGATGGTGATGGCGCCCTTGACCCAGCCGCGTTCGCGGTAGCGGTGCAGGAATTCGTTCATTCGCTCGGCGAACAGGGCGCATCGTTCGACGGAAGTGAGCGTAGCTGTGGCAACTGCGGCGGGCTCTTGGGCGAGTGCGTCGACGGCTTGTTGTGCAGCGGCGACGGCCTGGCTGGCTACGGCGCGGCGTTGGAGGATCTCCTCGATGGCGGGAAAGGCTGTCATCTTCTGTTCGAGCTGGGCGATCTGGGCGGCGAGGTTTTCGAGGCTGGCCATGAAGGGGGCCAGCTGCGCGGCGCGTTCTTCGTTGATGCGATGCGCGAGCCGTGCCTGTTCGCTTTGAAGGTCTGCTCGGCGGGTGCGGGCCGTCTGCAGATCGGCGGCGGTGCGGGCGGTGACATCTTCCAGGTCGGCAAGTTCTGACTTGAGTGACCGGATCTCCACGTGTGCCCGTCGGCGGCGCTGGTCGTCGTCGACCGGTTGGAAGCACAGGTAGCAGGCGTCTTCGCCATGCTCTCGGTGCGGGTCCACGCGTTGTTCGCATGCTGGGCAGAGTCGTACGGGGAGGGCGTCGAAGGTCTCCACGGAGGCGATGAGGCGTTCCATGCGGGTCACTTCCGAGGTGACCGTCTGGGCGGAGTAGGCGTGTTCGTTGCTGAGTTGTTCGAGCGCGACGACCTCGTCGACCGCCAGTTGCAACCGCCTGGATATGTCTTCGTAGGCGCTCGTCAGTGACGAGTCGTATCCGGCTGCCGTCTCGGTGGTGGACGTTCCCTGCAGGAGGCTGTTGATCTCGCGCGTCAGTTCATGACGTCGTTGGCGAACCGCGTGCAGTTGAGCGGTGACCTCTTCCCGTGCGGTCGCTACCTGGTCGAGGGTGCGGGCGACGGGAATGCGGAGCCGTTCGGAGATGGCGGTGACGGCCTGCAATGTGCTGTCCTGCACGTCCCGCTCCACTGCCTGGGCTTCGGCAAGGCGCCGCCTGGCCTGGGCGACGGCGAACTCCTTGGTGTCGTAGCGGGAGCCGGCAAAGCCGAGGAGCATGCTGACGACGCCGCGCCGGATGAATTCCTGCTCCTTGTTGGCGAAGCTCGTCCAGGACTCCTCGTTGCGGTAGAAGTGGCGCAGCAGGTTCCGGAAGGACAAGGGCGTCAGTTCACTGGCCGTGGCCGGGTGGAGACCCTTGGGGATGCGCAGGTTGGGCCAGCCCAGTTCGCGCAGGATCCAGTCGGAGAAGTCGGCGTCGGTCAGCTCGTCTCCGTCGGCGTACACCTTGTTCATACGCCCGTGCTGGAGGAGACGAGTCAGGGTGCGGGGGTGGCCGTTGAGCCGGATCGCGGTGGAGACCTCGATGTACTCGTCGGAGACGGCGGCACCGAGAGCATCGATCATCCCGCCGCGGTCGCCGAAGCAGTAGTCGATGACCTTCAGCGTGGTGGTCTTGGAGCTGTTGCGGGGCCCGCTGAGGATGTTCAGCATGCCGGTTCCGAAGGCATACTCGTCGATTTCTGCGGTGTTGTGGACGAGCTTGACGGAGTCGATCCTGATCCCGCGGTCGGGGTGGGCGGTCACGGGTTTTGTCATGGCCGGATCTCCTGGCGGAAGGGCGCGTTGCCGACCTCGTCTGGGAACAGGTCGTAGATCAGGTTCTTCAGGTCGGTGCCCGACATGGCAGCCAGATTTCCTCGCATAGCCTGACAGCGCCGGACCAGTGGCTGGAACTGAGGGGCCTCGGTAAGGCGTTGTGCGGTCCTCTTGCCGGCGGCTTTGAGTTTCACTCGTTCGACCCGGTGGGTGGTGATGGTCACGAGGTCCCGAGAGACGAGGAAGGCGAGGAATTGCCGGTAGCGCTGGTCCCAGGGTCCGTAGCGGTAGCGGATCATCGGTGCCTCGACTTCGGACGGGTCACGGGCGAGAAACGCGGTTTCGGTATCGACGGCTTCCGGCATCGCGGCGTGGGCCCGCTCCAGGAATCCTGGATAGCGCACGAAGAAATCAAGTTTGGCGAACTTCGTCCGTCCCTCGATATAGGGGCCGGGCTCCTCGCCGCAGAGGTAGATGAGCAGCAGGAGCCGTGTTGCGTGGAAGTCAGGGGAGTCGTCCGGGTCCCAGGCGCGATACAGCGGGGGCACCACGCTGCTGCCGATCTTATGAGGCATCGGCGTACCTGTTCTGGCAGCGTGCCGTGATGTCGGAAAGCACTGCGTGGGCCTCGGCGAGGGTGAACTGCCGGCTGGTCACCTCGGGCAGCTCGCTCACGGCCACAAGCGTCTCGAAGTACGCCGCTGAGCCGGCGGCGAGGCGTCCGGCGCGTCGTTTCGCCATCGTGAGCGTGCAGATGGCGTTGATCTGATCGGCCAGGTCGTCGTACGCGCGGCGCCGGGTGCCGACACTGGCGCGGTAGGTCCGACGGTAGGCGAGCATGGCATCGTGCTGGGCTTCCGCCTCGGGCTCCGGTATTTCGGCAGCTCGCAGCTTGAGCTTGAGTTTCATCAACAGTTCGGTGGAACCGTCTCGCCGTCGCCCGGTTGCTCTGCGCACGCTGTCGTCCAGGGCCCGGCCGAAGTCGTCCGCGGTGAAGGTTGTCGGTCGCAACTCAAGGGCGCTGCGGGCTATGTACTTGGAGATCAGCCAGATCATGACCTCCTCGACTTCCTCGTACAGCGGTTTCTCGCCCAGGCACGCTTCCACCAGTGGCGCCAGTCGCGCCATGGCCTCGGCCTCGACCTGGTCGATGGTGCGCGCCTCCACCAGGACGTCCAGGCGGTCGACACACCATCCGATGTCCCTGCCGTCTGGCAGTTGCACCCCGCTGAGCCTCTTGACGATGTCCGCGCGGGCGTCCGCGCTCACCGGGCCGCGAGGACGATCACGTTCCGCGACGAACGCATACAGGTCCCGCTGGGGCGTCTCGTTGACGATGAAGGTGAACCGTGTGCCGTCCGGCAGCGGCTTGCCCAGGAACAGCTTGCCCAGATAGCTGCTGTCTGCGGCCTTCTTTTCCTCCGGCTTGCAAACGTTGGCGATACTGTGCCGCGTACCGGCTTCCTCGATCGTCTTGACCTGCCGGTATACGGGGGCGCCATCCCGATGACACAGGATGTCCTCCAGGTCCTCCCACGAGACCGCCGTCCACCGCCCTTCGAGCATGTCCAGGCAGTCCAGCAACGTGACGGCATCCTGGTAGGCGAACCCGCGCCTGCTCCGACGGCCGCCGTCAGCAGGCGCGAGAGTCACGGCTGCCTCGTGCGCGCTGGCGCACAGCGCTGAACCCTCGATACACGGCAAAATGGCCTGTTCGCACAGTTCCCCCATAAGCCACTTCGGAGCATGCAGTAGATCACCGCATCACCCAGAAGAGCAACGGTCGTGCAGAACATCAACCCCGCTCCGTGTCCGCGCCGCTACACCTGCGGCACGGCAGGAGATGTGACGGCGGCTCAAGCGCGAGCCACGGACATGCGCAGGGGAACCGTCGGGGACGCGCACGCACGCGAGCGCACGCCGCAACGGTCGGACCGCGTACCCACCCACGCCATGTCCGCGATCCCAGGCTAATCGTGCGCCTGGTCAGGCTCAGGCGGCTGGTCGTAGGAGCTCAACAGCCCTTCGATGCGCTGGTTGTTGATGGACTGCCGGTCATACAGGCACTTCGCGTACCGGGACAGCAGAACCTCGACACTGTTGCCGGCCCGCTGGGCGACCTCGGCCGGGTCCGCGCCCGCGCACAGCCACGTGGACAGCGCCGAATGCCGCAGATCGTACGGCCGCTTCGCGAGCGGCGTGCTGGTGAGCGCCGGAGACAGGGCAAGGTCACGGCTCTCACGCCAGACCCGGTGGTAGGTGGAGTAGCTGACGACCCGGCCCTGCTCGGTGAAGAACAGCCGCCCATCGTCGGCCGTGCCGAACGTGGCAACATGCTCCCTCCACATCGCCACCAGATGCGGAGGCAACGGCACCACCCGCGTCTCCCCGGGCGGGCGGTTCTTCAGCCCGCGCTCATCATGGAACTCGCCGGTGTCGGTCCACCGTTTACCCGCCTGCGGCCGAGTACGGTGCAGGATCAGCCGCCCCCACCCAGTGCGGGGCAGCCGGCAGTCCGGCAGCGCCACCGCGACCGCCTCCTCCGGACGCAGGCCCGCGTAGTACATGCCCGCGAAGAACCCGACCAGCCGACGGCCCCGAGCCCTCCGGTAGCCGCCCACGTAGGAGACGGCGTCCAGCAGATCCCGCGCCTGGTACGGGTTGGCCACCACCCGCGGATCCACCGCCACCGCCGGTTTAGGCACCCGCCAGCGAACCCTGTTCAACGGGTGGCTGCCCAGCTCGCCCCGCTCCACGGCGTAATGCAGCGCGTGCACCAGTACCTTGCGCTTACGGCGCATCGTCTCCACCGCCGCCTCACTCCCGTCCAGCTTGCGGCGCAGCGACTCCAGCACATCACGTGCCAGGACCGGATCATGCAGATCCACCAGGGGACGGGATGCCTTGGCGACCCACTGCAGCACCAGCCGGTCCTGCGCCGACATCTCCCCCTGTCCGGGCCGGAGCGTGACGAACGCCCAGTGCCGCAGGGCACGGCGCAGCAGGTGCCCGTTCGGCCGGCCCGGCAGGTCCCCCAGCATCGCCATCGTGACGGCCGTCAGCGCGTCGCTGACCTCGTCCCGGGTCTTCGCCGCCCGGCCTGGCCAATGGGCTCGCGCGTACTCGGTCGCGAAGGAGTACCAGCTCATGTGCGACGGCCCCCGTGCCCCCTGGCCGGAGTTGCTCACCTCGGCCAGTCCCACGCGGATGGCCCGCACCAGCTCCGCCCCGAACTCTCCGGCCAAGCCCGCGACCGCGCTGCCGCCGTGCGGCTGCGCCGGGGTTCGGTCCGCAGGCTGCTCGGGCTGAGATGCGACGCCGTGGTGCTCGTTCAGGTCCATACCCGCCTCCTTCTGATCGGCGGGAGAATGGCTGCCCGGCACATCCACACCAACATCCCCTCACAAGAGGGCACTCGAGCGGCGTCATGTTGACGAGCGCGGATTGTCGGACGTTCGACCCGGCTTCCGTCACCACTGGTCATACCTGGTCCCGGTGTGGCCAGTTGTGGTCCTTGCCGCACTATGCGCACTTGCACGCGCCCCGATGTCCCGAACTACCGTTCCCGGCCAGCCCGAGCACGGACACCGTGGGGGATGCATGGCGAGAACCGCGCGACAGATCCTGAACGCTCTCAGCCGCTCGACGAGCGTTCACATCCACTCGACGACAGAACTGGCCGCGCACGTGGACTCCGCGGCGGCGGCCATCGACAAGCGGCGCCGACAGAAGGGCCAGGAGGCAGCGCGCAGGAAGCCCGACCTGCGGCCGGTCGCGCTGGCCGAGCACGGGCGGTCCATTGACCTGACGCCGTGGCAGGTGCTGCATGCCGTAGCCCGCGGCTACGTGCTGGCCGGCCAGGGAATGGGGCGCGGGCTGGCGGAACACTGGCTGAGCCTGAAGTTCTGCGAGGCGCTGGACGGCAATCGCGCCGGCGCCATGGATCTCACCGACAAGGGCCGCTCTTCCGAAAGCTGGTATAAGGGCATGCAGGCCCGGGAGCTGGCCGTCGGCTTCGGGCTCGCCGTGGCGGAGCACATCGTGCAGCAGCGCTACCCCGACCACATCGTCTCGGTCGTCGATACGAACACGGTACTGCGAGCCGGCTGGCCCCTGAGCGTCTCCCAACGGAACAAGGGCTCAAGGCCCCGGCCCGACTACATCATCGAGGCATGGAAACCCGGCGAGCCGTCGAAAGTCACCTTCGTGGCCTGCCGCGGAAACCACCAGAAGCCCAGCAAGCGCACCGGCCGAACCCGCAGCACCACGATCCAGCAACTGGTCAAGGGAGCAGAACTGACCGAGGGCATGCAGATCGGCCCCTGGAACACGACGCCCTGTTTGATGCTGTCCACCGAACTCATGGGCCAGGGCGGAGTCGTGGTCAATGTGCTGCAATCCCCCGGCGAGGCTCTGCTCCCCCTCCGAATACCCGGCGCCCTGAATGACGCCGACGAGGAGATCAGGGACAAGCCCGGAATCCCCTACCCCAACGCCATTCGCATACCTGCCCGCGACGGTCGACGGGCGCGGACGGCCGACGGCTTCCAAGTGGGCGAGGACGATCTCGCCTGGTTCGGCCAGCTCCTGGCCCGTACCGCAGCAGCCGGCCTGACCGCTTTCTCGGGCGGACGGAAATACACGGCCGGGTATCTCACCGCCCGCCAAGGGCGAGAGCACTACGACGTGCCCGCCTTCGCCGCAACATCGAGCGTCGACGACGCGGACATCGAGGTCGGCGACACGAAATTCGTCGGCACGGACAACGTCTTCCGCATGGGGACCGCACGCATCGAGGCATTCTCCGGAATGGACTCAGAACTGTACGAACTGATCAAAGCCGGCCGCGTGGAGGAGTACCGGCAAGCGGCCTACGAACTCCACTCCAAACGGCGCGACTCCCATGAAGCCGGGAAATGGAACGACCCGATCTCGTTCCAGGACGACGGCAGCATCATGGCCCTGAGCATCCTGCCCATCCGCAAACGGCGGCCGCTCTGAACCAACAACTCAGGAGATCTTGGCTCTCCTGCGCTCACCGCTACGGCAGCGCAACATAGCGCGGGATCGCCGGTTGGCCAAACCGGCGATCCTCCGGATCATTGACAGTCCACCGCCACCACCTGCCCGCACGTCGAAAGGCCGCATCCCTAATCCCAGCCTCACAACTTCACACGACCGGCCGCCTGTATTCACGACCAGGCAGCCCGAGCAGCGCTTCCAGGACGCGGTCGACCCACCGGGTCGGCCTTCCCAGGGCGTTACGCAAGAGCGTCGCGCCGACGCCGAGCGCTGCCGGGCGAAGGGAGATCGGCGCCGTCTTGGCCTTGGTTCGCGCCGGCTGGCCTTCGCCTGCCGTCTGCGACTGCCGACAAAGCCGCCGGCATCCGACTCGCACGTTCGCAGTCGCGGTTCGCCGGCCAACACCGTCTACCGCGCTGCGGCGTGGTGCCCACTCCGGCACCAAGTCAGGGCGGGTCTCCCTCAGCCCGCCGGAGGCTGGAGAGTCAGCAGGGACACACACGCCAAGGTCATGCGGATGAGAAGCGGCGGGACGCGCCCGTCGGCCACCGTTCACCCCGGCACCGCGCGCGAGCGCCCCAACCGAGCCAGGCGCACAACCCGCTCTCTTGGCCTGCCCGCACGCTCCGGGCAGCCTCCTTGTTCGATTGAGGAGCGCACTATATACCCCTACGCTTGCCCGAGGAAATCGTGATCTACGTCATGGCGCATGGATCGACTATCGCGGGGAACGATAGGGATCAGGCGAGCAAAATGGGCTTTTTCATTCTCGCGGGACATGCGCGGGACGGCGGGCCTGACAACCTGTCAAGTAAGCCGCTGACCTGCGAAAACACGCGGGAAGTCGACGGCCTCCGGAGCCGTGTGCGCAGGTTCGAATCCTGCCGGGGGCACCTCGAAGAAGGTGCCGAAAGACCCCGCCACCAGCGAGAACGCTGAGGACGGGGTCTTCGCGTTGAGGCCGCCGTGATCCTTTCGGGGCGGCCGGGGAACGGGGCCCGCGGGCGGGCAGTGGAGGGGATGTTGAAGCGTCGCCCGAGGTGCAACCCTGGATCCGAGCCGTCAGGCGCCCGCCGCATCCAGGGGAACCAAGCCTCCGGCCCTCACTGACCTTCCCCAAGGTCGAGGTGTTTTTACCCTGATGGCCGGTCAGCTCCGCCCGCCGGCTCAGGGAGCGGACGGGCGGCCGGAGGCTCCAGGGTTGCGGTCCGCCGGGCGACCGGCCGCGGCGGCCGTCAGGGCCGTCAGGAGTCCTATGACTCCGACGATGACATTGTTGACGATGGTCTTCGTCGTGGAGACGTCACCGGCCACGACCCACGGCGCAATGATCGTCCACACACTCAGCGCGCACGCCGCCCACGCCATGCTGTGTACACGGTCGTAGGCACGGCCGAAGCCACCGCTCATGAGAAGGGCGTACGCGATACCGGTGATCAGGTTGGTGACCGCCAGGGTGGAGAGGTTGTTGAAGCCCGTGATCCAGGGCGAGGCCGCGAGGTACAGCCCTGTGAGGAGGGCCATGGTCTCGATGGCTTGTGCCCTCGGAGTACTCGCGGTGCGCTCGGCCATCTCGTGGCGTTCACGCATGGCGATGATGTCGGGGTGCGTTGCCATGTCGGAACTGTGAGGGGTTGCCATGCCGGTTACCTCCGAAATGTCACTTTCGTACCGTTCACCGGGCGAGTACCCCGAAGGCACGTTGTAACCACTGTGCGTGGGTTGAGTCGATGGTTCGGATGAGCCGCCCATGGCCGCCATGAGAGCGGCCACGACTTCGTGAAGGACCAGGAGCAGGGCCGTGGCACCTCCTGCGGGTCGCAGTACGGCCATGTCCGTCGAGCATCCGCAACCTTGCTGGTAACCCCTCCGCTCACGGCTCACGGCCGAGGGGAGAACGGTGCGGCCTGCGGTTCCGGTTGCACTGCGGGCTGAAGCCGGCCGGGCCCGATGTCGGGCCGGTGATACCGGCCGCCGGGCGTGCCTTCGACGCCGGCTCGGCGCAGGAGCTGGTCGACGTGTTGTACGGCGTCGTCCGTGAGCAAGCCGGACAGCGGTACTCCCGGGCCATGGGGCTCCGGGAGCACGCCGGCGAGGGGACGGCTGCCGCCCGCGCGTACGTGGAGGCGAGCCTCGGTCTGCAGGTGTGGGCCCACCGCCTGTACCGGCAGGCGCTCGCCGCCCCGCACCCGTGACATCCCGTGGGAGGGGACCAACGGCCCCCGTGCGGTGCTCGGGCAGCGGCGGGACGATGGAAGGGACATCGGCAGCTCACCGAGGGGGGGACGGCATGAGTCACGTCGGGACGTCACCGGAGTACGACCGGGCCAAGGCCCGGGTGCAGAAGAAGCGGAAGTTCCGCACCGATCTGCTCACCCATATCGCGATCAACGCGTTCCTCGTCGTGGTCTGGGCGTTCACGGGGCTTGGTTTTTCTGGCCGGGCTGGGTCATGGCGGTACGGGGTGTGTTCCTGATCCTCTTCGGCACAAGTGAGTGCCGGCGGACGGGGTGTACGCTCCGCCACTTGTGCCGCAAACGCCCCATTGTTCTACCGTGGAGAAGAACGACGCTGCTCACCCCCTCACCCACCATCGAGGTGACGGTCATGACGGAAACCACTCAGCGCAGGACCACCCCGGACGGGGCCGGATCGCAGGGCGGCCGCAAGGGCTCGCCGGAGACCCGGGGGAACACCGCGATCGCGGATACGGTCGTGGCGAAGATCGCGGGCATGGCCGCCCGGGAGATCCCCGAGGTGCACAACCTCGGCGCCGGGATGACCAGGGCCTTCGGTGCCGTGCGCCAGCGCGTGCCCGGCACGGGCACCGGTGTCACGCAGGGCGTGAAGGTGGAGGTCGGCGAGCGTCAGGCCGCCGTCGATCTGGACGTCGTCATCGAGTACGGCGCCGCCATCGTCGACACCGCCGCGGATGTGCGGACCAATGTCGTCAACGCGATCGAGCGGATGACCGGTCTGGAGGTCGTGGAGGTCAACATCGCCGTCGACGACGTCCACCTGCCGGACGAGGAGGAGCCCGAGCAGGAGGAACGGCGGGTGGCGTGAGCGGTGGTGCGCCGCCAGGGGGGAGGGGACGGCCAGGCCACCGGGCCCGGATTCCCCGGGTTCCTCTCCCCGCTCGGTGACGGGCGGTGAGGGGGCTGTCGGAGGTGTCAGGAGTACACGGGCCGGGGCCGTTGGACCGCCCCTGCCGGTGTACCTCTGGCAGCCGGGGTCAGTAGGCCTTCGGGACCGCCCCCGGCTCAGCGGACACGCGGGCGTGCATCGCCGTGGCCGCAGTGGACGATGCGGTCCCCCAGGCCGACGCGGTCCGCCCCCGTCAGGAACGCGGAGAGCGGTGCGCGCATCACCGTGTAGTGGCCGTAGTGGATCGGCAGGGCGGGGGGGCCGGTCGGCGGGCCAGTTCCGCGCCCTGGGCGCCGTCCATGGTGACCACGAAGCCGCCGGGGAGCGTGGTTCCGCCCAGACGGACTACGGCCAGGTCGGCGGCCGGGAAGCGCTCGGTGATCTCGTCGAGGCCGTCGTGGAGGACCGTGTCGCCCGAGATGTACAGCCGCATGCGGGGCGGGCCGCCGGCCGGGCCCGCATGCGGCTCCAGCATGCTGCCCATCACCGGCGGCAGGAGCCTGCGCAGTACCGCGTGGCCGGCGTGGCGGCCGGGCAGGGCCGTGACCGTGACCTGCCTTCCGTCGCGCTGGAGGGGTGAGCCAGCGCCAGGTGCGCAGCCCCGCCGTGCGGGGAAGCCGTGCGCGATCTTGAGGCGGCGGGCCGCATGCGGTGTGGTCAGGATCGGCACCGTGTGGTCGAGGTGCCGGCGGGCGCGGCGGTCCCAGCGGTCCCCGTGCAGGTGCGACAGGACGATGCCGTCGAGGCGCGGGAGGTCGTGCCAGTCGATCGTAGGCTCTCGGTCAGGCGGCGACTCAGCAGCCCGGGACCGAGGTAGGCGTACTGCCCGCGGTGCAGGAAGTTCGGGTCCGTGAGCAGGGTGAGCGGGCCCTGCGACAGCAGGACGGTCGCGTTTCCGATGAAGTGGATGTCGAGCGCGTCGTCCTGAGTGCGGCCGTTCATGGGGTGCGGCATCGGGCCCCTCCGCTCCGCGGTCGGCTCCGGTCGTCCGGCGCCGGGTACCCGGGCGGGGGCGGCCCAGTCCGCGGCCCCGGCCCCGGCGCGGCAGGTGCTCTTCGAGAAGGAGGTGGCGGGGTCAGGCCGAGCGCTTGCGGGACGTCGACTTCTTCGCGGTGGTCTTCTTGGCCGCCGTCTTCTTCGTGCCCTGGGCTGACTTGGCCGTCGACTTCTTCGACGACGCGGCCGACGAGGCGGTCGTCTTCTTGGCCGCCGTCTTCTTCGCCGTGGACGTCGACTTCTTGCCGCCGGTCTGCTTGGGAGCCGCGCGGGACGTCGTCTTGCGCTGGGGCAGCGACGTGACCTCGGCGTGGTCCTCGGCCTCCTCCCCGCGGGACTCGCGGGCCGCGCGGACGCTGTTCTCCAGCGCCGCCATCAGGTCCAGGACCTTGCCGCCCGCCGCGGGTTCCGGGGCCTGGGGCAGGGACTCGCCGGCTGCCTTGGCGGCGATGACCTCCTCGACGGCCTCCCGGTACTCGTCGTGCAGGTCCTCCAGGTCGACCTCGCCGAGCGTGTCCATCAGCGCGTCCGCCAGGTCCAGCTCCTTGTCGCGGACCGTGACGTTCGCGTCGGGGGCCAGTCCCTCGGGGGCGCGGACCTCGTCGGGCCACAGCAGGCCGTGCATGGCGATGGCGTCGCCGACCACCCTGAGCATGCCGAGCCGCTCCCGGCCGCGCAGGGCGAACTTGGCGATCGCCACCTTGTTGCTGCGCTTGAGGGCCTCGCGCAGGAGGGTGTACGGCTTCGCGGCGGGTGCGCCGCTGGCCTGGAGGTAGTACGCGGCGTCCATCTGGAGCGGGTCGATCCGGTCGGCCGGCACGAAGGCGACGATCTCGATCGTCTTGGCCGTGGGGATCGGCAGGCTGGACAGGTCGTCCTCGGTGATCGGGATGATCGTGCCGTCCGCGTCCTCGTAGCCCTTGCCGATCTCCCCCTGGGTGACCTCGCGGTCCTCCAGCTCGCAGAACTTGCGGTAGCGGATGCGGCCGCCGTCCTCGGTGTGGATCTGGCGGAAGGAGATCGAGTGGCTCTCGGTGGCGTTCACCAGCTTGATCGGGATGCTGACCAGGCCGAACGAGATGGCGCCGTTCCAAATGGATCTCACGTGCAGCACCCTTCCGATCACGCTCGGGAGTTTTCGTTGTGGTTTGCGTGGGATTCTTATCGTATGGCGCCTATCACGGAGGTGGAGGGGCGACGGCTCGCGCTCAGCAATCTGGAGAAGGTGCTGTATCCCGGCAGCGGCTTCACCAAGGGGGAGGTGCTGCACTACTACGCGACCGTCGCCGACGCCCTGCTGCCGCATCTGCGGGACCGGGCCGTGTCGTTCCTGCGGTATCCGGACGGTCCGGACGGGCAGCTGTTCTTCACCAAGAACGTGCCTCCGGGTACGCCCGAGTGGGTCACCACCGCGGAGGTGCCGCGGGTCGAGGGACCCTCCCGGATGGTGCTGGTGCAGGACCTGCCGAGCCTGATGTGGTCGGCGAACCTGGTCACCGAGTTCCACACCCACCAGTGGCTCGTGGACGCCCCGGAGGAGGCCGACCGGATCGTCTTCGACCTCGATCCGGGAGCGCCGGCGAGCATCGTGCAGTGCTGCGAGGTGGCGCTGTGGCTGCGGGAGCGGCTCGCCGGCGACGGGATCGAGGCCTACGGCAAGACGTCCGGCTCCAAGGGACTGCATCTGCTCGCCGCCGTGCGCGGGGCGTCGTCCGAGCAGGTGTCCGAGTACGCCAAGGAGCTCGCCGTGGAGGCGGAGAAGGCCATGCCACGGCTGGCCCTGCACCGGATGACGCGCAGTCTGCGCCCAGGGAAGGTCTTCGTCGACTGGAGCCAGAACGCCGCCCGCAAGACCACGGCGGCGCCCTACACCTTGCGGGCCCGCGCGGAGCCGACCGTCTCCGCGCCGGTGACCTGGGAGGAGATCGAGGAGTGCCGCGCGCCGGGCGACCTGGACGTCCACGCCTGTGACATCGCCGCACGCGTGCGGGGCCACGGCGACCTGCTCGCGCCGCTGCTCGACAGGAAGCGGGCCGGGAAACTCCCCTAGCCGCAGCGGTATGCGGATCGGCAGCCGTATCCCCAGCCAGCCGTATCCCCAGCCAGCCGAAGCCGGGGCACGGCCGGAGCCACAGCCGAAGCAGGAGCCGGAGCCGGAGCCGTACCCGAAGCAGGAGCCGGAGCCGGAGCCGTACCCGAAGCCGGAGCCGGAACCACAGCCGAAGCCGGAACCGGTGACGACATCGCGGTCACAGCCACGGCCGGGGTCATGAGCGGAGCCGGCCGCAGCCGTGGACCTGCGGCACACTCCGCGCTTCGCTCACACCCGGGCCCAGGTGTTCCGGTCCCTCGCCATCGCGTGCAGGGCCTGCACGTCCGCCGGTTTAAGGAGGCCGCCCTGGCGGGACAGGGCGTCCAGGTCCGTGTCGGTGAGGATGCGGACGTCGCGGGGGGCGGCGGGTGTCGAGACGCTCGCCGGGGCCAGCAGGGCGAGCACCGGGCGGACCTCGGCCGTCAGGGCGTGGGAGGCGCGGGCGGCGTCGGAACGGACGCGGCGGAGCAGGGGGTAGGGGTCGCGGCGGCCGAGGGCGACCACGGGGTCGGAGACGGTCACGCGGTGCTTGCGGGCGTACAGGGTGTGGACGGCGTAGAGGCCGCCCGGGCCGATGAGCAGGTGGTGGATGCGGTCGCCGCCGGGGAGCGGCACGGAGTGCAGGGCGTGCCAGCCGGCGCCGTCCAGGCGGTCCAGGGCGTCCCCGATCGCCTGCTCGGCCGCCAGGGCCCGGCGGCGCGGGTCGGGGCGCAGCCTCCGGGGCGGGCCGGGGTCGCGGTCGAGAGCGACGAGCAGGGCCTCGCCGGGGCGGTTGGGGGCGAGATCGTCGTCGGGGTGGAGGGTCATCCGGGCGAGTTCGGCGGACGTCGGCACCGGGGGCGGTCCCACCTCCACGGGGCCGGTGATGAACGGGCGGAGGGCCTGCAGAACCTCGGCCTCGTGGTCCTCCCCGAGGAGGTTCACCCGGGCCGCCTCACGGTCGTACCAGGCGATGTTCCTGCCGTCCGGAAGGCAGACGTAGAGGCGCTCCTGGCCGTGCCTGTAGGCCGGTACGACGCGCAGTCCGTCCATGCGGCATCACCCCTGACCATGGGAACAGGAGGGGTGCTGCGGGGGCAAGAACCCGGCTATTTTGGAGAGAGCCGGGCCTGCCCCGCGAATCGGGTGGAGCGGGGCGGCGTGCCAGGTCGGAGCGCCGGAGGCGGGCCCTCGGGCGGTGATGCCGGGGAGGCGCCGTTGCGAACACGCGGGAAGGCCGACGTACCGGCTCCGCGGAGCCCGTGGAGCGAGGTCGTCCCCGGCCTGTGGATGGGCGGGCACGAGTTCGCGGGGTCCTCGGGCGGTGTGGAGTCCGCCGTCGTACGGGACGAGTTCGACCTCGTGCAGACACTGCTGCGGCTGCCGGGGCACGGGCCCGACCCGGGCGTCCCGCACCACGTCTGGCCGATCCCGGACGGGCCGCTGGACGGGACCCAACTGGCCGGGGTGATCCGGCTGGCCGACGCCGCGTGCGAGGCGCTGGACGAGGGCCGCAGGGTCCTCGTGCGCTGCTTCCACGGCTACAACCGCTCGGGCCTCGTCGTCGCGCACGCGCTGATGCGCCGGGGCAGTTCCGCCGACGCGGCGATCCGTCTGATCCGGGGGAGCCGCTCGCCCTGGGCGCTGCACAACGACCTGTTCGTCGCGTACCTGCGGGCCGGGCTGACCACGGCCCGGCTGCTGGAGGAGCTCGCCGAGTAGACGGCGCACGGAAGCCCTCCCGTCCCAGTGGGACGTCCCCGCGAACCCTCCCAGCCCAGTGGGACGTCCCCGCGAACCCTCCCAGCCGAAGGGGACGTCCCCGCGAACCCTCTCGCCCAAATGGGACGTCCCCGCGAATATGGTGTACACGGCCGGCGGTCGCGTCCGAGCCGTGTGATCGTCCGACGAACCGCAGGAGTGCAGTGTCCCGCAGCCGCACCGGTCCCCGCGCACACCGGCCCGGCCTCCGCGCACACCACCCCGCCACTGCCACCGGACGCCCCGCCGCTGCCACCCGCCGCGCCACCGCTGCCACCGGCCGTGCCGCAGTCGCCGCCCGTCGTGCCGCCGTCGCCGTGCTGCTGCTGGCGGCCGCCGTCGGCTGCGGTGACGCCGGAGGGCTGGAGGGCGCGGGGCGACTCCGACGGCGGGGGGACCGGCCCGGCTCTGGCCGGGGCTGACGCCGGCGTCCAGTCCGGCGTTCGAGATCGGCGAGGTGAACACCGAGGTGGTCAAGGGCGTCGAGGTGCCCGCCGGCGACGACATCCGCCGGGTGGACCCGGTCGCGATCGTCCGGGCGCAGATCGCCGCCGACCCGGACGGCTACGCCGGCGACAAGGGGCCCCACCGCGAGACCGCACGCCGGATGGACGACTGCGCCGAGGGCCCGGAACACGGCACGTGCCCGGTGCTCCGGCCGTACTACCGGGACCTGACCGGCGACGGCCGCGACGACCTGACGCCGGGCTTCAGGCTGTTGGCGGGCAAGACCACGGCCGTGCGCGTCTACACCGTCGACAGGCACCGGCTCGTGCAGGTGATGACCTGGGAGGACGCGCTGAGCGGCGTGGAGCTGGCGGGCCGCTCGCTGGTCGTCCGCTCGCCCTCCGAGGTCGCGGGCTACGAGTACCGCCTGCAGTGGACCTGGGACCGGGACCAGCGGGCCATGTTCCTCACCCACGACGAGATGCTCCGCACCGGCCCGCACGACCACGCCCGGCACCCCGGGGCCCGCCCCTCCGCCTCCGCCTCCTCCCCCACCGCCGCCTCCCCCACCGCCCGGCCCTCCGTCTCCCCGTCCGCGGGCACCGGATGAGACCCGCGCTCCCCCGGTGGTCGGGGACCCTCGCCGTGAAGGCCGCCGTCTTCATCGCGGTGATGTGCTGCGCCCCGGCGGCTCTGCTCGGCGTCCTGGTGCACGTGCGGGTGATCCGACCAGACCGTCGGCGAGGCCCGCGGCCTGGCGTTGCAGCGGCTGGCGCAGGAGACGGAGCGGTACGAGGCCGGGCACGCGCTCCGGCCGGGCGCGGGGGTGGATCCCCCGGGGCTGCCCCGGTCGCTGCGGGACCTGGCGGTGGGCGGGGAGCGAGGCACGATGGTCGGCGACCTGGAGGGGCGCCCGACCATGTGGGAGGCGGGGCCCGTCGACGGCGGCCGGCCCCTGGCGGTGGCGCTGGACCACGCGCAGCAGGCGCGGACCATCGACGGCCTGGACCGGGCCATCCTGTGGTCGTCGGGTCTGGCGATCGGGCCGACGCTGCTGGTCGGCGCGTTCGCGGTGACCCGGGTGACGCGGCGGCTGCGCACCACCGCGCTGGTGGCCCGGCGGATCAGCGCGGGCGATCTGGACGCGCGCGTGAACGACCCCCGTACGCGGCCGCGGGCGAGGCGTCCGCCGCGCGGACGTCCTCGAAGGCAGGTCCCGCAGGACGAGGTGGCCGCGGTCGCCGCCGCGCTGGACTCCATGGCGGCGTCGCTGCAGGGCAGGCTGTTCGCCGAGCAGCGGTTCACGGCGGACGTGGCGCACGAGCTGCGGACCCCGCCGACCGGGCTGCAGGCGGCGTCCGAACTGCTGCCGCCGGGGCGGCCGACGGAGCTGGTGCGCGACCGGGTGTCGGCGCTGCGGACGCTGACGGAGGACCTGATGGAGATCTCCCGGCTGGACACGGGCACCGAGCGGCTGGAGCTGGAAGCGGAGCGGCTGGGGCCGCTCGCCGGGCGGGTGGTGCGGGCGGCCGGGAAGGGCACGCGGGTCGAGGTCGTCCGGGACGTGTCGGTGGAGACGGGCCGGCGGCGGCTGGAGCGGGTGCTGGGGAACCTCGTGGCCAACGCGCACCAGCACGGGCGGGGTCCGGTGGTGCTGACCGTGGACGGGCCGGTGGTCACGGTCCGCGATCACGGGGACGGCTTCCCGGAGTACCTGGTCGCACACGGGCCGCAGCGGTTCCGCTCGGAGGGACGGGTCCCGGTGGCACGGGCTCGGGCTGACCATCGCGCTGGGCCAGGCGGAGGTGCTGGGGGCGCGGCTGGTGTTCGCCAACGCCCCGGACGGCGGGGCCGTGGCGACGCTGCGCCTGCCGGTGGAGTGAGGGTCCGGGGCGGCTCCTCCTATGGCCCAGTGTGGGAAGCGGGGCCCGGGGGGCGCTCCTAATGTGGCGGTAAGTCAGCTCGGGCACTTTCGCCCCCACATGGAGGTCACTTTCATGTCCCTGCGCTCCCGTATCGCCATAATCACCGCCGCCGGACTCCTCGCCGCCGCGGCCGCCATCACGCCCGCCGCCGCGCAGAACGACTGGGACGGGAGCGGCGGCAACGGCAACGGCAACCACGCCCAGAGCGGCGGCAACGGCGCCCACCACCAGGACCCGAGCGGCGGCAACGGCGGCCACCACTCCCAGGGCGGCGGCGACGGCGGCCGCCAGGGCCTGTACAAGGGCGTCGTCACGGCGCGGACGCTGGCGCTGCGCAGCGCCCCGAACCGCGGCTCGCAGATCATCCGGTACGCCCACAAGGGCGAGGTCGTCAGCATCTTCTGCAAGACGGGCGGCGAGACCGTGCAGGGCAACCCCCTCTGGTACCTCCTCACGGACGGCACCTGGGCCTGGGGCGCCGCGCGGCACATCGACAACATCGGCCCCTCGCCACGCTGGTGCTGACACTCGGTCACCCAAAGCAGCACGAGACGCACTGTTTGGGTAGGTTCCGGACATGAGCAAGGCCGGAATCACCGTGGTGACGGCGGACCCGCCCGCGCCCGCCGTCCGCCGCCTCCCCCGGCGCCGAGGGGTCGAACTCGCCCTGATCGTCCTGGCCGTCCTGCTGTCGGTGTACGGCTACTGCGCCGTGGGACTGGCCCGGGAGGGCGCCGTGCCGCCCGGCGCCGCCGGCTACGGCGCCGGACTCGGCGTCCTCGCGCTGCTGGCCCATCTGGCGGTGCGCCTGCGCGCCCCGCACGCAGACCCGCTGCCGCTGCCGATCGGCGTGCTGCTCAACGGCCTCGGCCTGGTGCTCATCTACCGGCTCGACCTGCAGACCCCGGGCGACCGGGCGGCACCGGCCCAGCTGGTGTGGTCGACGCTGGGGATCGCGCTGTTCATCGTGGTCGTCCTGCTGCTGCGCGACCACCGCGTGCTCCAGCGCTACACGTACGTGTGTGTCGTCGCCGCGCTGGTGCTGCTCACGCTGCCGATCCTGTTCCCGGCGGTGAACGGGGCCCGGCTCTGGATCCGGATCGCCGGGTTCTCCATCCAGCCGGGCGAGTTCGCGAAGGTGCTGCTGGCGGTGTTCTTCGCCGCGTACCTGGCCGCGAACCGCAACGCCCTCGCCTACACCGGCCGCAGGATCTGGAAGCTGCAGTTCCCCACCGGCCGGGTCCTCGGCCCGATCCTCGCCGTCTGGGTGGTGAGCGTCGGCGTGCTGATCCTGGAACACGACCTGGGCACCTCGCTGCTCTTCTTCGGCCTGTTCGTCGTGCTGCTCTACGTCGCCACCGGCCGCACCGGCTGGATCGCCCTGGGGCTGCTGCTGGCGGCGCTGGGCGCGGTCGCCGTCGGCCGGCTGGAGCCGCACGTGCACAGCAGGATCGAGACCTGGCTGCACCCGTTCGCGTCGATCGAGGCGGGGGAGGGAGCGGGCCAGCTCGCCCAGTCGCTGTTCGCCTTCGCCGAGGGCGGTGTCCTCGGCACCGGCCTCGGGCTCGGCCACTCCTTCCTCATCGGCTTCGCGGTGAAGTCGGACTTCATCCTGGCCACGGCCGGTGAGGAGCTGGGCCTGGCGGGCCTGTCCGCGATCTTCGTCCTGTACGGGCTGCTGGTGGAGCGGGGCTTCCGGGCGGGCCTCGTCCTGCGCGAGCCCTTCGGCCGGCTGCTCGCGGTCGGGCTCGCCTCGCTGGTGGCGCTGCAGGTGTTCGTGATCGCGGGCGGGGTGACCGGCCTGATCCCGCTGACCGGCATGGCGATGCCGTTCCTCGCGCAGGGCGGCTCGTCGGTGGTCACCAACTGGTCGATCGTGGCCCTGCTGGTCCGGGTGAGCGACTCGGCCCGGCGGCAGGACGACGGACAGGACACCCGGTGACCCGGCACATCCGGCACGCCGGCGTCTTCTGCGCGCTGCTGCTGGTGGCCCTGCTGGTGAACGCCGCCCGCGTCCAGCTCGTCCAGGCCCCGCAATACGACCGCAACCCCGCCAACCGGCGTCCGGACATCGCCCGTTACGAGCAGCCGCGCGGCGACATCCTGGTCGGGGGCCGGCCCGTGACCGGCTCGAAGGACACCCGGGAGCACCTGCGCTACGAGAGGACCTACGCCGACGGCCCGCTGTACGCGCCGGTCACCGGCTTCGCCTCCCAGCGGTACGGGACGACGCTCCTGGAGAACACCGAGGACGGGGTGCTGTCCGGTTCGGACCCGATGCTCGCGCCGTTCCCGCTGTGGAGCGACTTCACCCGCGCGCGCAGCTCCGGCGGGGACGTCGTCACGACGCTCGATCCGGCGGCGCAGCGGGCCGCGTACAAGGGACTCACCGGCCTCAAGGGGGCGGTCGCGGCGCTGGACCCCTCGACCGGCCGGATCCTGGCCCTGGTGTCGACCCCGTCCTACGACCCGCAGCCGCTGTCGGGGAACGGTGCGGCGGCGGCCCGGGCCTGGGCGCGCCTCACCGCGGACGAGGACCGCCCGATGCTCAACCGGGCGGCGCTGCAGACGTATCCGCCGGGCTCCACCTTCAAGGTCGTCACCGCGGCGGCCGCGCTGGACGCCGGGGTCGTCACCGACCTGGACGCGCCGACCGACTCCCCCGACCCCTACACGCTGCCCGGTACCCGGACCCGGCTGGAGAACGCGTCGCGGGGCTGCGGGAACGCCTCCGTGCGCAAGGCCTTCACGCTGTCCTGCAACACGGTGTTCGCCAAGCTCGGCGTGGAGGTGGGCGCGCGGGACATGAGGGCCACGGCCCGCGCCTTCGGCTTCGACAACGCGGGACTGCGCGTCCCCTTCCCGGTGGCCCGCTCCGTCTTCGACACCACCCTGGACCGGGCGCAGCTGGCCCTGTCCTCGATCGGCCAGTACAACACCCGTGCGACGCCGTTGCAGATGGCGATGGTCGCGGCGGCCGTGGCCAACGGCGGCCAGGTCCGCGAGCCCTACCTGGTGGAGCGCACGACCCGGCCGGGCGGCAGCATCCTCGCCACCGCCGGCTCCCGAGCGGCGCGCCAGGCGATGTCCCCCTCGACCGCGGCACGGCTGCGGGCGCTGATGCGGGAGGTCGTCGAGAAGGGCGGCGGCCGCCGGGCCGCGATCCGCGGCGCGAAGGTGGGCGGCAAGACCGGCACCGCCCAGCACGGCCTCGGCAACACCGGCACCCCGTACGCCTGGTTCGTCTCCTGGGCCCAGGGCGACCGCGACCTGGCCGCGCGGGTCGCGGTGGCGGTCGTGGTGGAGGAGGCGGAGGAGGAGCGGCGGAACATCAGCGGCGCCGGTGACGCGGCTCCGATCGCCCGGGCGGTGATGGAGGCGGTACTGAAGTCGCCTGGCGGCACGCCCGGTTCGTGACACCGGCCCGGCGCGACGGGCCGGAAGCGGAGTCGCCCGGCTCCAGGACGCCCCGGCTGAACTGCCAGGAGGCGTGGTGTCGGCGCGGTTCACAGCCCACACGAGGTAGACACCGGGTCAACCAGTCGCGCGCGGGGGATTGACGAGCTTACTGACAGGTAGTCTCATAAGAGGGACAGTGACGTGTGCACAACGAGGTGGGCAGCCATGACGACCCTGACGGAAGCCGACGCGCTCGACGGCCTGCGCGATGCCCTCGGTCTGCTCAAGGACCGGGAGCAGGTGGCCCAACGGCTGCTCGACTCCTCCGCCAAGCACTCCTTCGACCCCGACAAAGAACTGGACTGGGACGCCCCCTTCGAGGAGGGCAAGTGGTTCTGGCCGCCGGAGCTGGTGTCGCTGTACGACACCCCGATCTGGAAACGGATGGGCGAGGAGCAGCGGATCCTGCTCTCCCAGCACGAGGCGGCGGCCCTGGCCTCGCTCGGCATCTGGTTCGAGATCATCCTGATGCAGCTGCTGGTGCGGCACATCTACGACAAGGCGGCGACGAGCGCGCATGTCCGCTACGCACTCACCGAGATCGAGGACGAGTGCCGCCACTCCAAGATGTTCGCCCGTCTGATCTCCCACGGCGGCACGCCCTGGTACCCGGTCAGCCGCGCCCACCAGCACCTCGGCCGGCTGTTCAAGACCGTCTCGACCACGCCGGGTTCCTTCACGGCGACCCTGCTCGGCGAGGAGGTCCTGGACTGGATGCAGCGCCTGACCTTCCCGGACGAGCGCGTCCAGACCCTGGTCCGCGGCGTCACCCGCATCCACGTCGTGGAGGAGGCCCGCCACGTCCGCTACGCCCGCGAGGAACTGCGCCGCCAGATGGTGACGGCCCCTAAGTGGTCCCAGGAGTTCACCCGCATCACCTCCGGAGAGTTCGCCCGGGTCTTCTCGGTGG
Organism: Streptomyces sp. NPDC058741; assembly: GCF_042746715.1. Classification (NCBI taxonomy): domain Bacteria; kingdom Bacillati; phylum Actinomycetota; class Actinomycetes; order Kitasatosporales; family Streptomycetaceae; genus Streptomyces; species Streptomyces sp. NPDC058741. The sequence goes on along the minus strand of NZ_JBHYQH010000005.1, from coordinate 139,008 downwards.
CGTTCGTGAACCCGGAGGTCTACACGAACGTCGGCCTCGACAGGCGGGAGGCCCTCGCCCAGGTCCGCGCGAGCGGCCACCGCCGCGAGGTCATGCAGACCGGCTCCAAGCGGCTCACCGACTTCCTCGACGACATCGGCGTCCTGCGCGGCGTCGGCCGCCGCCTGTGGAAGTCCTCGGGCCTGCTGGCCTGACCCCACATCACAGTGCCCCCGGTTGCGGCCGGGTGGGGCCCCGACGTCTCACCACCCGGCCACGCACCCACACGGCCCCGTACCCGCCGGACGGCGCAAGGGAACGTGCCGGGGGGAGCCCGCCCGCAGCGGTCAGCGCGTCAACGAACACTCAGCCGACACGCAAGTCCATCGCGCCAATCCGAGGACGGACACCCCCCGACGCGGCCCCGCCCCACTCGAAGCCGGCACGCGCAACGCGCACCCCCACCGAACGAGCCACAGGCCGCCGCAGGCACCCTCCAGGACCCCCCACTCCGCTACGCAGCCCCCGACCCCCCGATTACGCTGCGGAACATGACACCAGCCGCCCCCACCCCCGCCTACCGGCGACTCAGCGTCGAGGAGCGCCGCAGCCAGCTGCTCACCGCCGCCCTGGACCTCTTCGCGCACCGCGCCCCGGAGGACGTGTCCCTGGACGACGTGGCGGAGGCGGCCGGGGTGTCGCGGCCCCTGGTCTACCGGTACTTCCCCGGCGGCAAGCAGCAGCTCTACGAGGCCGCCCTGCGCTCCGCCGCCGACGAACTGCGGCACTGCTTCGACGAGCCCCGCGAAGGCCCTCTCCTCCCCCGCCTGTCCCGCGCCGTCGACCGCTACCTCCGCTTCGTCGACGAGCACGACACCGGCTTCAGCGCCCTCCTCCAGGGCGGCAGCGTCGTGGAGACCTCCCACACCACCGCCATCGTCGACGGCGTCCGCCGCGTCGCCGCCGAGCACATCCTCAGCCACCTCGGCGTCACCGGCCCCGGCCCCCGCCTGCGGATGACGATCCGCATGTGGATCACCGCCGTGGAGGCGTCCTCGCTCATCTGGCTCGACGAGGACAAGCAACCGCCCGCCGAGGAGCTGCGCGACTGGCTCGTCGAACAGTTCGTCGCCATGCTCACGGTCACCGCCCGCCGCGACCCGCAGACCGACGCCCTGGTCGTGGCCCTCGCCGAGGATGTCCGACACTGATCCCGTGAAGAGCGAAGACACCCCCTTCGAGGGCGGCCCCATGGACGGCAGGGTCCTGCCCGTCCTGCTCGGCATCACGGGCCACCCGCCGAGGACGTACCGCATCCCCGTCCCGGACCCGGCCGGCGGCCCGCCCACGGTCCTGGTCTACCGCCGCGTCCCCCGGGGACCGGGCAAGGTCAGCCTGACCAACCGCTGGAAGTACGCGTACGCCCCCGAGGGCGTCCCGCCCCGCCGGCTCAACTGGCCCTGGTCGAGGCCAGACGCCACGCCGCCCGGCAAGCCGGATGACGCCGACGGGTGACGTCGTTGCGCCGAACCGCGCACACCCACCGCGCGCACCCCGCGCACACGCCTGATCCTCACGAGTGTCCGGCGGCGAAAGAGCCGCCCCCTCACCGGAGGTGATGGCATGTCAGCAAGGCTCGTGCGTCTGGTCTGCATCGCGGCGACGGCGGCCACCACGATCCTCGCCCCCACACCCCTCCCCGCCACGGCGGCCCCCGACCCGGCCGGCCCGGCGGCGCGGAACGCCTCCCTCTCCGGCCTCCTGACGGATCTTCAGGAGCTGTACACGAAGGCCGAGAAGGCCACCACGGCCTACAACGCCACCGAGGAGAGGCTCACGAGGCAGCGCGACGAGACCGACCGCCTGGACCGCGCCCTCGCCCGGGCCCGGCTCTCCCTGCACGACAGCCGGGGCGCGGCCGGCCGTCTGGCCCGCCAGCAGTACCAGAGCAGCAGCGACCTCTCCCCGTACGTGCGTCTGCTCCTGGCCCGCGACCCCCAGCACGCGATCGAGCAGGGCCATGTGATCGGCCGGCTGGCGCGGGAGCGGGCCGACACCGTCGGCCGGCTCACCGGCGACGCGCGCGAGGCGGACCGGCTGGCCCGCAAGGCCCGCGCGGCCCTGGACAAGCAGCTCGCGCTCGCCGAACGGCGCAAGAAGGAACGGGACGAGGTCCGCGGGCGGCTGCACGACGTGGAGGACCTGCTCGCCTCCCTCGACCAGGACCGGCTCAGCGAACTCGCCGCGTTCGAGGAGAAGGGCACCGGCAAGACCGGGAAGAGGTTCCTCGCGGCGGGCGCGCCGGGAAGCAGCGCCGTCGACGCAATCGAAAGCAGGACCGACACCGGTACCCGCACCGACACCGCCAAGGGCACCCGCAGCGACACAGACACCGGCACCGCCAAGGGCACCCGCAGCGAAGGCGAGAGCGACACCGACAGCGTCACCGACACCGACATCGACAGCAAGAACCCCGGCACCGGAATCCGCCGCCCGACCGCCGAGGGCAGCCGCGCCGTCCGCCACGCCGTGCGGCAGCTCGGCAAGCCCTACGAATGGGGCGCGCAGGGCCCGGCGGCGTACGACTGCTCCGGCCTGACCTCGCAGGCCTGGGCGGCGGCGGGCAGGCCCATCCCCCGGACCAGTCAGGAGCAGTGGAGGCGGCTGCGGCGGATTCCGCTGGGCGCGCTGCGCCCGGGGGACCTGGTCGTCTACTTCCCGAAGGCCACGCACGTGGCGCTGTACCTCGGCGACGGCATGGTCGTCCAGGCGCCCCGCCCGGGCGCGAGGGTGAAGGTGTCACCGCTCGCGGCCAACCCGATCCTGGGCGCCGTACGCCCGGACCCGGGCGGGGAGCCCCTGCGACGGTTCGAGCCGCCGGAGCTTCCCGAGGGCGCCATGGACGGGCCGGACGAGGGCTACGAGGGCTACGAGGGTCAGGCGGCTCCGGAGACCTCGGCCAGGTAGGCCTGCGTCCTGGCCGGGTCGTAGAAGTAGTTCTCGAAGTCGGCCGGGTTGTCGAAGCCGTTGGCGAAGCGGTCGGCGACCGGCTGGAGCTGACCGGCGGCGCCGATGAGGTTCAGCACGTGCTCCGGCGGCGGCGCGAGCATCGTGTTGGTCCACCTGGTGACGTGCTGGGCGGTCTGCCAGTAGCGGTCGAAGGTGGCCCGCATCCACTCCTCGTCGAACGGCTTGTCCCCGTGCTCGACGATCGAGGCGATGTAGGCCGCGGCGCACTTGGAGGCCGAGTTGGAGCCCTGGCCGGTGATGGGGTCGTTGGCCACGACGACGTCGGCGGCGCCGAGCACGAGTCCGCCGCCGGGGAGGCGGCCGATCGGGTTGCGGACGGTGGGGGCGTAGCGCCCGGCCAGCGTGCCGCCGGCGTCGGTCAGCTCGACCTTGGTGGCCCGCGCGTACTCCCAGGGCAGGTACCGCTCCATGAGTTCCAGGGTCAGGGAGAGGTGCTCGGCCGGGTCCTTGACGCCGTTGAAGACGTCGAGCGGGCCGCCGGGTATGCCCTCCCAGAACAGGATGTCGGCGCGGCCGGAGGTGGTGAGGGTCGGCATCACGAACATCTCGCCGACGCCCGGCACGAGGTTGCAGCGGACCGCTTCGGTGCCGGGGTGCTCGGGGCGCGGGCCGAGGCCGTGGACGTAGGAGACGGCCAGGGCGCGCTGCGGCTCGCTGTACGGGGAGCGCTCCGGGTCGCGGGCGAACATCTGCACGAGTTCGCCCTTGCCGGCCGCGACCAGCACCAGGTCGTACGTGCGGGAGAAGTAGTCGAGGTCGCCGACGGCGGCGCCGTGGATGACGAGCTGGCCGCCGCGCTGGGCGAAGGTCTCCATCCAGCCGGCCATCTTCACGCGCTGGTCGATGGACTGCGCGTGTCCGTCGAGGCGGCCCAGCCAGTCGATGGCGCGGGCGGCGGGGCCCTCGGCCCAGGAGCCGGGGGCGGCGACCGAGACGCCGAGTCCTTCGATCTTCGGGGCCTGGGACTCCCAGAAGTTCAGCTGGAGATCGCGCTCGTGCTGCAGGGCCGTGTGGAACATGCACTGCGTGGACATGACCCGGCCGGTGCGGATCTCGTCCGCCGTCCGGTTGGACATGAGGGTGACCTCGTACCCCTGGGACTGGAGGCCGAGAGCGATCTGGAGGCCGGACTGGCCGGCTCCGACGACGAGTATCTTCCGCATGCGGGGCTGTCTCCTACTCGGGGGTTTCGTCGAGCGCGTGGCCCACGAGGGCCAGGAGGGTCTCGATCACGGAGATCCGGCGACGCGCGTCCATGATCATGACAGGTATGTGTCGCGGGATGGTCAACGCCTCCCTCACGTCCTCCGGTTCGAACAGCTCGCTGTCGTCGAAGTGGTTGACGGCGACGACATACGGCAGCCCGGAGCTCTCGAAGTAGTCGAGGACCGGGAAGCAGTCCTTCAGGCGGCGCGTGTCGGCCAGCACGACGGCGCCGATCGCGCCGCGCACGATGTCGTCCCACATGAACCAGAACCGCTGCTGGCCCGGCGTGCCGAACAGGTAGAGCACCAGGTCGTCGTCGAGCGTGAGGCGCCCGAAGTCCATGGCGACGGTGGTGGAGGTCTTGCCCGGCGTGGCGGTGAGGTCGTCGGTGCCCTCGCTCGCCTCGGTCATCAGCGCCTCGGTCTGCAGCGGCGTGATCTCCGAGGCGGAGGTGACCATCGTGGTCTTGCCCACGCCGAAGCCGCCCGCCACCACGATCTTCGTGGCAATGGGAGCACGGGTGCGATCCGTCTGCCAGGCATGCATGTTCTCGTCCGGCTGCGCCGACGGGGTTGAAGCAGTGACGCCGTGAGCGGCGTCAGAGACGACGGAGTCCACTCAGCACCCTTTCCAGCAGAGCGCGGTCCGGGCGGCCCGTGCCGTGGCCGGTTCCCGTTCCGTACACACGGATCCTTCCCTGGTCCGCGAGGTCGCTGAGGAGCACGCGGACCACACCGAGCGGCATCTTCATCAGCGCGGCGATCTCGGCCACCGTTCGCATCCGGCGGCACAGTTCGACGATGGCCCGCAGTTCCGGCATCACACGGGTGGACAGGGAGCCGTTGGTCAGTTCCCTGCGCTCCTCTGCGGCCTCCAGCGCGGCCGTGCTGGCCACGAACGTCTCGACCAGCAGGACGTGCCCGAAACGGGTACGGCCGCCGGTGAGCGAGTAGGGGCGGACCCGGGCGGGTTTGCGGTCGCCGCCGCGCATCGGGAGCTGCTGCCTGGGCGTACTGCTCATCGTGCACTCCTGGTCGTCTGGGACTCCTCCAGGGATTTTCGGAGCTCGCTGCGGAGTTCCGGCGTCAGGACGTGGCCGGCGCGGCCGACGAACAGAGCCATGTGGTACGCCACCACGCTCATGTCGCAGTCCGCGGAGCCGTGGACGCCGAGCAGCGAGCCGTCGCTGATCGACATCACGAACAGGCTGCCCTCGTCCATGGCGATCATCGTGTGCTTGACCCCGCCGTAGTCCATCAGCTTGGCGGCGCCGATGGTGAGGCTGCCGATGCCGGAGACGATGGTGGCCAGGTCGGCGGCGGAGCCGCTGGGCCCGCTCCGCCCGGTGTCGCCGGCCTGCAGGGCCTGCCGGGCCTCCTTGTTGCGGTGCTCGTCGGAGGAGAGCAGGAGCAGTCCGTCGGACGAGACGACCGCGACCGAGAGGATGCCGGGCACCTCCTCGACGAGGTTGGTCAGCAGCCAGTGCAGGTTGCGGGCCTCACTGCTCAGTCCGATCAGTCCGAAGGTACTGGGCGCGGTCAACTGCTTGCCTCCTCGGCTGTGCCCCCCGTGGCTTCTTCCGGTCCAGCTGGTACTGCGGTGCCGGTCGCCGGCCGCTGGTGCGAGGCCGTCCTCTCGGCGATCTCCGCCTCGATCTCGCGGTATCCGGCCTGCGCGCCCTGGCGGAAGCCGCCGAGCCGGCGGCGCAGGGCCTCGGCGTCCACGGAGCCGCTGCGCTGGCGTGGAGCGGTGGCGGTGGCGGTGATCTTGGGTGTGCGCTTGGGGAGGCCCTTGTCGGTGACGCGTTCCTGCTCGGCGTCGGCCTCCGCCTCGGCACCGCCTTCGGCGTCTTCGTCCCCACCCGCGCCACGCGTGCGGCTCTCGTGGTCGTACGCGGGTGCCCCTGGCGGGACGGAGGTGCCGTCGGCGGCCGCGGAATCGTGCCGTGTCGGCTCCGGCTCGCCCTGCGGGATCGGGGCGACCAGTTCCATCGTCGTCTCGGCGGGCGTCTCCACCGGCTGCGTGGCGGCCGGGGCCTCCTCGGGCTCGGCCGGTTCCGGATGCCCCCCGGCGTCCTCGTCCGGATGGGGATGCCCGCCGGCCTCCTCCCGCTCGACCGCCCGCTCCGCCAGCGCGACCAGCGGGTCCCCACCGTCGGTCCGGCCGTGCAGGACGTTGGAGTTGGCCTCGGCGTCGGCGCCGGGCAGGGAGAAGGAGTGCGTGCCCCCGCCCGCCGGGCCGGAAGCGGGTACGGCCGCGGCCGGGGCCGCCGCCAGCAGGGTGCGCGGCAGGACCACGACCGCCGCGACCCCGCCCTGCTTCTGCTCGCGCAGCTGCACGCGCACACCGTGGCGGTGGGCGAGGCGGGCCACGACGTACAGGCCGAGGCCGAGGCCGTCCTCGCCCTCCTGGTCGTAGGGCGCCTCCGGGTCGAACTCGCTCAGGCGGGAGTTGAGGCGCTCCAGGCGGTCGTCGGCCATGCCGATGCCCTCGTCCTGCACGGAGAGCATGACCTCGCCGTTCTCCAGCAGCCAGCCGGAGATCTCCACGGGCAGGTCCGGCGGGGAGAACGAGGTGGCGTTCTCCAGGAGCTCGGCCAGCAGGTGGGAGAGGTCGTCCGCGGCGAACCCGGCGATGTGGGCGTGCGGGGGCAGGGCCGCGATCCGGACACGTTCGTAGCGCTCGATCTCGCTGACCGCGGCGCGGACGACGTCCACGAGGGGCACGGGTCCGGCGGCGTGCTGGACGTGCTCGGTGCCGGCGAGCACCAGGAGGTTCTCGCTGTGACGGCGCATGACCGTGGCGAAGTGGTCGAGCTTGAACAGCGTGGCGAGGCGCTCCGGGTCCTGCTCGCGCTCCTCCAGGCCCTCGATCACGGCGAGTTGGCGCTCGACGAGGCCGAGGGTGCGCAGTGCGAGGCTGACGAAGGTGCCGCCGATGGCCGTGCGCAGCCGCTCCAGCTGGGCGCCGGAATCGGCGAGTTGACCGCGCAGTTCCTCGCGGGCGTCGGCCATCTTCTGGCGCTGGCCGACCAGGTGCTTGCGGTCGGACTCCAGCGTGGTGATCCGCTCGGTGAGGGCGGCGGCGTGCGCGTGCAGGGCGTTGACGGAGCGGACGACCTGGGCGAACTCGTCGTTGCGGCCGGTGAACTTCACCGGCTCCTCGGTGGCCGGCTCCTCGGCCTCGGCGAGGCGCTTGGAGCCCAGGCGCAGCACCGCGAGGGGGCGCGTGAGGCTGCGGGCCATGCCGGTGGCGACACCGACGGCGAGCAGCATCAGGGCGCCGAGGACCGCGATGCGGATCTCCAGCGCGGTGACGTCGTCGTCGCGCAGGGCCTCCAGGTCCTTGGTGCGGCGGTCGTACAGGGCGGACTCGACGCCGCGCATCAGGTCGACGCGGGCGGAGAGGGCCGCGTCCAGCTTCTCGGGGTCGGTGGAGAGCTCGCCGTCCGAGAGGGAGGGCTGGTCGGTCAGGGTCGCGAGGTACTTCTCTGCGGAGTTGACCTCGGTGCCGGTGACCGTGTTGTCGAAGGAGGTGCGGGCCTCCTTGGGGGCGGTGGCGCGGAAGTCGGCCAGGGCCGCGTCGGAGCGCAGCCGGGCCTGCTGGGCGGCGGCGCTCAGGGCGTCACGGCGGCGGCTGTCGGCGCCGGAGGACCCTGAGGTCCCGGTCGGCAGGCCGGTGACCGGGTCGATGACCGTCCGCGTGCTGCTCGGCACGCTGAGCGCGGCGAGCAACAGCCCCCGGGCCGCGGCGGCCTGCTGCACGGCGGAGTCCAGCTCGGCCAGGGCGTGGCCGCCCGCGCCGGCGCGCGGCGGCGTCTGCTGCGCCAGGTCCTCGGCGATCCGGTGGAGGCCGGTGATGGTCACGGAATACGCCTGGTGCGCTTCGAGGGCGCTGCTCTTGCCGGTGAGCGCGGCGCGCCGTACGGCGGCTATGGCGTCGAGGTCCGAGCGGAGCCCGGCGGGCGTGTCGCTGTCGGAGCGCAGCTCCTCGACCTGCCGGTCCACGCGGGCGCTGTGCTGCTCGGAGGGTGCCTTGGACTTGGGGCGGCCGGCCGCGATGTAGGCCGTGACCTTGTCACGCTCGTCGGCGAGGGAGTGCGCGAGCGCCAGGGCGTCCTGCGTCTGCCCGGCGAGCGTCACCAGCTCCTGCGTGTCGTGGAGTTGCCCGGAGGCGGCCAGCACGGACGGCGTGCCGGCACCGGCGATGGCCGCGGCGACCACGGCCACGGCCACGATCAGCCGGTTGCGTACGTGTGTGGGTCGTCCCTTGCCGGTGGGGGGCGTCGGATCGGCTCCCTGAGCGGGGGCCGTCTGTTTGCCTGTGCGACGAGGCCGCGTCTTCTGCACCGGTGCTCGCATTCCTGACTAGTGAACCTTGGGCCCGGATGACGCTCCGTCAACTGGTGCGCACTCCCGGTACACTTCCCGACCCTCCCAGCGCCGGTGGGCAGCGCACGCGCATCACCTGACCCGCCACTCGAAGGAGTGAACCCCGGAGGGGAGTTGAGGGGCAAGTTCCACCGGCCCTTGCAGGGGCCGGGCGCGGCACGCCGGTTGGACGCCGGAAGCAGGGCGGTGGCAGTATTCGCCACCACGTCTTCCCGGAACAAAGCATTCCCTCCCAAACAGGGCGGCCGACCTGCGCGGGTACACCGGTCCGGCGACCGACGGCGGCATTTTGCGGACGTTGTGAAGAGCTCGTGCAGACTGGCCGGATGCGTACGGAACTCGCCTCGGAGCCAGGAGACGCCGACCGCCCCAACGAGGACTTCGCCGCTGTCGGGCTCCCCGCCTCGGGACAGGGCGGTTCGGTCGTCGTCCTGGACGGTGTCACGCCGCCGCGGACCGGGACGGGCTGTCTCCATTCGGTCCCCTGGTACACCGCACGGCTCGGCGGCGCCCTGACCGAACTGACCGTTTCCCTCCCGGATGTTCCCCTGGTCGACGCCCTGTTCCGCGCCCTCGCGCGTACCGCCGAGGCACATGCGGCAACCTGTGACCTTTCTCACCCGCGCACTCCGCAGGCCACGGTGGTCGCGGCCCGTTGGAATCCGGACACGGTGGAGTACCTGGTCCTGTCGGACTCGGCGCTGCTCCTGGAGTCCCCGGACGGGGTCGTGACACCCGTCCTCGACGACCGGCTGGCCCTGCTCCCGCGTTCGGCCCTGGCCACGGACGCGCTGGTGGACGCGACGGTCCGCAACAAGGAGGGCGGTTTCTTCACGGCCGCCGCCGACCCCGCCGTGGCCCGGCGGGCGGTGACCGGCGCCCTGCCCCGCCGCGAGGTCCGCGCCCTGGCCGCCCTGACCGACGGCGCGGGCCGCTGGGTGGAGCGCTTCGGGGAGGGCGACTGGACGGACTGCCTCCGGCTCGTCCGCAAGGAGGGCCCGCAGGCGCTGGTGGACCGCGTCCGGACGCTGGAACGCTCGGACGCCGCCCGGGCGTTCCCGGGCCGGGGCAAGGCGCACGACGACGCGACGGTCGTGTACGTCGAGTTCTAGGGGCAACGCCGTTCAGTTGAGGGCGGAGGCTCTTCGTCAAGGCTGGTGAACGAGGCAGCGGAGCTGGTGTAGAAGAGGTTTGTCGTCCAAGACGTCCTGACCACAGGAGCTCCGCTGCCATGACCAGGACGGTCGGGGTAGCGGCCGGGGTGTTCGCGCCGGGGCATATCGGTGAGCTGACCAGGATCATCCCGATCGAGATGGTCGACGAGGTGCTGGCGGCGACCGGTGCGGTGCAGCGCAGGGTCCGGCTGCTGCCGGCGCGGGTCACGGTGTACCTGCTGCTGGCCGGAGCGCTGTTCAACGGGTCGGGCTACCGGCAGGTCCTCGACCGGTTGCGTGCCGGGCTGTCGGGCCTGGCAACGGTTGGGCCCAGCGGCAGCGCTCTTCGCCAGGCGCGACAGCGGCTGGGCCCGGCACCGGTGAAGGCACTGTGTGACCTGGCGAGCGGACCCGCGGTCACGACCGCCGTCGTCGCCCGGAGGGCGGCCCCGCGGCGTCCGGTACGTGCTCCCGGCGTGCCGGGCGGACGTCCCCGTGCGGAGGTGGCCGTGCGGCGGACCGGCCGGTCCAGGCCGCCCCAGCCGTTGGCACGGGGCGTACTCGGGCTCTCGCCCGGTGAGACGAGAGAGGGGTCGCCTGCTCGTCCAGGGGCTCTCTGCTCGAAGAGCTCTGGGGAAGTGCCGGGCGTCGCGGGGCGGACGGGTGGGTGCCTGCAGCCCCTGGCCGCGCTGGGGGCCGCTACTTCTCCATGCCGCGGTTGAGCTGGTGCAGCAGCCGGGCCAGCTCCGTGACCTCGCGGGTGTCCCAGTCGGCCAGACGGCCGGCGTAGCGTGCGCGGCGGGCCTCCCGGACCCGGCGGACGCGGTCCTGGCCCTCAGGGGTGAGGGCGACCAGCCAGGCCCGGCCGTCGGCGGGGTCGGGCTCGCGGGCGACCAGGCCGAGCTCCTCCAGGGCGCGCAGCTGGCGGGACATCGTGGCCTTGCCGACACCGATGTAGGCGGCGAGCTCGGTGGCCCGCTGCTTGCCACACTCGCCCAGCCGGACGAGCAGCCCGTACGCGGAGGGCTCCAGGTCGGGGTGGACCTCGCGGGCCATCTCGCCCTGGCTGGCCCGGGCGCGCCGCAGCAGCACGGTCAGCTCGCGCTCCAGCGCGAGGAAGGCGGGCTGGTTCACACCGCTTCGCGCATCGGCCTCGCGGTGTTCCTCGTCGTTGCCGCCGTCGTGCACGTCAGCCCTGCCTCGGTTGTCGCCCGCTGTCTGAATTCTCCAACGGCTGCGGGCGCCGCCGCAGCTCGGCAAGTATTCCGCAGGTCGCGGGGTGCGTGTCGACAGGCCCCGCGCAGGGGTGAAGGCCCGGGCCTCCCTCACGGGACCCGGGCCTTCCCTCATCCGATGACCTCCGTCACGCGGCCACCGGAACCTCCTGCGCCGCGCCGCTCGCGGCGGGCGCGAGCGCCAGCTCCAGGACCTGGCGGACGTCGGTGACGGCGTGGACGTCGAGCTTGTCCAGCACCTCCGCCGGGACGTCGTCCAGGTCGGGCTCATTGCGCTTGGGGATGATCACCGTGGTGACCCCGGACCGGTGCGCCGCGAGCAGCTTCTGCTTGACCCCGCCGATCGGCAGGACCCGCCCGGTCAGCGAGACCTCGCCGGTCATCGCCACGTCCGTGCGGACCAGCCGGCCGGAGAGGAGGGACGCGAGGGCCGTGGTCATCGTGATGCCGGCGCTCGGGCCGTCCTTGGGGACCGCGCCCGCCGGGAAGTGGATGTGCACGCCCCGGTCCTTCAGATCGGCCACCGGCAGTTCCAGCTCGGCGCCGTGCGAGCGCAGGAAGCTCAGCGCGATCTGCGCGGACTCCTTCATCACGTCGCCCAGCTGACCGGTGAGGGTCAGCCCCGCCGCGCCCGTCTCCGGGTCGGCCAGCGACGCCTCGACGTAGAGCACGTCACCGCCGGCCCCGGTCACCGCGAGCCCGGTGGCCACACCCGGCACGGACGTCCGCCGCTCGGCCGGGTCCTGGGCGGACTCGGGCACGTGGTGCGGCCGGCCGATCAGCGCGCGCAGGTCCTCGTCCCGGACGGTGAACGGCAGCTCCCGCTCGCCCAGTTCGTGCTGGGCCGCGACCTTGCGCAGCAGTCGGGCGATCGACCGCTCCAGGGTGCGCACGCCCGCCTCGCGCGTGTACTCGCCGGCGAGCCTGCGCAGTGCGTCCTCGTCGAGGGTCACCTCTTCCTTGTCCAGCCCGGCCCGCTCCAGCTGGCGCGGGAGCAGGTGGTCGCGGGCGATGACGACCTTCTCGTCCTCGGTGTAGCCGTCCAGGCGGACGATCTCCATCCGGTCGGCCAGGGCCTCCGGGATCGCCTCGAGGACGTTGGCCGTGGCGAGGAAGACGACGTCGGACAGGTCGAGTTCGACCTCCAGGTAGTGGTCCCGGAAGGTGTGGTTCTGCGCCGGGTCCAGCACTTCGAGCAGCGCCGCGGCCGGGTCGCCCCGGAAGTCCGAGCCCACCTTGTCGATCTCGTCGAGCAGCACGACCGGGTTCATCGACCCGGCCTCCTTGATCGCCCGGACGACCCGGCCCGGCAGCGCGCCGACGTACGTGCGCCGATGCCCGCGGATCTCGGCCTCGTCGCGCACACCGCCGAGGGCGACCCGGACGAACCTGCGGCCCATCGCGTGGGCGACGGACTCGCCGAGCGAGGTCTTGCCGACGCCGGGCGGACCGACGAGCGCGAGCACGGCACCGCCGCGCCGCCCGCCGACGACGCCGAGGCCCCGGTCGTTACGCCGCTTGCGCACCGCCAGGTACTCGGTGATGCGCTCCTTGACGTCCTCCAGGCCGGCGTGCTCGGCGTCCAGCACGGCCTTGGCACCCTGGATGTCGTAGGCGTCCTCGGTGCGCTCGTTCCACGGCATCTCCAGGACCGTGTCGAGCCAGGTGCGGATCCAGGAGCCCTCCGGGGACTGGTCGGAGGACCGCTCCAGCTTGTCGACCTCCTTGAGCGCGGCCTCGCGGACCTTCTCGGGCAGGTCGGCGGCCTCCACCCGGGCACGGTAGTCGTCGGACTCCTCGCCCTCCTGCTCGCCGTTCAGCTCGCGCAACTCCTTGCGGACCGCCTCCAGCTGACGCCGCAGCAGGAACTCGCGCTGCTGCTTGTCGACGCCCTCCTGGACGTCCTTGGCGATGGACTCGGCCACGTCCTGCTCGGCGAGGTGGTCGCGCAGCTGCTGCGTGGCGAGCTTGAGCCGGGCCACCGGGTCGGCGGTCTCCAGCAGTGCGACCTTCTGCTCGGTGGTCAGGAACGGCGAGTAGCCGGAGTTGTCGGCGAGCGCCGAGACGTCGTCGATGGCCTGGACCCGGTCGACGACCTGCCAGGCACCGCGCTTGCGGAGCCAGGCGGTGGCGAGGGCCTTGTATTCCTTGACCAGTTCGGCGACCTGGCCGGGCACCGGCTCCGGGACGGTCTCGTCGACGCTCGTGCCCTCGACCCAGAGGGCCGCGCCGGGGCCCGTCGTCCCCGCACCGATCCTCACCCGCCCCCGGCCGCGGATCAGGGCGCCCGGATCGCCGTCGGCGAGGCGGCCGACCTGTTCGACCGTGCCGAGGACGCCGGTGTTCGCGTAGGTGCCGTCGATCCGCGGCACCAGGAGTACCCGGGGCTTGCCGGGCGTTGACCGGGCAGCGGCCTGGGCGGCCTCCACCGCTGCACGGACCTCGTTGTCGCTCAGGTCCAGTGGGACCACCATCCCGGGCAGGACGACCTCGTCGTCGAGCGGCAGCACAGGCAGGGTGAGCGGTGTGGACGTCGAAGCCATGATCTCCCCTTCGGCAGTCAAGTTGAGCTATGCCGACTCAATGCTGGAGGGAGGCCGAATGTTCCCCGAGGCGTGTTCGCTCTGAGCGATCTAGCGGGATGCGGTACTTCGTGCCAGGTCGGAGGAATGACCGGGCTGCCGGTTCCCGCTCCGGCTCCGGACCGCAGGCCAGGTGGCCACGCCGACGAGGAGGGCGATGAGATGCCCCCAGTCGGTCATCGGGTCGCTGAGGGCGAGCAGGTCGTCGAGGAGCATCGCCCCGGCGGTGCCCAGCAGCGGCAGGCGCAGGCGGAGCGGAAGCAGGCCGGCCAGGGCGCCGGTCCCGGCGGCGGCACCGAAGCTGACGCCGTAGTCGAGGCGGTGCAGGGAACTGCCGGGGAGGTGCCCGGCCTGCATCGCGAGCCCCACGGGCACCTCGGTCGCCGGCGTGGCCAGGACGTGCCCGAGCAGGAAGACACCCGCCGCGATCAGGGCGCCGGTCCGCCGTTTCCAGCGCGGTCAGGACGCGCACGAGGCCGGCGGCGAACGAGGAGGCCGTTCCACCCGCGAGCCACAGGGCGCTGCCGGCCGGCACGAACCCGGGCGTCCGCACCAGGTGCGCCACATCGGTGCTGGAGGCCTGGAGCAGGCCGTGCACGAGCGCCGGATCCGCGTACGCGGTGATCAGCGAGGCGACGCAGAGGACGAGTGAGAAGCCGAAGGTGAACGGCGTACCGGTGGGGGTCGGCAGCAGGTGCCGGCGCCGCGGCCGGGACGTCCTTACGGGGAGGAACGGTCCGGCGCCCGCTGCCGCGGTAGGCCGTCCAGCGGCCCCGCCGTGCCGGGGCCGGGCTCGTCCGCCGCAGGCGTCGAGGCAGCCCCACCGCCGAGCGCGGCCACCACAGGCGTCGAGGCAGCCCCACCGCCGGGCGCTTGCCGATCCGCCACGGGCGCCGCTTCCGTCACGTCCCGGCCCTCGCCCTTGCCCACGCACTCGCCCACGCCGACCGCTTCTTACTCCGCCCGGCGCCGTCCGCCCGCCGTGCCGCGGTACGCGCACCCCGTCCGCGTCGCCCGTCGAAAATCCCGGCGCCGAACATCCCTTCCCTGCCAGGATTCCCCCATGGTCACCTCGTACGACATGCCCGACGTGCTGGACCGCCGCGAAGGACCGCACGGCGAGGTCGTGCTGCGCAGGCGGCCCGGCGGCCGGCTGGAGATCATCGCGAACGGCTGCTTCCTGATGGACACCTCCGACGGCCGCTCGGAACGGCTGCTCGTGGACGCGGCGCTGGCCGCCCTGCCCGGCCGGAGCCACCCCGACGTACTGATCGGCGGACTCGGTGTCGGCTTCTCGCTCGCACACGCGTCCGCGAATCCGCGCTGGGGGCGGATCACGGTGGTGGAACGCGAGCGCGCGATCGTCGACTGGCACCGCGACGGCCCGCTCTCCGTGTTCACCGCGGACGCCCTCGCCGACCCCCGCACGCACGTCGTCGAGGCGGACCTGGTGACGCACGTCCATGAGACGTCCGACACGTACGACGCGCTGTGCCTCGACATCGACAACGGCCCCGGCTGGACGGTCACCGAGGGAAACGCACATCTGTACGGTGAGGCCGGACTGGCGCACTGCGCGCGGGTGTTGAGACCCGGCGGAGTTCTCGCCGTGTGGTCGGCCCAGCCGTCACCGGAATTCGAAGAAACCTTGCGGAATGCCGGGTTCCAACAGGTGCGTACCGAAGAGATCCCCGTTGCCCGGGGCGTTCCGGACGTCGTGCACCTCGCCATCAGCCCTGGATAGCAAAGGTGTGCCGCCTCCCCGTACGCTGCTCCTGCGACGCCGATCATTCAAGCGTCAATCGCAAGCATGCGCAGGCATAGCCAGTCAGAAGGAATCACCCCACTGATTCCGGAAAGCACACCCCAGGGGCGGGCGATGGAGCAGACACAGACCTCCCACAGCGGTTCGGCGACGGCTACCCCGGGCGCACAGCGCCGGGTTCTCGTCGTCGAGGACGACGCCACGATCGTGGACGCCATCGCGACCCGTCTGCGAGCCGAGGGATTCCTCGTGCAAACCGCCGGCGACGGCCCGGCAGCGGTCGACACGGCCGAGGCCTGGCAGCCCGACCTGCTCATCCTCGACATCATGCTGCCGGGCTTCGACGGGCTGGAGGTCTGCCGGCGCGTACAGGCCGCCCGCCCGGTGCCGGTGCTGATGCTCACCGCGCGCGACGACGAGACCGACATGCTGGTCGGGCTCGGGGTCGGCGCCGACGACTACATGACCAAGCCCTTCTCCATGCGGGAGCTGGCGGCGCGCGTGCACGTCCTGCTGCGCCGGGTGGAGCGGGCCGCGATCGCCGCCGCGACGCCGCGCAGCGGCATCCTGCGCCTGGGCGAACTGGAGATCGACCACGCCCAGCGCCGGGTGAGGGTGCGCAGCGAGGACGTCCACCTCACGCCCACCGAGTTCGACCTGCTGGTCTGCCTGGCGAACACCCCGCGCGCGGTGCTCTCCCGCGAGCAGCTGCTCGCCGAGGTCTGGGACTGGGCGGACGCCTCCGGCACCCGCACGGTCGACAGCCACATCAAGGCGCTGCGCCGGAAGATCGGCGCCGAGCGGATCCGCACCGTGCACGGTGTGGGCTACGCCCTGGAGACCCCGACGCCATGAGCGGCGGGCCGGCCGCACGCAGAGACCCCGGGGAGCCGGAACCCTGGGGCAAGGTGAGCCCGTTCTCGATCAAGACCAAGCTGGGCGCGCTGGTCGTCATCTCGGTGCTGATCACCACGGGCCTGTCGGTGATCGCGGTGCACACGAAGACGGAGCTGCGCTTCAT
This sequence comes from Streptomyces sp. NPDC058741, assembly GCF_042746715.1. Taxonomy (NCBI): domain Bacteria; kingdom Bacillati; phylum Actinomycetota; class Actinomycetes; order Kitasatosporales; family Streptomycetaceae; genus Streptomyces; species Streptomyces sp. NPDC058741. The sequence goes on along the minus strand of NZ_JBHYQH010000005.1, from coordinate 122,645 downwards.
CACGGTCTTCTCGATGATCGCCACGCTTCTCATCACGCAGTTCGTGGCCCATTCGCTCACCGCGCCGCTGGACGAGATGACCGCCGTGGCGCGTTCCATCTCGCAGGGCGACTACACGCGCCGGGTGCGGGAGAACCGGCGTGACGAGCTGGGCGACCTGGCCGTGACGATCAACGCCATGGCCGACGAGCTGGAGGCCCAGGACAGCCAGCGCAAGGAGCTGGTGGCGAACGTCTCGCACGAGCTGCGCACGCCCATCGCGGGGCTGCGCGCGGTGCTGGAGAACATCGTCGACGGCGTCACCCAGGCCGACCCGGAGACCATGCGCACGGCGCTGAAGCAGACCGAGCGGCTGGGCCGGCTGGTGGAGACGCTGCTGGACCTGTCGCGGCTGGACAACGGCGTCGTCCCACTGAAGCGGCGGCGGTTCGAGGTGTGGCCGTATCTCTCGGGTGTGCTCAAGGAGGCCAACATGGTCGCCTCGGTGCGCGCGGGCATCGCCACCGGCTCGGGCAGCCACACGCGCACGGACGTCCATCTGCACCTCGACGTCTCCCCGCCGGAGCTGACCGCCAACGCCGACCCGGAGCGCATCCACCAGGTCGTGGCGAATCTCATCGACAACGCGGTCAAGCACAGTCCGCCGCACGGCCGGGTGACGGTCAAGGCGCGACGCGGGGCGCTGCCGGAGTCGCTGCAGCTGGAGGTCCTGGACGAGGGGCCCGGCATTCCGAAGTCGGAGTGGCACCGCGTCTTCGAGCGGTTCAACCGCGGCAGCGCCAAGCGGCCGCAGGGGCCGGGCAGCGACGGCGGCACGGGTCTGGGCCTGGCGATCGCGCGCTGGGCGGTCGATCTGCACGGCGGCCGGATCGGAGTGGCCGAATCCGAGCGGGGTTGCCGGATTCTTGTCACTCTTCCGGGAGAGCCATCCGTGCCGAGTTGACGTAAAGTTCGAAGCGGAGCCTCAAGATCCACCAGTGTCCGCGCTGACGGACACGTGTGAGCAGGCGCAGCCCCGCACCGCGGGTGCGCCGGGTCAGGCCGCGCCGTTCCCTCCTGAAGCGGAACCACGCTTGTTTCCCGCCATTTCAAGCCCCGAAACACGCTTCAAGATGTGACTTACGCGACGTTGCACGGGCCCGGCCTGACCTTCACGGCCGGGGGGGCGTAGCCTTGATTCCCGCTGTCCATCATCTTGTGAAGCGGAAGAGGGCGGTTGCCGCCGTGTCGCCACAGTCCCCCAGTAACTCGAGCATCTCGACCGACACCGACCAAGTGGGCAAGAACCCCGCCGCGTCGTTCGGTGCCAACGAGTGGCTCGTCGACGAGATCTATCAGCAGTACCTCCAGGACCCGAACTCGGTGGACCGAGCCTGGTGGGACTTCTTCGCCGACTACAAGCCCGGGGCGGCCGCCGGCCCGGCTCCGGCGGGTACCGCGGCCGCGGGGGCCGCGGGGACCACCACCGCTCAGCCCGCGGCTCCGGCCGCTCCTGCCCAGTCCGCGGCCCCGGCCGCCGCTGCGCAGCCCGCGGCCCCCGCTCAGGCCGCTCCGAAGCCCGCCGCCGCGCCGACGGCGAAGCCCGCCGAGGCCAAGCCCGCCGCGCAGGCACCGGCTCCGGCCGCCGCCCCTGCGAAGGCCGCCCCGGCCGCTCAGCCGGCCGCCGCCAGGCCCGCGGCGGCAGCCGCGGCGAAGAAGGCCTCGTCCGACGGCGGGGCCCCCTCGGGCCCCGAGCAGGTCGTGCTGCGCGGCCCGGCCGCCGCGGTCGCGAGGAACATGGACGCCTCCCTGGAGCTGCCCACGGCCACGTCCGTGCGCGCGGTCCCGGTGAAGCTGCTGTTCGACAACCGCATCGTCATCAACAACCACCTGAAGCGGGCGCGGGGCGGGAAGATCTCCTTCACGCACCTCATCGGCTACGCGATGGTCCAGGCCATCAAGGCCATGCCGGCGATGAACCACTCGTTCGCCAAGGTGGACGGCAAGCCCACCCTGGTCAAGCCGGACCACGTCAACCTCGGTCTCGCCATCGACCTGGTCAAGCCCAACGGCGACCGCCAGCTCGTCGTCGCGGCGATCAAGAAGGCCGAGACGCTGAGCTTCTTCGAGTTCTGGCAGGCCTACGAGGACATCGTCCGCCGCGCCCGCGACGGCAAGCTGACGATGGACGACTTCTCCGGTGTCACGGTCTCCCTGACCAACCCCGGCGGCCTCGGCACGGTCCACTCGGTGCCGCGCCTGATGCCCGGCCAGTCCGTGATCATGGGCGTCGGCTCCATGGACTACCCCGCGGAGTTCCAGGGCACCTCCCAGGACACCCTGAACAAGCTCGGCATCTCGAAGGTCATGACGCTCACGTCGACCTACGACCACCGGGTCATCCAGGGCGCCGCCTCCGGCGAGTTCCTCCGCCAGGTCGCGAACCTCCTCCTCGGCGAGAACGGCTTCTACGACGACGTCTTCGAGTCGCTGCGCATCCCCTACGAGCCGGTCCGCTGGCTCAAGGACATCGACGCGAGCCACGACGACGACGTCACCAAGGCCGCCCGTGTCTTCGAGCTGATCCACTCCTACCGGGTCCGCGGCCACGTCATGGCCGACACCGACCCGCTGGAGTACCAGCAGCGCAAGCACCCCGACCTGGACATCACCGAGCACGGCCTCACGCTCTGGGACCTGGAGCGCGAGTTCGCCGTCGGCGGCTTCGCCGGCAAGTCGATGATGAAGCTGCGCGACATCCTCGGCGTCCTGCGCGACTCGTACTGCCGCACCACCGGCATCGAGTTCATGCACATCCAGGACCCCAAGCAGCGCAAGTGGATCCAGGACCGCGTCGAGCGCCCGCACTCCAAGCCGGAGCGCGAGGAGCAGCTGCGCATCCTGCGCCGCCTGAACGCGGCCGAGGCGTTCGAGACCTTCCTGCAGACCAAGTACGTCGGCCAGAAGCGCTTCTCGCTGGAGGGCGGCGAGTCCGTCATCCCGCTGCTGGACGCGGTGCTGGACTCGGCGGCCGAGTCCCGCCTGGACGAGGTCGTCATCGGCATGGCCCACCGCGGCCGCCTGAACGTGCTGGCCAACATCGTCGGCAAGTCCTACGCGCAGATCTTCCGCGAGTTCGAGGGCAACCTCGACCCGAAGTCGATGCACGGTTCCGGCGACGTGAAGTACCACCTGGGCGCCGAGGGCACCTTCACCGGCCTCGACGGCGAGCAGATCGCGGTCTCCCTGGTCGCCAACCCCTCGCACCTGGAGGCGGTCGACCCGGTCCTGGAGGGCGTCTCGCGCGCCAAGCAGGACATCATCAACAAGGGCGGCACGGACTTCACGGTCCTGCCCGTGGCGATCCACGGCGACGCGGCCTTCGCGGGCCAGGGCGTGGTGGCCGAGACCCTGAACATGTCGCAGCTGCGCGGCTACCGCACCGGCGGCACGGTCCACATCGTCATCAACAACCAGGTCGGCTTCACGGCGGCGCCCGAGTCCTCGCGCTCCTCCATGTACGCCACCGACGTGGCCCGCATGATCGAGGCCCCGATCTTCCACGTGAACGGCGACGACCCGGAGGCCGTGGTCCGTGTGGCCCGTCTGGCCTTCGAGTTCCGCCAGGCGTTCAACAAGGACGTGGTGATCGACCTCATCTGCTACCGCCGCCGCGGTCACAACGAGTCGGACAACCCGGCCTTCACGCAGCCGCTGATGTACGACCTGATCGACAAGAAGCGCTCGGTGCGCAAGCTCTACACCGAGTCCCTCATCGGTCGCGGCGACATCACCCTGGAAGAGGCCGAGCAGGCGCTGCAGGACTACCAGGGCCAGCTGGAGAAGGTCTTCACGGAGGTCCGCGAGGCCACCTCCCAGCCGGCCACGATCGAGCCGTCGGACCCGCAGGCCGAGTTCCCCGTCGCCGTGAACACCGCGGTGAGCACGGAGGTCGTCAAGCGGATCGCCGAGTCCCAGGTCAACATCCCCGACCACATCACCGTCCACCCGCGTCTGCTGCCGCAGATGCAGCGCCGGGCGTCGATGGTCGAGGACGGCACGATCGACTGGGGCATGGGCGAGACCCTCGCGATCGGCTCCCTGCTGCTGGAGGGCGTCCCGGTCCGTCTGGCGGGCCAGGACTCGCAGCGCGGTACGTTCGGCCAGCGTCACGCGGTCATCATCGACCGCAGCACGGGCGAGGAGTACACGCCGCTGCAGTACCTCTCCGAGGACCAGGCGCGGCTCAACGTCTACAACTCCCTGCTCTCCGAGTACGCGGCGATGGGCTTCGAGTACGGCTACTCGCTGGCCCGCCCCGAGGCGCTCGTCATGTGGGAGGCGCAGTTCGGCGACTTCGTCAACGGCGCCCAGACGGTCGTCGACGAGTTCATCTCGTCGGCCGAGCAGAAGTGGGCGCAGACCTCCGGCGTCGTGCTGCTGCTGCCGCACGGCTACGAGGGCCAGGGTCCGGACCACTCCTCGGCCCGCCCGGAGCGCTTCCTGCAGATGTGCGCGCAGAACAACATGACGGTCGCCATGCCGACGTCGCCGTCGAACTACTTCCACCTCCTGCGGTGGCAGGTGCACAACCCGCACCACAAGCCGCTGGTGGTCTTCACGCCGAAGTCGATGCTGCGCCTGAAGGCCGCTGCGGCGAAGGCGGAGGAGTTCACGACGGGCCACTTCCAGCCCGTGATCGGCGACGGGTCGGTCGACCCGGCCGCCGTGAGGAAGGTCGTCTTCTGCGCCGGCAAGGTCTACTACGACCTGGAGGCCGAGCGGCAGAAGCGCGGCGTCACGGACACGGCGATCATCCGCATCGAGCGCCTGTACCCGCTGCCGGGTACCGAGCTCCAGGCGGAGATCAAGAAGTACCCGAACGCCGAGAAGTACCTGTGGGCCCAGGAGGAGCCGGCGAACCAGGGTGCCTGGCCGTTCATCGCGCTCAACCTGATCGACCACCTGGACCTGGCGGTCGGCGCGGAGGTCCCGCACGGCGAGCGCCTGCGCCGCATCTCGCGCCCGCACTCGTCGTCCCCGGCGGTGGGCTCCGCGAAGCGGCACCAGGCCGAGCAGGAGCAGCTGGTGCGGGAGGTGTTCGAGGCGTGAGCCTCTGAACTCGCCTGACGTGAAGGCCCGGTCCCCTTCGGGGGGCCGGGCCTTTCCGCTCCGCGGCGGAGCACGGCCGCCGGTCGGGTACGTAGGCTGTTTCCGGCACCACCATCCGGGACGAACGCAGGAGAACAACCCCATGTACTACACCGACCGCGGCATCGAGGAGCTGGAGAAGCGGCGCGGCGAGGAGGAGGTCACCTTCGAGTGGCTCGCCGAGCAGCTGCGGACGTTCGTCGACCTCAACCCCGACTTCGAGGTGCCGGTGGAGCGGCTGGCGACGTGGCTGGCACGGCTGGACGACGAGGACGACGAGTAGGGGCGGGGCGCCCGGCCCGAGTGGTCAGCGGCCTTCGCTCCGGCCGGGCCCTCCCGGGCGCCACTCGCTCGGGAGCGTGAGCCCGTAGGACAGGCCCATCGCGCCGTGGGCCAGGAGCAGGGCCCCGGCCGCCGTCCAGCCGCCACTGCGCTGCCGCAGTCCCCTGGCCAGGAGCGGAACGCCCACCGCCATCTGGGCGAGGGCCAGGGTGCGGGCCTTGGGGCTGCCGGTCCAGGGCATCCACGGGCCGAGGCGGCTGTGGGTGACGGTGCCGCGTCCGGCGGCCGCCTCGCGCCCGTCCGGCCGGTCGACGGACACGCTGCCGGGCTGCAGCGCGGCGGCTCGGCCGAGGCGGTCGGACGGTTCGCCGGGGGTGAGCCCTCGCGGCAGCAGGACGCCCACGCGCGCGAGGACCGCCAGCAGCCCGCGCAGGCGGACGGCGGCGTCGGCCGCGGCATCGAATCTCGTCAGCTTGTCGAGGGGCCGGACGTCCAGGACGGGATCGAGACCGAGGCGCGCGGCGAAGGTGCGCAGTGCCTCGTCCTCCCCCGCCGGGACGCCGCTCGCGAGCCACACGAAACCGACCGGGCGGCGGAAGCCGGACGCGAGGGTGAAGCCGGCGTGGTCGGTGTCCCACCACAGGGCGAGGACGGGCCAGGGCGCCCCGACGGCGAGGGCCGTGGCCCAGCCGGTGACCACGCGGTCGACGGGCTCGGCGTCCTCCCGCCAGGGCCGGCCCTCCGGGACCAGGACGCTCCAGTCGTCGCCGGCGCGGGTGAGCCGCATGGGTTCGCGCAGCAGGCGGGCCACGGGGGCGACGACCCCGGGCGCCGCCCGGCACAGCAGCAGGGCCCCGGACCCGGGAGCGGTGCGGGCTGCTTCCGTCGACATGGTCACACGCTAGGTCGAATCGCCCGTCTTCGAACACTTATGACGGCTTCACCATCCCCAGAACGGGTGTCTTGACTTTCCAGCAGCGCGATATATCGTGAAAACGAGAAGACGCGATATGGCGCGTCGAGTCGGGGAGGTCCCACCATGTCCGAGTGGTCCGTCGCGGAGCCGAGCAAGCTCACCTTCGACGAGCCCGTGAGCGAGCTTCACGTGCGCCTCGTCAGCGGAACGGTGAACGTGGTGGGCACGGACGAAGGTTCCGCCCGCCTGGAGGTCTCGCGGATCGAGGGGCCGCCCCTGGTGGTGACCCAGCAGGGCGGCGCCCTCTCGGTGGCCTACGAGGACCTGCCCTGGAAGGGCTTCCTCACGTGCCTGGACCGCAAGGCCTGGCGCCGCAGCGCGGTCGTCTCCCTCGCCGTTCCGGCGGGCACGCGCGTGGAGGTGGGCGTGGTCGGCGCAGCGGCCGTGATCTCGGGGATCCAGGGCCCGTCCCTGGTGAAGGGCGTCACGGGCGACACCACGCTGGTGGGCCTGTCCGGCCCGGTCCGCGCCGAGACGGTCTCGGGGAACCTGGAGGCCCAGGCCGTCACGGGCGACCTGCGGTTCAGCTCGGTCTCCGGAGATCTCACCGTGGTCGAGGGATCCGGCCCCTCCGTACGGGCCGACTCGGTGAGCGGCTCCATGATCCTCGACCTCGACCCGGAGGGCCCCACGGACGTGCGGCTGAACAGCGTCTCGGGCGAGATCGCGATCCGGCTGCCGTACCCGGCGGACGCGGACGTCGAGGCGAACACCGCGAGCGGCGCGGTCTCCAACGCCTTCGAGGACCTGCGGGTGCACGGCCAGTGGGGTACCCACAAGATCACGGGCCGCCTCGGCGCGGGCACCGGCAAACTGCGGGCGACCACCGTCTCCGGCTCGATCGCCCTGCTGCGCCGGCCGGCCGGGAAGGACGACGCGCCGCAGGACGCGCGCCCGGGTGCCGGCGGCTCACCGGCAGCCCCCGCGGGCGGCCCCCAGGACTACTCGGGAGACCATTCCGTCTCCGGCCCGGGCGACGGTGCCCCCCGTGTCCCGGCCGACGGCACGACCGACAAGAAGGTGCTCTGACATGCCCCCCGTCTTCGCCCACGGCCGCCTGCGCCTGTACCTGCTGAAGCTGCTGGACGAGGCCCCGCGCCACGGCTACGAGGTCATCCGCCTCCTCGAGGAGCGTTTCCAGGGGCTGTACGCGCCGTCGGCGGGCACGGTCTATCCGCGCCTGGCCAAGCTGGAGGCCGAGGGCCTGGTCACCCACATCACGGAGGGCGGCCGCAAGGTCTACTCGATCACGGACGCGGGCCGCGCCGAACTGGCCGACCGCAGTGGCGAGCTGGCCGACCTGGAGCTGGAGATCCGCGAGTCCGTCGCGGAGCTGGCAGCGGAGATCCAGGCCGATGTGCACGGGGCCGCGGGCGACCTGCGCCGAGAGATGCGCGCGGCGGCGACCGAGGCCCGCCGGGACGACGGCGGCCGCGGCACCCAGGGCTCCCCCTTCGGCGACTTCGGCGCGCCCGGCGACAAGGAGGCCTGGCGGGTCGCCAAGGAGGAGATGCGGCGCGCCCGCCAGGAGTGGAAGGAACAGGCCCGGCGCGCCAAGGACGAGAGCCGCCGCGCACGGGAGGACGCCCAGCGCGCCCGCCGCCAGGCGAAGGAGGCCCAGGAGCAGGCCCGTGCCCAGGCTCAGGAGCAGGTGCAGCGCATCGCCCGTCGGGTCCAGGAGCAGGTGCAGGACCACTTCGCCCGAGGCGACTGGCCCACGGGCCTGCGCGAGGGCCTGAGCGAACTGGCCAGGGAGGTCGGCGAGTTCGGAAAGGGCTACGGCAAGGACTTCGGCTTCGACTGGACCGGCACCGGCACGGACGGTTCGAAGACCGCAGCCCCTCGGCCGGCACCGTCACAGCCCACCGGGGACGTCCCGGCCTCCTACGCACCGGCCTGGGCCCATGAGGACGCCGCAGAGTCCACCGGCGACCCGGCCCGCGATCTGGACCGCCTCCTCGACCGCTTCCGGGACGACATCCGCGACGCGGCCCGGGACCACGGGGTCAACACCGACCAGCTGCGCGACGCCCGACGTCATCTGTCGGAGGCGGCAGCCCACATAGGAGCCCTGCTGCGCACCCCGAGGAAGTGACGGGAGGCGTCGGCCACCGGCGCCGTCCGTCACCCGGCCTTGGCCTCGCCACCGCCGCCGTACAGCACCCGCACCAGCGACGCGTACGTCACCCCGTGGTCGGCGAGGACCTCGGCCGGCACGCCCGGGCGCGGGGTCAGGGCGAGCAGGATGTGCTCGTCACCGATGTGCCGGTCCCGCCGGGCGAGAGCCGCCCGCAGCGACCGCTCCAGTACGTCCCTGGCGCCCCGGCCGAAGGAGGGCCGCCCCGGACACCACCGCTTGTCGCCATGGTCACCGGCCATGGCGCCGACCCCGTGCACGTCCTCCACCCGGGCCACGATCTCGTCCACGTCGATGCCGAGCCCGGCGAGCGCCTCACTGTCGGCCCGGGTCAGCCCGGCCCGCCTCCGCGCCTCACGCAGCGCCTCCCGCACGGACTCCCTGTCCTCCCCGAGCCCGAGGGCGGCGAGCGCGAAGGACCCGCGGCTGCCCCGACGGTCGAGCAGAGCGAGCAGGAGATGCTCCGGCTCCACGCGCCGACCGCCCTCGGCGCTCCCCTCCACCTGCGCGAAGGCGCCCTTCACCACGTCCCGGGCGTCTTTCGTGAAACGCTCGAACATCAACGCCTCCCGTACTTCTTGTGCACGGCCTGCCTGCTCACACCGAGTTCGGCGGCGATCTCCTGCCACGACCAGCCCTGGTTGCGGGCGTTGCGCACCTGCACGGCCTCCAGCTGCTCCAGCAGCCTGCGCAGTGCGGCGACCGCCCTGAGTCCGACCCGCGGGTCACGATCCCCGGCCCTCTCGGCCAGATCGGTTGCTTCGGTCATGTTGTCAACCTAGATTGACAACCCTCCTCACGTCAACCACCGTTGACAAATGGAACGGCCGGCCCGTTTCCGGACCGGCCGTCGAGCAACGCAGCTCCCTGCTCAGGGGTTGTTCATGGGTTGCTCAGGGGTTGGTCAGCACCACTTTGCCGAACTGCTCACCCGAGGCGAGCCGCTCGAAGCCCTCGCGCGCGCGGTCCATGGGCAGCACCTCGTCGATGACCGGCCGCACCCCCGTCGCGGCACAGAACGACAGCAGATCCTCCAGTTCGTCCTTGGTCCCCATCGTCGAACCGACGACCTTCAGTTCCAGGAAGAAGATCCGGGTCAGCTCGGCGTGCGAGGGCCGGTCCCCACTGGTGGCACCGGAGATCACCAGCGTGCCGCCGGGCCTCAGCGACTTCACGGAGTGCGACCAGGTCGCGGCCCCGACGGTCTCGATCACGGCGTCGACCCGCTGCGGCAGCCGCGCTCCGGACTCCAGCGCCTCCACGGCGCCCAGTTCCAGGGCCCGCCTGCGCTTGGCCTCGTCCCGGCTGGTGGCGAAGACCCGGAGCCCGGCCGCCTTGCCCAGCACGATGGCCGCCGTGGCGACACCGCCGCCGGCGCCCTGCACCAGCACGGAGTCACCGGGCCGGACACCGGCGTTGGTGAACAGCATCCGATAGGCGGTCAGCCAGGCCGTGGGCAGACAGGCGGCCTCCTCGAAGGAGAGCTCCTTCGGCTTGGGCAGGATGTTCCAGGTCGGCACGGCCACCTGCTCGGCGAAGGTGCCCTGGTAACGCTCGGTCAGGATGGAGCGGGGCTCCGCGGGGCCGACCCCGTGCCCGCTCTGGCCGATCACGGAGTGCAGGACGACCTCGTTGCCGTCCTCGTCGATCCCGGCGGCGTCGCAGCCGAGGATCATCGGCAGCTTGTCCTCCGCGAGGCCGACGCCGCGCAGGGACCAGAGGTCGTGGTGGTTGAGGGAGGCGGCCTTGACGGTGACGGTGCTCCAGCCGGGACGGGTCTCGGGAGCCGGGCGCTCCCCCAGCTCCAGACCGGACAGCGGCTGGTCGCGGTCGATTCGGGCGGCGTAGACAGCGAACATGACCTTGACGATAGGTTCCAGGACCGGCTTGGCGGAACCACCGGCCGCTGTGAGACACACCCTCTTGCCAGGACCTCGGCGGTGGTACCCGGGCGGACAGCCGAGCCAGGACGCGCCCCCGCCGGCGTACGGAAGGGGGAGCTCAGAACAAAAAGGTGGCCCCACCCGATCCGGGCGGGGCCACTCACACCACCGGCGACGTCAGCGCCGGGCCACGCCCTCGGCCCGGGCCGCAGCCGCGACGGCGGCCGTGACCGCCGGGGCCACCCGCTCGTCGAACGGCGAGGGGATGACGTAGTCGGCCGACAGGTCGTCCCCGACCACCGCCGCCAGCGCCTCGGCGGCCGCCAGCTTCATACCCTCGGTGATCCGGGAGGCGCGCACCTGCAGCGCCCCCGCGAAGATGCCGGGGAACGCCAGCACGTTGTTGATCTGGTTCGGGAAGTCGGAGCGCCCGGTGGCGACCACGGCCGCGTACTTGTGCGCGACCTCGGGGTGCACCTCGGGGTTCGGGTTCGCCATGGCGAAGACGAACGCCCCCTCGGCCATCGAGGACACCGCGGACTCCGGCACGGTCCCGCCCGAGACGCCGATGAACACATCGGCCCCGGCGAGCGCCGTCTCCAGCGACCCCGAGATCCCGGCCTTGTTCGTGAACCCGGCCAGCTCCCGCTTGACGGGTGTGAGGTCGTCCCGGTCCGCCGACACCACGCCCTTGCGGTCGGCCACGGCGACATCGCCGACGCCGGCCTCGACCAGCATCTTCGCGATGGCGACTCCGGCCGCGCCCGCGCCGGAGATGACGGCGCGCAGGTCGCCCAGCGCCCGTCCGCTCAGCCGCGCGGCGTTCCGCAGGGCGGCGAGGGTCACCACCGCCGTGCCGTGCTGGTCGTCGTGGAAGACCGGGATGTCCAGCCGCTCCTGCAGCTTCCGCTCGATCTCGAAGCACCGCGGCGCCGAGATGTCCTCCAGGTTGACTCCGCCGAACGAGGGCGCGAGCCGCACCACCGTCTCGACGATCTCGTCGACGTCCGTGCAGTCCAGCGCGATCGGGACCGCGTCCACGCCGCCGAACTGCTTGAACAGGATGGCCTTGCCCTCCATCACGGGGAGGGAGGCCTCGGGCCCGATGTCACCGAGCCCCAGAACGGCCGTACCGTCCGTCACGACGGCCACGACCGACGACTTCCACGTGTAGTCGTGCACGAGCTCCGGCTGCTCCGCGATCGCGCTGCACACCTTCGCGACGCCGGGCGTGTACGCCAGGGACAGGTCGTCCTTGTCACGGACCGGCACGGTGGCCTGCACGGCCATCTTGCCGCCGCGGTGCAGCGCGAACGCCGGGTCGAAGGAGTCGAGGGGCTCCGCACCGCCCTCGCCGCCCGTATCGCCGGTCTTGCTCTCGCTGCGAGGATTGACGATCTCCGCTGCCACTTCGTTCTACCCCTTAAATCTTCATTGGTTTGAGGGTGGCCACTCCTGGTGAGGGGTGGGCGGGACCGCGTACGGCCGTGGACGTGCTCTGTACGTGATACGTACGGGCGCGTACGCGACGGGCGCGCCGCACACGCGCCCTGAGCCCCGGATGAGGGGTGTGGAGACCCTTCTTACCGGACGCGGGCCGCCGACGACGAGTCCATAACGCCAAGGTCACATGACGGTGCCCCGACTTTTCGTCCAATGTCGGTACAACCCCTGGACAAACCATCGACAACCACTCAAGCGGCCGCGAAGCTCGCGGGCTCCATGCTGAAATCCCTGGGTACGCCGAAGATCTTCCGGCTGGAAGCACTGATTCCCATAGAAGGTCCAGCCGCGGGGGAGCGGGGTGATGCGGTTCGGGGATCGCCCGTTATCCGATTTTGACATGGCCGGCCCCCAGAATCGCGCAGTCCGAATGGCAAGATGCCGTAATCACACGAGGTCGCGGCACTCGAAGGCGTGTGCTCCGCCGACCCCATGGCGCTGCCCTTCCCGCAGTCGCCGGCCCCATCGGCAACTCCACCCATCCGCCGGAGGAACCCACCATGACCGCAAGCTCCACCCGTCGCACCACCGCCGCACGTTCCCGTATAGCAGCGGTCGGCGCGATCGCGGTCGCAGGCGCACTGATGCTCACCGGATGCGGTGACCAGACCAAGGACACCGGCTCGGGCAGCGACACCGCCGCCTCGGCCCCGCTCGCCGACAAGCTGCCCAAGTCGATCCGCGACAAGGGCGTCATCAAGGTCGGCTCCGACATCGCGTACGCCCCGGTCGAGTTCAAGGACAGCTCCGGCAAGGTGGTCGGCATCGACCCCGACCTCGCCGCCGCCATGGGCAAGCAGCTCGGAGTGGACTTCCAGTTCGAGAACGGCACCTTCGACACCCTGATCACGGGTCTGCGCTCGAAGCGGTACGACATCGCCATGTCCGCGATGACCGACACCAAGGACCGCCAGGAGGGCATCGACTCCGACACCGGCAAGAAGGTCGGTGAGGGCGTCGACTTCGTGGACTACTTCACCGCCGGTGTCTCGATCTACACCAAGAAGGGCGACGACCAGGGCATCAGGACCTGGTCCGACCTGTGCGGCAAGAAGATCGTGTTGCAGCGCGGCACGGTCTCCGAGGACCTGGCCAAGGCCGAGTCGAAGAAGTGCCCGAAGGGCGAAAAGATCGCCCTGGAGGCCTTCGACAACGACCAGCAGGCCCAGACCCGCCTGCGCGCGGGCGGCGCCGACGCCGGCTCGTCCGACTTCCCGGTCGCCGCGTACGCCGTCAAGACCTCCGGTGGCGGCAAGGACTTCGAGCTGGTCGGCGAGCAGGTCGAGGCCGCGCCGTACGGCATCGCGGTCGCCAAGGACCAGACGGAGCTGCGGGACGCCCTCAAGGCCGCGCTCGACGCCGTGATCAAGAGCGGCGAGTACGAGAAGATCATGAAGAAGTGGGGCGTCACCGACGGCTCCGTGCAGGAAGCCACCATCAATGGCGGCAAGTGACCGCGCCCGAGCGGCACTGAAAGGCAACACCCGTGACTGTTGACATCGACAAGACGGCGTCGGACACACCGCCGTCCGGGCCGGAGGCCGTCAAGGCCATCCCGGTCCGGCACTACGGCCGGTACGTCTCCGCCGTCGTCGCCCTCGCCCTGCTGGGCGGCGTCATCTACGCCTTCTCCCAGGGCAAGATCAACTGGGGTGCGATCCCCGACTACTTCTTCGACGACCGCATCCTGAACGGTGTCGGCAAGACGCTGCTGCTGACGGTGCTGTCCATGGCGATCGGCATCGTCGGCGGCGTGCTGCTCGCCGTGATGCGCCTGTCGAAGAACCCGGTGACCTCGTCGATCGCCTGGTTCTACATCTGGTTCTTCCGCGGCACCCCGGTGCTGGTCCAGCTGATCGTCTGGTTCAACCTGGGCCTGGTCTTCGAGTACATCAACCTCGGGCCGTTCTACAAGGACGAGTGGTCGGACTTCATGACCCCGTTCCTGACGGCGCTGCTGGGCCTCGGCCTGAACGAGGCCGCCTACATGGCGGAGATCTGCCGCGCCGGTCTGCTCTCGGTCGACGAGGGCCAGACGGAGGCGTCGCACGCGCTGGGCATGAGCCACTCCAAGACGCTGCGCCGCATCGTCATCCCGCAGGCGATGCGCGTGATCGTGCCGCCGACGGGCAACGAGGTCATCAACATGCTGAAGACGACCTCGCTGGTCTCGGTCGTCCAGTATCCCGAGCTGCTGCGCGCGGCCCAGGACATCGGCCAGACCTCCGGCGCCCCCGCCGAGATGCTGTTCCTGGCGGCGGCCTGGTACCTGCTGCTGACCTCGGTCTTCAGCGTCGGGCAGTACTACCTGGAGCGGTACTACGCGCGTGGTTCGAGCCGGTCGCTCCCGGCCACGCCGTTCCAGAAGATCAAGGCGAACGTGCTGTCCCTGTCCAGCCGCTCGAAGCCGACGGGAGGCACCGCATGACCGCCATGGTCAAGGCCGAAGGCGTCCACAAGTCGTTCGGCCCCGTAGAGGTCCTCAGGGGCATCGACCTGGAGGTGAGGTCCGGCGAGGTGTTCTGCCTCATCGGCCCCTCCGGTTCCGGCAAGTCGACCTTCCTGAGGTGCATCAACCACCTGGAGAAGATCAACGCCGGCCGCCTGTACGTGGACGGCGAACTGGTGGGCTACCGCCAGAAGGGCGACAAGCTCTACGAGCTGAAGGACAGCGAGGTCGCCGTCAAGCGCCGGGACATCGGCATGGTCTTCCAGCGCTTCAACCTGTTCCCGCACATGACGGCCGTCGAGAACGTCATGGAGGCGCCGGTCCAGGTCAAGGGCGCGAACAAGGGCCAGGCCCGGCTACGGGCCCTGGAGCTGCTGGACCGGGTGGGGCTGGCCGACAAGGCGGGCAACTTCCCCTCGCAGCTCTCCGGCGGCCAGCAGCAGCGCGTCGCCATCGCCCGGGCGCTCGCCATGGACCCGAAGCTGATGCTGTTCGACGAGCCGACCTCGGCGCTCGACCCGGAGCTGGTCGGTGACGTCCTGGACGTCATGCGCGACCTCGCCGAGTCCGGCATGACCATGATCGTCGTCACCCACGAGATGGGCTTCGCCCGCGAGGTGGGCGACAGCCTGGTCTTCATGGACGGAGGCGTGGTGGTCGAATCCGGTCACCCGCGCGAGGTGCTGACCAACCCGCAGCACGAGCGGACGAAGTCGTTCCTGTCCAAGGTGCTCTGACGGCACGCACGGCGAGGGGGCGGTACGGGATGCCCGTACCGCCCCCTTCGTCCGTCCCGCTTCAGGCAGCCCGGCGAAGGTGTCCCCGGCGAGGGGCAGGAGCGCCGGACCGTGAACGTAATACCCTGGAAGCACCACCAGCTGTTACCAGTGCACGTTTCTCGACGATGAAGCCCTTCGTAAGGACTATTAGTGGAACTGGCCTATTACTCGGATTACGCCGTGCGCCTCGTCAACACCGAGGAACCGGCCCGGGGCAAGGACACGCTGACGTCGGTCGAGGCCGTTCGTGACCTGTTCGGCGCCAGCCAGTCGGCGGCCCGGCGTGCCACCGACGCGGACGTGACGCGGTTCCGCTCGATCCGGGCGCGGCTGCGCGCGGTCTTCGAGGCGGCCGACGCGGGCGACGAGACGCTCGCCGTCGACCTGCTCAACTCGCTGCTGCTGGAGTTCCCGGTGAGCCCGCAGATCTCAGGGCACGACTTCCGCGACGACGACGGCCGTCCGCTGTGGCACATGCACCTGGCGGACCACCCCTCCAACGCGACCGCGGGCTACGCCGCGATCGCCGCGATGGGCCTCGCGTTCCACCTCACCGAGTACGGCGTGGACCGGCTCGGCCTGTGCGAGGCCGCGCCCTGCCGCAACGTCTACCTGGACACCTCCACCAACCGCTCCCGGCGCTACTGCTCCGACCGCTGCGCGACCCGCGCCAACGTGGCCGCCTACCGCGCCCGCAAACGGCTGGAGGCCGCCCGGCCGGAGAGCACGGGCCTCGCGGCGGACAGCGCCCAGCGGAGCAGGGTCCAGGGCGAACGCCGGGCGGACCTGAGCGGCCGGTAGCGGAACCGGACCCGCCCCAGCACCAGGTCGTCGGGGACGACACCGTAGTCGGTGCTGTCGCCGCCGGCGTAGGCGTTGTCACCGAGCACCCACCAGCCGCCCTCGCGCCGCTCGGCGACCCGCTTGACCACGAGCAGGTCCTGCTGGAAGGGATGCCGGAGCACGACGACGTCCCCGGGCCTGACCCGGGCGCCGTAGTGCACCAGGAGCCGGTCCCCGTGGTAAAGGGTCGGCACCATGGAGGGTCCGGTCACCTCGGCGACGCCGAAGGGCGCGCCCGGCCTCCCCCGCTCGGACTCCTGCGACCGCTCCGGCATCACCCGGCACCTCCCCGGTTCATCGTCCACCAGTCTCAGTCTCACCCCGGACTTTTGTCCTAAGCCCCAGGGGGCACTCGCGAAAAGCCGTCCCTCACGGAGTAATGTCCCCTGTGAGAAGACGATCACGAGGAAGGAATGCTCCATGCTTTCCCGCCTGTTTGCCCCCAAGGTCAAGGTCAGCGCGCACTGCGACCTTCCCTGCGGTGTGTACGACCCCGCCCAGGCCCGCATCGAGGCGGAGTCGGTCAAGGCCGTTCAGGAGAAGATGGCCGGTAACGACGACCCGCACTTCCAGGCGCGCGCCACCGTCATCAAGGAGCAGCGTGCCGAGCTCGCGAAGCACCACGTCTCGGTGCTCTGGAGCGACTACTTCAAGCCCCCGCACTTCGAGAAGTACCCGGAGCTGCACCAGCTGGTCAACGACACCCTGAAGGCCCTCTCGGCCGCGAAGGCGTCGACCGACCCGGCCACCGGCCAGAAGGCGCTGGACTACATCGCCCAGATCGACAAGATCTTCTGGGAGACCAAGAAGGCCTGATCGCCGAACACGGCGAAGGGGCCCGGCCGGAGCCACGGTCGGGCCCCTTCGCCGTGCCCGTGGGAGCTCACCCGAGGGCTCCGGCCGTTCAGGCGGCCGAGCCGACCTTGGCGGGTGGCTCGGGGCGCAGGGTGACGTCGGGTGCGTCGTTGACGTTCCCGGCGTGCACCGGGTTGCGGCGCGAGGCGAGCACGTTGCCCGCCGCGAGGGCGGCGCCGACCAGGGCGACGGCGGCCGTGCCGAGACGGCCCTGGCCACCTCGGTGGGCGGGAAGGCACCGGCCACGGCGAGGACACCGCTGATCAGGACCGCCGTCCGGGGTGCGAGCGCGCCGGTGGCGATGGACGTGGCCCTCGCGTTCGCCGTGTCGTGGAATCCGTTGGTGAAGTCGAACGCGAGTGCCGTGACGACGACTGCCACGAGGAACGTGATGTCGTCCATTCCTGCATGCGAACAAGCCGGGGCCGGGGGGCGGGGCGGCGAGGCAGGGGATGATCGAGGTTGACGCAGGTGGCCGCGGTGCGGCCCTCTACGATCGCGCCCATGACGATCCGCTGGACGTACGCCTTCATCGACCGGCCGCGCCCGGCCTTCGGTGCCGCCTGTGACTTCTGGACTGCGGTCACCGCCACCCGCCTCTCCGAACTGCGCGGGGACCGCTCGGAGTTCGCCACCCTGCTCCCGGACGGCGCCGACGCCTGTGTGAAGGTGCAGGCGGTCGCGTCGGGGACCGGCGGCGCGCACCTCGACTTCTGCGTGGACGACGTGCGGGAGTTCGCCGCGTCGGCGGTGCGGCTCGGCGCGCGCGTGGTGGCGGACCACGGGTCGCTGGTCGTGCTGCGCTCGCCCGGCGGGCAGCTGCTCTGCGCCGACCCGTGGCGGGGGCAGTCGGCCCGCCCGGGCGTGGTGCGGGGCAGCCGACTCGACCAGGTGTGCCTGGACGTCCCGCCCTCGGTCCACTCTGCCGAAGTCGCCTTCTGGAGCGGGCTCCTGACCGGTTGGGACTCGGTGCCGGGCTCCCTGCCGGAGTTCCACGTGGTCAAGCCGCCGCCCGGTCTGCCGCTCCGACTGCTTCTGCAGCGCCTCGACGAGGAACGCCCCGCCTCCGCCCACCTCGACCTCGCCTGCACAGAGGTGGCCGCGACCCGGGCGTGGCACGAGCAGCGGGGCGCCGCGTTCGTGGCCGCCTTCCCCGGCTGGACGGTGATGCGCGACCCGGCCGGAGGCACGTACTGCCTGACGACCCGCGACCCGGAGACGGGTGGGCTGCGGATCTAGGGTGACTCGAGGTAGACGCACGCCACCGCGCCAGCCGTGTCCGATGCCGGGCAGGGAGGCAGGTCATGGCGCTCGCCGGGCTGGTTCTCCTCCCAGACGTCCGGACCGCCGGGGTAGGTGGAGTCCCGCAGCCAGAGGGTCAGCCCGCCCGCGACGACGACGGCCAGCGCCCACACGATCACCACCCCGCGCCACCCTGCGACGCCTTCCCCTCGTCATGCTCACGCCTTCCACGCTCGTACCCAGGACCCGATGACCGGTCGGCGCCTCCGGGTCAGGCGGGTCTCGACCGGAGGACGGTGGAGCCGGCCTCGGCGCTCGGCACGGGGCCTGGCTCAGGAGCTCTCCGCGACGGACGCTCCGGGGGCCGACTCCGGCTCTCCGGGCTTCTCAGCGGCAGGGACCGCCGTGGCGGGGCGGGTGTCATCGCCCGCGGCGGCACCGGGCGCGCTCTCCGCGCCGTACGCCGCGCACCCGGCGTTTCGGCAGGGGCCCGCCACCCACCGCGGAACCCATGCGCCCAGCGTCTTGTGGCGCCGGACGACCGTTTCCACTGGCTGTCCACAGCTGGGACAGACGTGTGCCTCGCTGTCCATGTCCCCAGCGTAGGCCGGGGGGCGGCTCAGCGCTTCCTGCCGTACGTCCGCACCAGTACGCCGTTGCCGAAGGTGCGCACCGACTCCAGCGTGAACTCCGAGATCGCGAACCCGGAGCCGAACATCGGCATGCCGGAGCCGTAGACGATGGGGTAGGTCTTGATGACGAGTTCGTCGATCTCGTCGAGCAGTTCGCCCGCGATCTGCGAGCCGCCGCACAGGTAGATGCCCAACTCCCCGTTCTCGGCCTTGAGTTCCCGGACCCTGCCGACCGGGTCGTCCGTGATGATCTCGACGTTGGGGTCGGGTGACTCCTTCAGGGTGCCGGAGGCGACGTACTCCCGCAGGTGGGCGTACGGGCTGGTGACGCCTTCCTTCAGGCCGACGCCGTAACTGCCGCGCCCCTGGATGACGGTGTCGAACCGCCGGTTCGGCAGGTCGTCGATGCCCATGGCCCGGCGGCCACGAGTCGCGAGGGTCTCCGGATACTCCGCCGTCAGGAAGGCGAGGAACTCCTCGTCGGCGAAGGGATACATCGACGACGCGTCGCCGGCCGGGTCCCCGATGAAGCCGTCGATGGAGCAGGCGATGAAGTACGTGAGCTTTCGCAAGTCGGTCTCTTTCCATAGGCTCCAGTCGAACCACTCCAGATGTAGTACTCCACCCGTCGTCGTTGCAAGGGATTAACCGCCTCGGGCCGCTGAATGGGCGGAAGGGACTCCACATGGCCAGCAATCCCGAGCGCCGGGCCGCGCTCGTCGACGCCGCCGTCGAGGTGCTCGCGCGCGAGGGTGCGCGCGGGCTGACGTTCCGCGCGGTGGACGCGGAGGCAGGGGTGCCCGTGGGCACCGCCTCCAACTACTTCACCGACCGCGCCGATCTGCTGCGCCAGATCGACACCCGGCTGCACGTACGGCTCGCGCCGGATCCCGACGTGGTCGCCGGGCTGCTCACCCGGCCGAAGGACCGCGCCCTGATCGCGGCCCTCATGCACGACCTCATGGGCCGCGCGACCCGCGACCGCACCGGCTACCTGGCCCTGATGGAGCTGCGCCTGGAGGCCACCCGGCGTCCCGAGCTCCTCGCCTCCTTCACCACGTCGGTACGCGGCGATCTGGAGGAGTCCATGGAGTTCCACCGCACGGCCGGGCTGCCGGGCGGCGACGAGTCCGTCGCCGTGCTGTACCTGGCCATGCTCGGGCTGCTCCTGGAGCATCTGACGCTGCCCGGCGTTCTGGACGGTGTACTGCCCGGGGTGTCGGTACCGGACGGGCTGGTGGAGCGGATCGTGACGACGGTGTTTCCGGAGAGGGCGCTCCCGGAGGCAGTGCTCCCGGAGGCGGTACTTCCGGAGGATGGCGGGGCGGAGAGTGCCTAGCCGGCCTGGTGGACCCTGGGCTCACGCCACATCGGCCACATGGCCGGGCCGTCCGGGAGGTCGATGACCCGGCCGGCGAGTGCGAAGCCCAGACGCTCGTACAGGGCACGGCTGCGGGCACTGCTCGCTTCAAGATAGGCGGGCAGTCCCTCGCGGTCGCAGCGCTCCAGTACCGACTCGATGAGCGCGGTGCCGAGCCCCTCGCCCTGGCGGTCGGGGGCCACGCCGATCATCCACAGGTACTCGTGGGCCCGCCCGGTGGGATGGACCGCCGCGGTCAGCCGGCCGATCAGCTCGATGCGCTCGTTGTCCGGATCGACGGCCTCCCGGACTTGGGCCGGCCCCTCGTCCTCGCCGTCGCCCTCATGACCGTCCTGCGCCGGTACGGACATCCACAGCGCGCAGGCGGAGCCGTCCTCGGCGACGTCCACCCGGCCGGCCGTCAGCACGATGTCGGTGAAGGCGGCCATCAGACCGGGATGATTGGCACGGCGTTCCTCCACCCCCGGGAAGACCCAGCCGCTCACGGGGTCGTCCTGGAACGCCTCGTCGAGGAGCCGGACGACCAGCCCCCGGTCTTCCTCGCTCGCCGTCCGGATCGCCACGCCCATGTTCCGCCCCTTCATTCGTCCTGACGGGCGTCGATCGTAGGGCGACGGGTGGCCCCCGTGCGGGGGCGGACGGGACCTTGGCGCAAACCTGATGAACGCATGTCCCGAACACGGCCGCGCGCGGTGGGGCGGATGAGAGGCGGGTCCCGCACACCGTGGGGCAGTGCGGGACCCGCCGACCGGAGCCCGGCGGCCGTGCGGGGTCAGGAACCGCACGGCCCCGGGCTCCGGGGATCAGCCCTCCGTTCGCCCGAAGGGTCACGAACTCCGGTCGGCAGCCCACGGGGCGGGTTGCCGATCGACACCTCTCGATGCCTCGATCGAGGTTTCCTCAGCCGAGGGCCGGTTCGTGCCCGGCCCTCGGCCTCGCGTCACGCCGGCAAGCGGCGGCCGACTCGCGTTCCACCTCGACCGCAGCCCACCAGCCACCGACCGGCTCCGGCCGACACCCGGCCGCTGTCCCATCGGCCACCGATCGTCTCTCACCAGGCCTGCGGCCCCTTGCTCATCAGCCGCGGCCCGTCCCGCGCCCGGCCCCCGGCCTTCTGCCTCGTCCTCTGCCGAGGGCCGACTCCCGTCCCGCCCGCGGCGGCCGCCGTATCGGCAGAGAGCCGGCTGAGGTCCGGCCTACGGCCGCTGCCCTGGCGGCCGCAGGCACGGCCCGGCCGGCAGGCCGACGGCCGACGCCTTGTCAACTGCTCCGCCCGGTTCTCGCCGTACTTGTTGGAGCGCTGCGCGGGAATCGAGCGGAGCGCCCGGAGGCGCTCGCGCAGCGTCTCCGAGCGCTCGGCGATCTGCGCGAACTCCTGACGGGGCAGGACGAGCACGGTGCAGGCGGTGAGTGCGCGGGCCGTGTACTCCCAGATCGCGTCCTCGTTCAGCAGGGCGTCGTCGCCGAAGTAGGCCCCGTCGGCGAGGATTCCGGGGGACTCGTCCTCCCCGTGGGGGCCCGTGCCGATCTTCTCGACCCTG
Source organism: Streptomyces sp. NPDC058741 (assembly GCF_042746715.1). NCBI lineage: Bacteria > Bacillati > Actinomycetota > Actinomycetes > Kitasatosporales > Streptomycetaceae > Streptomyces > Streptomyces sp. NPDC058741. The sequence goes on along the minus strand of NZ_JBHYQH010000005.1, from coordinate 101,012 downwards.
CCGTGCGCCAGCCGGTACACCTCGTCGGCCTGGATGCCGAACGAGGCGATCACGTTGCCCGCGGGGATCTCCCTCTGGTCGCAGCGGCGGGCGACCTCGCGGAGCACATCGTCGTCCTCGTAGGACCGCAGGGCCGGAAGCTCGCCCAGCTCCGCGGGGATGACCTCGACACGGTCGCCGGTCGTGACGAACGTCAGCCGGCCGTCGCCCACCGCGAACGTCAGGCGCCGGTTCACCCGGTACGTACCGCCCTGGACGTCCACCCAGGGCAGCATCCGCAGCAGCCAGCGGGAACTGATCTCCTGCATCTGCGGCACGGACTTGGTGGTGGTGGCCAGGTTCCGCGCGGCCGCCGTGCCGAGACTCTGCTGCGGCTTGGTCCGCTCCGTGCGGACCTCTTCGCCTACCGACATAGAGAACTGCCCCTCCAGTTGTGGCCGACACCCATATGGCTCGGGCATCGAGGTGCGTGGACCAGCATTCCTCACGCAGAGTCATCGCGCTATTACACGAAAGAGCGGGAATGGATCTTCGTCACGCTGGGCAGACGGCCGCCCGTTCCAGCGCTCGGCGAGCCGCCGCAGGGCTCCGGGCCGGGTGGCGGCAGCCCGCCGGGACATGTCGCTCATGCGTCGGTGAGCGGGCCGGACCAGCCCCTGCGTGATCAGCCGTTCCCCGACCACCGGCAGCCCTGGAGGCGCCCCGGTGCCGGGTGCGGCCTCCAGGTGACAATGGCCCGGTGACCAGCCCCGACACCCCCAGCCCCGACACCCCCGGCCTCGCCGCGCTCGCGCCCCGGCTGCCGTCGCCGGTGCAGGACGTCCCCGACGACCGGTTCGCGCGCCGGGGCGTGCGGCTGCTGCTGAAGCGGGACGATCTGATCCACCCGGAGCTGATCGGCAACAAATGGCGCAAGCTGGCACCGAACCTGACGGCGGCGGCCGGCCGTACCGTCGTCACCTTCGGTGGTGCCTGGTCCAACCACCTGCGCGCCACGGCCGCTGCCGGGCGGCTGCTCGGCATCGCGACGGTGGGTGTCATACGCGGCGACGAGCTGGCCGGCCGGCTGCTCAACCCCTCGCTGGCCCGCTGCGCGGCCGACGGCATGCGCCTGCACTTCGTCGACCGGGCGACGTACCGCGACAAGGCGGATCCACGCGTCCTGGCCGGGATCCTGCGCGGGGCCGACGCCGTGGACGCGTACGTCGTCCCCGAGGGCGGCAGCAACGCCGAAGCCGTGCGCGGTTGCCAGGAGCTCGGCGCCGAGCTGCGCGGTGAGGCCGACGTCGTCGCGGTCGCCTGCGGAACCGGCGGCACCCTGGCGGGGCTGGCCGCCGGTCTCGCTCCCGGTCAGCGTGCCCTGGGCGTGCCGGTCCTCAAGGGCGGCTTCCTGGGCGCCGAGACCGAGGCCCTGCAACAGCGGGTCTTCGGCGCCAGGCGAGGCACCTGGAACCTGGACGACCGCTTCCACTTCGGGGGCTACGCGCGCGTGCCGGACGAGCTCGACGCGTTCGCCGCGGACTTCGAGGACCGCCACGGCCTGCCCGTCGAGCGTCTGTACGTGGCCAAACTGCTGTATGGACTGGTCGCTCTGACCGGTGAAGGCGCCTTCCCGCGCGGGACGACGGTGGCGGCCGTGATCACGGGCCGCCCTTTCCCGTGACGCCGCGGGACCTCGAAGGGTCGACAGCACCCGACGCCAGGGCCCGGCCATGGCACGCGCAGTACGGAGCCACCCGCCCTACGCCGCCTCCCGGAAGGCCGCCGCCTCCTCCAGGTCCAGCCGGCGCAGCAGAGTGCGGAGCATCTCGTCGTCGATGTGCCGGGCGTCCCGGAGCCTGACGAACACCTCGCGCTCGGCACTGATCATCTCCCGCGACAGGCGCCGGTAGGTGTCGTCCACGGACTCGCCGGTGATCGGGTTGGACTGCCCGAGCCGTTCCCAGACGGCGTTGCGGCGGCGTTCCAGGACGGTGCGCAGCCGCTCGGCGAGGGGGGCGGGCAGGGCGTTGCGCTCGTCGGTGAGGAGCTCCTCAAGACGCCGCTCGGCGGCCCGGGAGGCCTGCGCCTGGGCGTTGGCCTCGGCGAGCGTCTCGGCCTGCGCGTCCCGTCCCGGGAATTTCAGCAGCCGGATCAGCGGGGGCAGGGTCAGGCCCTGCACGACCAGGGTGCCGATGACCGTCGTGAACGTGAGGAAGAGGATCAGGTTGCGCTGGGGGAAGGGCACCTTCCCGTCGTGCATGGTCAGCGGGATCGAGAAGGCGATGGCCAGGGAGACCACGCCCCGCATCCCGGCCCACGCGATGACGCAGGGCCCTTTCCAGGTGGGGTCGTCCTCCCGGTTCCGGACCCGCGCCGACAGCAGCCGCGGCAGGAAGGTCGCCGGGTACACCCACAGGAACCGGGCCGCGACGACCACCAGGAAGACGACGGCCGCGTACCAGGCGGCCTGGGATCCCTCGTACTCCCCCAGCCCCCTGAGCACCACCGGCAGCTGCAGCCCGATCAGCGCGAACACCGCCGACTCCAGGACGAAGGCGACCATCTTCCACACCGCCTCCTCCTGCAGGCGGGTGGCGAAGTCCACCTCCCACGCGCGGTGCCCCAGGTAGAGCGCGACGACGACGACCGCGATGACGCCGGAGGCGTGCAGCTGCTCGGCGACGGCGTACGCGACGAACGGGATCAGCAGGGAGAGCGTGTTCTGCGGGAGCGGGTCCTTCACGTGCGTGCGCAGCCAGTGGATCGGCGCCATGAGCACCAGGCCGACCACGAGACCGCCGACCGCGGCGAGCAGGAACTCGCCGACGCCCTCGGCCCAGGTGGCGCCCTCGCCGACGGCGGCGGCCAGGGCGACGCGGTAGGCGGTGATCGCGGTGGCGTCGTTCAGCAGGGACTCGCCCTGGAGGATCGTGGTGATGCGCGAGGGCAGCCCGACCCGGCGTGCCACCGCGGTCGCCGCGACCGCGTCCGGAGGTGCCACGACCGCGCCGAAGACGAGGGCCGCGGTCAGCGGGAGCTCCGGCACGAGCAGGTACAGGGCCCAGCCGACGGCGAAGGTCGCGAACAGCACGTACCCGACGGACAGCATCGCGACCGGCCGCAGCTGAGCCCTCAGGTCGAGGTAGGAACTCTCGGTGGCGGCCGTGTGCAGCAGCGGGGGCAGGATGAGCGGCAGGACGATGTGCGGGTCGAGGGTGTAGTCGGGCACCCCTGGGACGTAGCTGACGGCCAGACCGGCCGCGACCAGCAGCAGAGGTGCCGGCACCGGCGTGCGCCGCCCGGCCGCGGCGATCGCCGTACTGCCCGCGATCAGCAGCAGCAGTGGCATCACGTCCATCGTTCTCGCCCGCCCTCGATTTTTCGACGCGGTCTTCCGCGCGACCGTCGTAACCTGGCCATCATGAAACAGTGCACGCACACCGACGCGCTGCCGCAGTCCGCACCCGTCCCGCTCAGCGAGACGTGTCCGGAGTGCCTGGCGGAGGGCATGGAGCCGGTGCAGCTCCGGCTGTGCCTCACCTGTGGCCACGTCGGTTGCTGCGACTCCTCGCCGGGGCGGCACGCGGCGGGGCACCACAAGGAGTCCGGGCACCCCGTGATGCAGACGCACGAACCCGGCGAGACCTGGCGATGGTGTTTCGTCGACCATGTCCTGGTGTGACACGGCAGAATCCCGACGCAGGACGGTCGACCAGGACGGTTCGACGGTCTGACGTCTGGGTACGTCAACCCGGCGCGCGCTCTTCCCATTTGGGCCCACCCAACCCCTAGACACGGAGAGTGTCCACAGGTTTACTGTGAGTGACGGCACGGGGTCGGGGTCCCGGGGACAGGACCGTCGACAGCGCGATAGCGTCACCGCTGAACCACGTATCGCGTTATCCCGGGGGGCGACCCTCGGCCCTGAAACGCTCGTACCACCATGGAGGTGAGGGTGTCCGAGATCGCAGGCGAGCCCGCGACCCAGGACTTCGTGGAAGTCCGGCTGCCGGCCGCGGGTGCCTACCTGTCGGTGCTGCGTACGGCCACGGCCGGCCTCGCGGCCCGTTTGGACTTCACCCTCGACGAGATCGAGGATCTGCGCATCGCGGTGGACGAGGCCTGCGCGATCCTGCTGCAGCAGGCCGTGCCCGGCTCGGTGCTCAGCTGTGTGTTCCGCCTCGTCGACGACTCGCTCGAGGTCACCGTCTCGGCGCCGACCACGGACGGCCACGCGCCGTCGCGGGACACCTTCGCCTGGACCGTCCTGTCCGCGCTGGCGGGCAAGGTCTCCTCCGCCGTGGACAAGGACAAAACCGTTTCGATCAGCCTCTACAAACAGCGCGGCGCGGGACCCGGGCCGGCGTGAGGAAAGAGGACGGGCCGGTGCGGGACGAAGAGCGCGGCACACGAGAGCTGCCGGCCGAGGGCACGGGCATGGTTGGTCCGGCCGGAACCCGGCGTATGGCGGACGGTATCGACGGCATCCCCGAGCAGGCCCGCCCGCACCCCGAGGACGACTCCCCGGAGGCCGTCCGTCCGGGCGGGGGACGGGCGGACCAGCGCCATGTCACGCGGAGCGCGCCACCGGGCGGGGGGATCACCGCGTCTCCGGTCCAGGGGGGTCCCCCCTCTCACGCGAAGCCGAGAGGGGCGGCGGAGGCGAGGGCTCGGGGAAGGGCGACGGGCGGGACGATGAGCGAGCACCAGCGACACTCCGAGGACGAGAAGCCGAGCGCACACCACTCGCAGGGCGCGCAGCACGGCTCTCCGGACCGCAGCGGGGCGCGCGAGATGTTCCTCAAGCTGCGCACCCTGAGCAGCGGCAGCCCGGAGTACGCGGAGCTCCGCAACCAGCTGGTCCGGATGCACCTCCCGCTGGTGGAGCACCTCGCACGGCGCTTCCGCAACCGCGGCGAGCCGCTGGACGACCTCACCCAGGTCGCCACGATCGGCCTCATCAAATCGGTCGACCGCTTCGACCCGGACCGCGGCGTGGAGTTCTCCACCTACGCGACGCCGACGGTCGTGGGCGAGATCAAGCGGCACTTCCGCGACAAGGGCTGGGCCGTGCGCGTGCCGCGCCGGCTGCAGGAGCTGCGCCTGGCGCTCACCACGGCCACGGCCGAGCTGTCACAGCTGCACGGCCGCTCCCCCACCGTCCACGAACTCGCCGAGAAGCTGGCGATCTCGGAGGAGGAGGTCCTGGAGGGCCTGGAGTCCGCCAACGCGTACTCCACGCTGTCCCTGGACGTCCCCGACACCGACGACGAGTCGCCGGCGGTCGCCGACACCCTCGGGGCGGAGGACGAGGCGCTGGAGGGCGTGGAGTACCGCGAGTCCCTCAAGCCGCTGCTGGAGGACCTTCCGCCGCGCGAGAAGCGGATCCTGCTGCTGCGGTTCTTCGGCAACATGACCCAGTCGCAGATCGCGCAGGAGGTCGGCATCTCCCAGATGCACGTCTCCCGTCTGCTGGCGCGCACGCTCGCGCAACTGCGGGAAAAGCTCCTCGTCGAGGAGTGACGGCTACTTCTCGCCGTCGCCGGCGTGACCGGGCCCGCGGATCCCGAGGGCCCGGGTCGTCTCGGGGTTCACCAGCAGCACGAGCGAGGCCACGGCCACGACGGCGAGGGCGATCCCGCCGGGAATGGCCATGCTGTCGGCCTGCAGCAGGTTGTAGGCGACCGGCAGCGCCAGGAGCTGGGTGATGACGGCCGGACCGCGGCTCCAGCTGCGCAGGGCGAGCAGTCCACGGGCCGCGAGGAGCGGCAGCAGCGCGAGCGCGACCAGCGTGACACCCCCGGTGACGGCCTGCTGCCGGTCGTCCGGATGCCCCGTGAAGCCCAGGACGAGGATCCAGACCCCGCCGACGACCAGCGCGAGCCCCTCCAGGGCGGCGAGCAGCGCGGCGTACGTCAGCCGCCGGGGGCGGCCGGTGGTGTCCTCGGTCGTGGGGGTCTGCTCACTGCTCACCCTTGAAGAGTAGCCCTCGCCCGGCGTACCCCCGTGGTGAGGTTCACCCCCGCCCTCCTGCCTGACCCCCACCTCGCTCTGGGCCAGGTACCACCCAGTAGGTACGCTGCCAGTCATGCGTGCACTCCTCGTGGTCAACCCGGCGGCAACCACCACCAGTGCGCGCACACGCGACGTACTGATCCACGCGCTCGCCAGCGAGATGAAGCTGGAGGCGGTCACCACGGAGTACCGCGGCCACGCCCGCGACCTGGGCCGTCAGGCGGCGGACAGCGACGACATCGACCTGGTGGTGGCCCTCGGCGGCGACGGCACGGTCAACGAGGTGGTCAACGGCCTGCTGCACGGCGGTCCCGCCCCGGAGCACCTGCCCGGCCTCGCCGTGGTCCCGGGCGGCTCCACGAACGTTTTCGCCCGCGCCCTCGGCCTGCCGAACGACGCCGTGGAGGCCACCGGCGCCCTGCTGGACGCCCTGCGCGACGGCAGCGAACGGACCGTGGGCCTGGGCCTGACCTCGGGCACGCCGGGCACGGAGGACGAGTCGGTGCCGTCCCGCTGGTTCACGTTCAACGCGGGCCTGGGCTTCGACGCGGGGGTGGTCGGCCGGGTGGAACAGCACCGCGAGCGCGGCCGGAAGTCCACCCACGCCCTGTACGTGCGCCAGGTGGTGCGTCAGCTGCTGGGCGAGCCGAACCGCACGAGCGGGACGATCACCCTCGAGCGGGCCGGCGAGGAACCGGTGACCGATCTGGTGCTGTCCATAGTCTCGAACACCTCCCCGTGGACGTTTCTGGGGAATCGCCCGATCTACGCGGCACCTAAGGCCTCGTTCGATACCGGCCTCGACATCTTCGCTCTCAGCCGCCTGTCGACCGCCGCCGTTGCCCGGTATGGCACCCAGTTGCTCACTTCGTCCCCCGAGCGGGGACCCAAGGGTAAACACGCCACCTCGCTGCACGACTTGACGCAGTTCACCTTGCATTCGAAGGTGCCCCTGCCCCTCCAGATGGACGGTGACCACCTGGGGCTGCGAACCAGCGTGACGTTCACAGGCGTACGCCGTGCACTGCGTGTGATTGTGTGAGCAGAACTGGCTAAAGTCCTTTCACTCGAACGTTTAGGCCAGGGTCCACCCCATGGAAGTACGGCTGTGACCTAGTCGACACCGAAGAATCAAAAAAAACTTTCCGGTAGGGGTTGTATCCGCCGCTGAGGTTTGCGAGTCTCTACGTGGCGATCGGGACGGCCCGCGACATCGGCCTCCACTGATCACCGGAACCCCTCTTCAACTCACCGGACCCACGCCGGGGAACTGGCGATCGGCCCTTCACTTGTTGAGGGATTCGTGAAAGCGTTCACATTCACAAGCACTTGCACGTAATATCAAGGAGAGGTAGCAGCCATGGACTGGCGTCACAACGCCGTTTGCCGCGAGGAAGACCCCGAGCTCTTCTTCCCCATCGGCAACACCGGTCCTGCGCTGCTGCAGATCGAGGAAGCCAAGGCCGTCTGCCGTCGCTGCCCGGTGATCGAGCAGTGTCTGCAGTGGGCGCTCGAGTCCGGTCAGGACTCCGGCGTCTGGGGTGGTCTCAGCGAGGACGAGCGCCGCGCCATGAAGCGCCGCGCCGCCCGCAACCGGGCTCGTCAGGCCTCCGCCTGACATCCCACCCCTGCTGACAGCCTGAGCTTGGCGGCGCGTGTGCCTGTCGGCATCACTTCGCTGACGGCGAGTACGCATCTCCCGCCCCCGAGCCGCAGCGCGCAGTTCCCCCGATGCGCTTAGTTAAGCAGCAACGAGCTTAAGCCCCGGTCCACTCGATGGCCCGGGGCTCAATGCTTTCCAGCGGCCGGCTCACCTTCTCCGGTCCTTGGGGCTGTTCACCTCTTGGATCTGTTCACCCCTCGGCCCGGTTCACTTCTGGGACCGCACCGGAATGTCCAAGATCACACGGGTGCCGCGCTCCGGGGCCGGGACCATGTCGAAGGTGCCGCCCAACTCGCCCTCCACCAGAGTGCGCACGATCTGCAGCCCGAGATTGCCGGCGGTGTGCGGATCGAAGCCCGTCGGCAGTCCCACGCCGTCGTCCTGGACGGTGACCAGCAGGCGGGCCTCCTTCGTGGTGCCGCCGCGGACCGCCGCCACCTCGACCGAACCGGTGTCGCCCTCACGGAAGCCGTGTTCCAGCGCGTTCTGAAGGACCTCGGTCAGCACCATCGACAGCGGAGTGGCGACCTCCGCGTCGAGGATGCCGAAGCGTCCGGTGCGCCGGCCGGTGACCTTGCCGGGGGAGATCTCCGCCACCATCGCCAGCACGCGGTCGGCGATGTCGTCGAACTCGACGCGTTCGTCCAGGTTCTGGGAGAGCGTCTCGTGGACGATCGCAATCGATCCGACCCGGCGCACCGCCTCCTCGAGAGCCTCGCGGCCGCGGTCGGACTCGATGCGGCGGGCCTGGAGCCGGAGCAGGGCCGCCACGGTCTGGAGGTTGTTCTTGACCCGGTGGTGGATCTCGCGGATGGTCGCGTCCTTGGTGATCAACTCGCGTTCGCGGCGACGCAGTTCCGTGACGTCACGGAGGAGCACCAGCGAGCCGATGCGGGTGCCCTTGGGTTTGAGAGGGATCGCCCGGAACTGGATCACCCCGTAGTTGGCCTCGATCTCGAACTCGCGGGGCGCCCAGCCGCTGGCAACCTTGGCCAGCGCCTCGTCCACCGGCCCCCGCGTCGGGGCGAGTTCCGCGGTGGTCCTGCCGAGGTGCTGGCCGACGAGGTCGGAGGCGAGCCCGAGCCGGTGGTAGGCGGACAGGGCGTTCGGGGAGGCGTACTGGACGATGCCGTCGGCGTCGACCCGGATCAGTCCGTCGCCCACCCGGGGCGAGGCGTCCATGTCGAGCTGCTGGTTCGCGAACGGGAAGGAACCAGCAGCGATCATCTGTGCGAGGTCGGAGGCGCTCTGCAGGTACGTGAGCTCCAGCCGGCTGGGGGTGCGGACGGTGAGGAGATTGGTGTTGCGCGCGATGACCCCGAGGACGCGCCCCTCCCGCCGCACGGGGATCGACTCGACGCGGACGGGGACCTCCTCGCGCCACTCCGGGTCGCCCTCGCGCACGATGCGGCCCTCGTCGAGGGCTGTGTCCAGCATCGGCCGGCGGCCGCGCGGGACGAGATGACCCACCATGTCGTCCTGGTACGAGGTCGGGCCGGTGTTGGGCCGCATCTGCGCGACCGAGACGTACCGGGTGCCGTCGCTGGTGGGGACCCAGAGGACCAGGTCGGCGAAGGAGAGGTCGGAGAGCAGCTGCCACTCCGAGACCAGCAGGTGCAACCACTCGAGAGCGGTGTCGTCGAGAGCGGTGTGCTGGCGTACGAGTTCGTTCATGGAGGGCACGGGGCGAGCGTACCCGGGCGTTCGTACGGCCCTGAAATACAAGGGGTCCGGGACATCGGCGGCCCCGGGCCGACGGATCTTCGGAACACCCGCGGGCCGCGGCGCTGAGAGGGACCCTCAACCCTCCCGGCACCGCAGCCCGGAGCAGTATCGGCCGTGGGGTGTGCGGTCCCGGTCGGCCGAAGGATGAGGAGCCGGGGCAGTCAGGGCAGAGAGCCTCGGTTCCTCGATCCGCCTTCCTGTGCGGGGAAGGCGGAGGCTGGTGCGCGTCGCACACGCGCTCTCATGACGCATTGTGGACTAGACCACTCACGGGTGTCCATGCGTGGGAGGCTTTTTGTCGTTGTCACTTCGGCGCCCCGCCGGACAGGCGAGCGTCCACCACGCAGCCTAACCCGTACGGGTTCCCGTGCGGGGCCAGATGGACATGGCAATTTCGGCGACCGCCGCCAGTTCCTCCCGGCTCGCCCCGTCCCGCGCCTGTTGTGACATGCCCTGGATCATCGCCCCGGTATGGCGCGCCAGCGCGGCGGCATCGGTGTCCGGTGGCAGCACACCGGCGGCCACGTCGGCTCTGATGCGGCTCTCGAACGCGGCGATGTCGGCGTTGCGGCGCTCCCGCAGCGACTGTTCGACCTCGGGGGTCGAACAGTTCGCGGCGGCGTGCACCACGAGACAGCCGTGCGGATGGCCGGACTCCGTGTAGGCGGTGGCCGCCTCGCGCAGCGTGCGCGCGACGGCGGCCCGTGCGGTGGGCTCCTCGGCGAGAGCCCGGTCGGCGAACGACCCGTAGCGCGCGCCGTAGACGCGCACGACCTCGTCGAAGAGGGACCGCTTGTCACCGAAGGCCGCGTAGAGGCTGGGGGCGCCGATGTCCATGACGCGGGTGAGGTCGGAGACGGACGTCGCCTCGTAGCCGTGCTCCCAGAAGGCGAGGAGGGCCTTCTCCAGCGCGGTCCCACGATCGAAGGAGCGGGGGCGCCCGCGAGGCCTTCCCCTGGGCTGGCCCGCGGCGTTCGTTCCGCCCTCGTTCACCATGGGGTGCATTTTATAGCGGGCACTAGAGAAATGTCTGCGGGCTGCTGTACGGTCATTTCTGTAGCGACCACTAGCTAAATGCGAGGGGGGGCCGCCATGGGCGCGCTCACGGGCAGGACGGCACTCGTCCAGGGGGGCGAGCAGGGGCATCGGTCGAGGGATCGCCGAGCGGCTGGCGCGGGACGGCGCGCGGGTCGCGGTGCACTACGGCAGGAACGGGACGGCTGCGAAGGAGACGGTGGCGGCGATCGAGGCGGAGGGGGGCTCTGCGTTCGCCCAGGGCGCCGAGCTGGGCACACCCGGGGACGCCGAGGCGCTCTGGGAGCGGTTCGACCGGCACGCGGACGGCCTGGACGTCCTGGTGCACAACGCGGGGATCGGCACCTCGCGTCCGATCCCGGAGCTGGAGGAGCGGGAGTACGACGAGATCTTCGCGGTGAACGTGAAGGCGCCGTTCTTCATCGTCAAGCACGGCATGAGGCGGCTGCGGGACTGCGGCCGTGTCGTCAACGTCTCGTCGGGGCTCGCCCGTACCGCGGTGATACCGGACAACGCGGCGTACGCCATGACGAAGGGCGCGCTGGACGTCCTCTCCCGCGACCTGTCCAAGGTGCTGGCCCCCGGGGCATCACGGTGAACTCGGTGGCGCCGGGGATCATCGATACCGACAACACGGCGGGCCTGCTGCGCGGAAGTCCCGATGGCTGGGCGAGGGCAGTGGCGATATCGGCGCTCGGCGGAGCGGGGAAGCCCACCGAGGTCGCCGACGTGGTGGCGCTCCTCGTCGCGGACGCGGCGCGATGGGTGACGGGGAGCTGGGTCGATGTGACGGGCGGTTCGCTGACTCAGCCGGCTCCGGGTCCACTGGGGCCAGGAGTCGTCCGGTGGTGCGTCCCCTGCCCCATGGTGCATGGGTCGGCTCCCCCTGCGCCCTCAGCGGGTCTGCGTCACCTTCACCAAGGCGCGCGGTGCGTCCGGGTCCGAGCCGCGCGCGATCGTGGTCTCGTAGGCGAGCCGTTGCAGGGGGATGGCCTCCAGGACAGGCTGGGCCTCCACGGGCACGCCGTCCGTGGGCAGCACGAACCCGGCCACGCCCGCGGCCGCGCCGGCCTCCTTCCGGGGTGCGGGCGGCCGCACCTTCCGTTCCACTCCCCCGGTCCGGGGCGCGCCCGCGCAAGACCCTGACCTCCCCGGGAGCGGCCGCCGTCACCCTGGGAGCGACGTCCCCGCTCTGTTAGATTGGTCTAAACCACATGACCCATTGACGCCTCCCAGGTCCAGTCCCAGGTGAGCATCTCTCTCAGATCGGCAGGTCCAGCGTGGAAGTTGTCATCGTCCCGGACGCCAAGGCGGGCGGCGAGCTCATCGCCGAGGCCATGGCCCAGCTGCTCCGTCGCAAGCCCGACGCACTGCTCGGCGTGGCGACCGGATCGACGCCGCTGCCCGTGTACGAGGCGCTGGCGGCCAAGGTGCGCTCCGGTGCCGTGGACGTCTCGCGGGCGCGCATAGCCCAGCTCGACGAGTACGTGGGGCTGCCCGCCGACCACCCGGAGTCCTACCGCTCGGTGCTGCGGCGGGAGGTGCTGGAGCCGCTCGGGATCGGCATGGGCCGGTTCACGGGGCCGGACGGCACGGCCGAGGACGTGCCGGGGGCGTGCGCGGCGTACGACACGGCGCTGTCGGACGCCGGGGGTGTGGACCTTCAGCTGCTCGGCATCGGGACCGACGGGCACATCGGGTTCAACGAGCCGTGCTCGTCGCTGGCGTCGCGGACGCGGATCAAGACGCTGACCGAGCAGACCCGGATCGACAACGCCCGCTTCTTCGGCGGCGACATCGATCAGGTGCCGCACCACGTGATCACGCAGGGCATAGGCACCATCCTGGAGGCCCGCCACCTGGTGCTGCTCGCCACCGGCGAAGGCAAGGCTGACGCGGTCGCGGCGACGGTGGAGGGACCGGTCGCGGCGGTCTGCCCGGCGTCCGCGCTCCACCTCCACCCGCATGCGACCGTCGTCGCCGACGAGGCCGCCGCGTCGAAGCTGAAGCTGGCGGACTACTTCCGGCACACGTACGTCAACAAGCCGGAGTGGCAGGGCATCTAGCCGCCGGATCCGGCTCCTTGGACGTCCGCTCCGCTGACGTCGTCCTCGGCCGGCTCGTCCTGGGCACGGAGGCCGGCCACCCACAGGGGCATGACCCAGTGGACGACGAGGACGGCGATGAGGAGGGGCGCCGCGTAGGCCGTCGGGGCGTCACCGGCGAGCCCGCCGGTGATCAGCAGGGCGGCGGCCGCGGTGAGCAGGAGCAGGGTCGTGATGCGGTGGGACCGGGCCAGGACGCGATCGCGTTCCGCCGACTGCCGCTCGTCGAGGACGTGTTCGCGCAGTTCCAGCAGACCTCGGGTGGCGCCGTTGATGACGCCGGTGGCGACCATCCAGGGCAGGAGCAGCACCGCCATCACGGGGACGGTCCACAGCGGCTCCCCCTCGGCGAGGAACAGGTAGGCCATCAGCCCGCCGAGGGCCAGGGTGAGCGCGACGTGGATGGCGACGGCCAGGCGGCGACGGGCGGCCGTGGCGTACCAGGCGGCCCCGCGGCGGTCGTTCATCAGCCGCAGCATGCTCCGGTCGTAGCGGGTCAGGCGTGGTGTCGTCATGGCTGGTTCCTCCCGTAGACCTCGTCCGTGAGCGGCCGGAACGGTTCGAGGGAGAACAGGGCCTCGACCGGAAGTCCGAAGAACCTGGAGATCTTCAGCGCCAGGTCGAGGCTCGGGTTGTACTGCCCCCGCTCGATGTAGCCGATGGTCTGGTAGTGGGCTCCCACCGCCTCGGCCAGGCTCTGGCGCGACACCTTCCGTTCGGCACGCACCATGGCCAACCTGTTGTGCACCTGCTCGCTCATGTATAAGAAGTACTACATTCAGGGGCAGCTCTACAACCGCTGATCCGGAGTGTGCGGTCTACGGACCCGTGACTCCCGCGATCACCTCGGCCGCCGCCCGCCCGCAGACGCGGGCCGCGCCGTGGGTGGCGATGTGGAGTGCGCCGCGGGGTCCGGCCTGCGGGACGCCCATCTCGACGATGATCGTGTCGGGGCGGACGGCCAGCAGGGTGTCGAGAGCGGAGGACATCCAGGGGTGGCGGTGTTCGTCGCGGACGACGGCGACGATGCGGCGTGGCCCGGCCGCCTGGAGGGCGGCGCGGCCGGCGTTCTCCCCGGCTTCGCGCTCCGGACCGTCCGCGGCGGAGAAGCTGCCCGTGACCGTTCCGGGCAGGAGGTGGACGAGTTCGGCGGCGACACCCCAGGGGGTCTCGTCGCCGACGGCGATGTTGGCGACGGGGGTGAGGGCGGCGACGTAGGGAGGTGCGGTGAGTGGCTCGAAGGCCGAGGGGCTGCCCAGGCCGGGGGCGGCGGTGACCGTCAGGGCGCGGCGCGCGGCGTGCAGGCCGATCTCGCCACAGCCGAAGTCCTCGGGCGAGGGGCCTGCCGTGCCCGTCCAGGCGGCCAGGGTGCGCACCCGTTCGGCGGCTTCGGCGAGGCGTTCCTCCGGGAGGTCGCCCGCGCGGACCGCGGCGACCAGGGCGTCCCGCAGGCGGAGCACGGTGGCGTTGTCGGCGAGGCCGCCACCGACGCAGATCGCGTCGGCTCCCGCGGCGATGGCGAGGACGCTGCCGCGTTCGATGCCGTAGGTGCCGGCGATGGCGCGCATCTCCATGCCGTCGGTGACGATGAGGCCGTCGTAGCCGAGTGCGCCGCGGAGCAGGCCGCTGAGGATGCGGTGCGAGAGGGTGGCCGGGCGGTCGGGGTCGAGCGCCGGGACGAGGATGTGGGCACTCATGACGGCCCGTGTGCCCGCGGCGACGGCCGCACGGAACGGGGTCAGTTCACGCTCGGCCAGCACCTCTGCGGAGACGTCGATGCGCGGCAGGGCGTGATGGGAGTCGACGGCAGTGTCGCCGTGCCCCGGGAAGTGCTTGGTGCAGGCGGCGACCCCGGCGGACTGCAGGCCCGTGACGTAGGCGGCGGTGTGCCGGGCGGCCAGGGCGGTGTCGGCGCCGAAGGAACGCACGCCGATGACCGGGTTGCGCGGGTCGGAGTTCACGTCGGCGGAGGGGGCCCAGTTGAGGTTGACGCCGCAGGCGGCGAGGCGGCGGCCCAGTTCGTGGGCGACCTGGTGGGTCAGCTCCACGTCGTCGACCGCGCCGAGGGCGTGGTTGCCCGGGAAGGAGGAGCCGCTGCGCACCTCCAGGCGGGTCACGTCACCGCCCTCCTCGTCGATCGCGACCAGGACGTCGTCGCGCTCGGCCCGCAGCTGAGCGGTCAGGGCGGCCAGTTGGCCGGGTGAGGCGATGTTGCGGCCGAACAGTCCGACGGAGGCGAGGCCCTCACCGAGCCGGCGCAGCAGCCAGTCGGGGGCGGTGGTCCCGGTGAAGCCGGGCTGCAGGACGGTCAGGGCGTCGCGGGTGAGCGTGTCGGTGCCGCTGGCGAGTGTCGTCATCGGGTGAGGTCATCCCTTCACGGCGCCCGCGGTCAGGCCCGCGGCCATCTTGCGCTGGACGAGGAGGAAGAGGGCGACGATCGGCACGGCCATCATCGTGGCTCCGGCCATCATCGGGGCGTATTCGGTGCCGTGCTTGGTGGTGAAGTTGCCGAGCCAGACGGTCGCGGTCTGGTTCCTCTGGCTCAGGAGCATCAGGGCGTAGAGGTACTCGTTCCAGGCCTGGATGAAACCGTAGACCGAGGTGGCGACCATCCCGGGGGCCAGGAGCGGGAAGACGACCCGGAGGAAGGCGCTGGTGCGGGAGCAGCCGTCGACCATGGCCGCCTCCTCCAGTTCCCGCGGGATGTTGACGATGAAGCCCCGCAGCGTCCAGACCGTGAACGGCAGGACGAAGGTCAGGTAGGTGATGATGAGGCCGGTCAGCCGGTCGTACTGGCCCAGGTCGTTGAGCAGCAGGAACACCGGGATGATCATGGCGACCAGCGGGACCATCTGGACGGCCAGGATGCCGACGATCACGATCTTGCGGCCGCGGAAGGCGAACCGTGAGATGGCGAGCGCTGCCAGCAGCCCGACGGCCATGCCGACGACGACGACCGCCAGCGACACCACCAGGCTGCGGCCCACGGGGCCCCAGAAGTCGGCGATGTCCAGCGCCCGGCCGAAGTTGTCGAGGGTGAGGCCGGTCGGGAGCAGGCTCGGGTCCGGGTCGATGGCGTCCCCGGCGGGCTTGAACGCCGTGTTGAGCATCCAGTAGAGCGGGAAGCCGGCGACGAGGAAGACCAGGAGTCCGAGGAGGTTCCAGCCGAGCCGCGACTTCTGGCGGCCGGCTCCGGCGAAGGTGCTCATTCGACCTCTCCAATCTTCAGCATCTGCCGCATGTAGACGGCGACCACGCCGAGCAGCAGCAGGACGGTGATCAGTGCGATGGCCGAGCCCTGGGCGTAGTCGTTGACGACGAAGGCCCGGTCGTAGGAGTAGGTGTTGAGCACCTGGAACTCCGGCTCGGGGTGGCCGCCGCGCATGACGAACACCTGGGGGAACACGCCCATGTCCCAGATGACCGACAGGGTCGTGAGCATCACGATGATCGGCTTGAGGACGGGCAGGGTGACGTAGCGGAAGACGCCCCAGGACGTGGCGCCGTCCAGACGGGCCGCCTCCTCCAGTTCCCTCGGCACCTGGGTGAGACCGGCGCTGAGCGTGATGACCACGAAGGGCACGGCTCCCCAGACCACCAGCAGCATGATCACGGCCAGGCCCTCGGGGCCGCTGGCGAACCAGTTGTGGCCGATCATGTCGACGCCGGGCAGTCTGCTGAGCAGCGCGTTGAAGACGCCGTAGTCCGAGTCGAAGAGCCACTTGAAGACGGTGGTCGCCACGATCACGGGCATGCCCCAGCTGGCCACCAGCACGATGTTGATGAGGATCTTCAGCCAGCCCGAGATCCGCTGGAGCAGCAGGGCGAGGGCCATACCGATCACCATCGTGAGGACGACGGCCCCTCCGGCGAAGACGATCGTGCGCAGCACGACGGCCCAGAACTCGCCGTCGCCCAGCACCTTGGCGAAGTTGTCGAGCCCGGCGCTCTCGGCGGGCTGGAAGCCCCACAGCTGCGACTGGCCGAACGTCTGGAAGGACAGGGTGACCAGGCGGGCCAGGGGATAGCCCATGACCAGGGCGAGGATCAGCAGACACGGCGCGAGCAGCAGCCAGGGGACCGCGGCCCCGCCCGACGTCTTGCGCTGCCCGTGCGGCCGCCGGGCCACGGGGGGCGGCGGTGGCGCCTGCCGCGGTGGCGGCACCTTGGCGGGGGTGGTGGTGTGTGCGGCACTCATCGCGCGCTCCTCGGCGGTCCCTCAGGTCGGTCGAACGGCGGGGCTCCACGAGGGGGAGCCCCGCCCTCGGGGCCGGCCGTCCGGGTCGCGCCGCGCCTGCGGGGGAGGCACCGCGGCTCGCTCGGCCCGGACGGCGGACCCGCGGGTCACTTGGTGTTGATGACCTTGTCGATCGCGGCGTCCGCCTCCTTGGCGGCGGCTTCGACCGACTTCTTGCCGGTGCCGATGCTCTGCAGCATGGTCTGCAGGATCTGCGCCTTCTCGACCTGGCCCCAGCCGGGGGCCATCGGGACGAACCAGTTGGACTCGGCGGCGGTGGCGGGGACCGCCGTCTTCGGGTCGTTCTTGAGGGTCGCCAGGTCCGTCTTGTTGTTGGGCAGGTTGCCCTTGGCCATCAGACCCTTCTGCCCGGAGGAGCCGGCGAACGCGTTGATCCACTCGGCGGCCAGCTCCTGCGCGTCGGACTTCACCGGCACAGCGAGGTCGGAGCCACCCAGGAACACGGGCATGTTCTTGCCGGACGGGCCGGGCATCACGAAGTTCTCGAGGTTGCCCTTGAGTTTGCCGCTCTTGTCGTTCTTCGGGTCCTCTGCGGTCGCGCCCTCCCAGGCGGCCGCGAAGATCATGGCGGACTTGCCCTGGCCGTAGACGATGTAGCGGTCGGACTCGTCCTTGGTCTTGTCGCCGTGCATGTAGTCGTCGACGACGTTCTTGAACTCCTTCAGGCCCTTGAGAGACGCGGGCGAGGAGAGCGAGGCCTTCCACTGGCCACCCGACTCGGTGGCGATGGCGCCGCCGGCGTCGTAGACGAAGGACATGGCGGCGTACCAGTCGCGGGTGGGCTGGTACCAGGCGCTGAACTTGTCGCCCTGCTTCTCCTGGATCTTGTCGAGGGCGGCGGTCAGCTCCTTGTACGTCTCAGGCGCCGACTTCACACCGACGGAGGCGGCGATGTCCTTGCGCCAGTTGGCGACGCGGCCGCCGGCGTAGTACGGGACGCCGTAGGTCTTGCCCTCGTAGGTGACGGAGGCCTTCAGGCCGTCGAGCCAGGCGTCCGAGTCGTCGAACTTCCCCTGGTCAAGAGGGGCGAAGGCGCCCTTGACCATGTAGCCGAGCATCTCGGTGTTGCCCATCTCGACGACGTCGGGGGCTTTGTCGGTGGCGAGGACGGCGTCGAGCTTGGCGTTCTTGTCGGGCCAGCCGTAGTACTCGTGGTTGATCTTGAGATCGGGGTGCTTCTTCCGCACCGCGGCGTCGGCGGCCTTCACCAGCTCGGGCCAGTTGTTCTGCGCGTCGACGGTGAGCCAGACGGTCAGCTCCTTGGCGTCCGCGCCCTTGTCGGAGCCACCGTCGCCCTCGCCCCCGCATGCCGCGATGGAGACCATCATGCCCGCGACACCGATCGCGGATATCAGCTTGCGCTTCACGCCACCCTCCTCAGGGATGCCACAAACCCCCCTGCTCCCCGCGGTGAGACATGGGGCACCAGGACCTGGACCAATGGTGTAGACCAGTAGGGGGAGCTTGGACCAGGCCAGAAGGCCTGTCAAGAGTCCCGATACCGCCCTGACCAGCCGTTATGCGACCTACATATGCAGGAACCTTTAAGTAAGAAGGCAGCGAAAAACCTGGTGCACACGGCATACTGCGGGTAGACCACACCGCATGATGGACTAGACCAAAAGAAGCGCCGACGGTATACAGGTGAGATCGTGTCGGCACACCCAGCCGGGAAGGCGGAGCATGAGCACCGACGTCAGCAGTGCGGAGAACGAGACCGGGGCGCCCGTCCGTACCGCACGCGTGCCCAAGTACTACCGCCTGAAGAAGCACCTGCTCGACATGACCGAGACCCAGGCGCCCGGCACGCCCGTCCCGCCCGAGCGCACGCTGGCGACGGAGTTCGACACCTCGCGCACCACCGTGCGCCAGGCGCTGCAGGAACTGGTCGTCGAGGGCCGGCTGGAGCGCATCCAGGGCAAGGGCACGTTCGTCGCCAAGCCCAAGGTCTCGCAGGCCCTGCAGCTGACTTCGTACACCGAGGACATGCGCGCCCAGGGCCTCGAACCCACCTCGCAACTGCTGGACATCGGCTACGTCACCGCCGACGACCGCCTGGCCGGACTGCTGGACATCTCGCCCGGCGGGCGCGTGCTGCGCATCGAGCGGCTGCGCATGGCAAACGGCGAGCCGATGGCCATCGAGACCACGCACCTGAGCGCGAAGCGCTTCCCGGCCCTGCGCCGGTCCCTGGTGAAGTACACGTCGCTCTACACCGCGCTCGCGGAGGTCTACGACGTCCGTCTCGCGGAGGCGGAGGAGACCATCGAGACCTCGCTCGCCACGCCGCGCGAGGCCGGGCTGCTCGGCACGGACGTCGGCCTGCCGATGCTGATGCTGTCCCGGCACTCGCTGGACCGCGAGGGCCGGCCGGTGGAGTGGGTGCGGTCGGTGTACCGCGGGGACAGGTACAAGTTCGTCGCCCGCCTGAAGCGCCCTCAGGAATAGTGCGGCGCACCGGTGAAGAGCCGGTTGCTTTTGGGTACCGCATCACGGACGAGGGGTTCCGCTGTCGGCCCGCGCTGACCTAGATTGCCTGCGCATTGCCCAGGTGATCACTGAGGGGACGGAGCCGCCAGATGTCGCAAGCCCCAGAATCCAGAAGAGGTCCGGTGGTGACGCCCGTACGCGTCGCCATCGCCGTCTTACTCGCAGCACCGTTCGTGGCCATGCTGTGGGTCGGCTCGTACGCCAGGACCGACCCGGCCTTCATCGGGATCCCGTTCTTCTACTGGTACCAGATGGCGTGGGTGCTGATCTCGACCGGGCTGACGATGGTCGCCTACAAGCTGTGGCAGCGTGACCAGCGCGCCCGTGCGGCCTCGAAGGGCGGTGCGTCGCGGTGAAGGACGGCGTGAACGGCGTCGCGCTCGCCGTCTTCATCTTCTTCTTCCTGGCCGTGACGGTCATGGGCTTCCTGGCCTCGCGCTGGCGCAAGGCCGAGAACGAGCACAGCCTCGACGAGTGGGGCCTGGGCGGCCGCTCGTTCGGCACCTGGGTCACCTGGTTCCTGCTGGGCGGCGACCTGTACACGGCCTACACCTTCGTGGCGGTGCCGGCGGCCATCTACGCGGCGGGCGCGGCGGGCTTCTTCGCGGTGCCGTACACGATCCTGGTGTACCCGCTGATCTTCACCTTCCTCCCCCGCCTGTGGTCGGTGTCCCACAAGCACGGCTACGTGACGACGTCCGACTTCGTGCGCGGCCGCTTCGGTTCCAAGGGCCTCTCCCTGGCGGTGGCCCTCACCGGCATCCTCGCGACGATGCCCTACATCGCACTCCAACTGGTCGGCATCCAGGCCGTGCTGGACGTGATGGGCGTGGGCGGCGGCGAGAACACCAACTGGTTCGTCAAGGACCTGCCGCTGCTGATCGCGTTCGGCGTGCTCGCGGCGTACACGTACTCGTCGGGTCTGCGGGCCCCCGCGCTCATCGCGTTCGTGAAGGACACGCTGATCTACATCGTCATCGCGGTGGCGATCATCTACATCCCGATCAAACTGGGCGGTTTCGACGACATCTTCGCCAAGGCGAGCGAGGCGTACAGCCAGACCAACCCGGCGACGGGCGCGCCCCGCGGTGCGCTGACGCCGCCGGAGGCGGGCCAGTGGACCTACGCCACGCTGGCGCTGGGCTCCGCGCTGGCGCTGTTCATGTACCCGCACTCCATCACGGCGACGCTGTCTTCCAAGAGCCGTGAGGTGATCCGCCGCAACACCACGATCCTGCCGCTGTACTCGCTGATGCTGGGTCTGCTGGCCCTGCTCGGCTTCATGGCGATCGCGGCCGGCATCAAGGTGCAGAACGGGCAGCTGGCGATTCCGCAGCTGTTCGAGACGATGTTCCCGGACTGGTTCGCGGGGGTGGCCTTCGCGGCCATCGGCATCGGCGCGCTGGTGCCGGCGGCCATCATGTCCATCGCGGCCGCGAACCTGTTCACCCGCAACATCTACAAGGACTTCCTCAAGCCGGACGCCACGCCCGAGCAGGAGACCAAGGTCTCCAAGCTGGTGTCCCTGCTGGTGAAGGTGGGCGCCCTGGCCTTCGTCCTCACCATGGACAAGACGGTCGCCATCAACTTCCAGCTGCTCGGCGGCATCTGGATCCTGCAGACCTTCCCGGCCCTGGTCGGCGGCCTGTTCACCCGCTGGTTCCACCGCTGGGCGCTGCTCGCGGGCTGGGCGGTCGGCATGGTCTACGGCACGGTCGCCGCGTACGGGGTGGCCTCCCCGACGCAGAAGCACTTCGGCGGTTCGGCGAAGGAGATCCCGGGCATCGGCGAGATCGGCTACATCGGCCTCACGGCGTTCGTGCTGAACGTGGTGGTGACGGTGGTGCTGACCTTCGTCCTCAAGGCCGTGAAGGCTCCCGACGGCGTCGACGAGACCAAGCCGGAGGACTACACGGCGGACGCGGGCGACCCCGGGGTGCAGGTCGAACTGCCGCCCGCCACCGCCGGTTCCTCGCACTGACCCCGGGCGGTTCCCCGCACCGACCTCAGGGGCGCGGGGAACCGCGTGACACACCGCCGGCACCTCCCAGCGGGCCGCCGTGAGAACGCGTCACGGCGGCCCGCTGCCGTATCCGACACAACATCTGGGGGTGCGGCCGGAACCCGACACAAGATGTATGCTCATGCTCGCTGTCGCCGCAGGGGAATCCGGTGCGAATCCGGAACTGTCCCGCAACGGTGTACCGAGGCCTGTTCCCACGGGCCCGGGCCAGTCCGAGGACCTGCCGACAGCGCACCCGGCCGACCGGCCGGTGTGCCCAGACGTCCGGGCCTCGTGGAATGGGCCGGTGGACGCGACGCCGCGTGCGCTCGTGTGCTGCCCCCTGCCCTCGACGAGGCCTACGTGCCGAGCGAGGGAGAGCCCCACGTGACCATCGCGCCAGCCGATCCGGTCTCAGCCGCCGAAGAAGAGCCCGACGCTCCCGGTGCCGCGCTGCTGCGGACCCTGACCGAGCTGACCGCCGACCTCCCCGACGCCGACCCCGGCCGGGTCGTCGCCGCCGCGCTGCGCGGCCGGTCGGCGGAGGCCGACGAGGCGGAGTTGCGCGAGCTGGCCACCGAGGCGGCCGCCGGACTGATCTCCGAGGACCCCGCCTACTCCCGGCTTGCCGCCCGGCTGCTCACCCTCGGCATCCGCGAGGAGGCCGCCTCCCAGGGCGTCACGTCCTTCACGGAATCGGTCGCCGTCGGCCACCGCGAGGGCCTCATCGCCGACCGCACCGCGGAGTTCGTCCGGCTGCACGCCGCCCGGCTCGACGCCCTGATCGACACCGGCGCCGACGACCGCTTCGGCTACTTCGGACTGCGCACCCTGCACAGCCGCTACCTGCTCCGGCACCCGATCACCCGCAAGGTCGTCGAGACGCCCCAGCACTTCATGCTGCGGGTCGCCGCGGGCCTCGCCGAGGACGACACCGGCCGCTCCGTCGACGAGGTCGCCGACCTCTACGGGCTCATGAGCCGCCTGGACTACCTGCCCTCCTCCCCCACCCTCTTCAACTCCGGCACCCGGCACCCCCAGATGTCGTCCTGCTACCTCCTCGACTCCCCCAAGGACGAGCTGGACTCCCTCTACGACCGCTACCACCAGGTCGCCCGCCTGTCGAAGCACGCCGGCGGCATCGGCCTCTCCTACTCCCGGATCCGCGCCCGCGGTTCGCTGATCCGCGGCACCAACGGCCACTCCAACGGCATCGTCCCGTTCCTGAAGACCCTCGACGCCTCGGTCGCCGCCGTGAACCAGGGCGGCCGCCGCAAGGGCGCCGCCGCCGTCTACCTGGAGACCTGGCACGCCGACATCGAGGAGTTCCTGGAGCTGCGCGACAACACCGGCGAGGACGCCCGCCGCACGCACAACCTGAACCTGGCGCACTGGGTCCCGGACGAGTTCATGCGCCGCGTCAACGCCGACGCGCGGTGGTCCCTCTTCTCGCCCTCGGACGTGCCCGAACTGGTCGACCTGTGGGGCGAGGCGTTCGACGCCGCGTACCGCGCCGCCGAGGCGAAGGGCCTGGCCCGCAAGTCCCTGCCCGCGCGCGAGCTGTACGGCCGGATGATGCGCACCCTCGCGCAGACCGGCAACGGCTGGATGACCTTCAAGGACGCCGCCAACCGCACCGCCAACCAGACGGCCGAGCCGGGCCACGTCGTGCACTCCTCCAACCTCTGCACGGAGATCCTGGAGGTCACCAGCGACGGGGAGACGGCGGTCTGCAACCTGGGCTCGGTGAACCTCGGCGCGTTCGTCGACACGACGACCGGCGACCTCGACTGGGAGCGGCTGGACGCCACCGTCCGCACGGCCGTGACGTTCCTCGACCGGGTCGTGGACATCAACTTCTACCCGACCGAGCAGGCGAGCCGCTCCAACGCCCGCTGGCGTCCCGTCGGCCTCGGCGCGATGGGCCTGCAGGACGTCTTCTTCAAGCTGCGCCTGCCCTTCGACTCGCCCGAGGCGAAGGCCCTGTCGACCCGCATCGCGGAGCGCGTCATGCTCGCCGCGTACGAGGCCTCCGCCGACCTCGCCGAGCGCCCCCAAGCACCTACGACAAGCTCCGGTGCAGGGGGGACCCCCATCGGCCCGCTGCCGGCCTGGGAGAAGACCCGCACGGCCCGGGGCGTGCTGCACCCCGACCACTACGACACGCAGCCGACCTGGCCGGAGCGCTGGGCGGCCCTGCGCGAGCGCATCGCCGCGACCGGTCTGCGCAACTCCCTCCTCCTCGCCATCGCGCCCACCGCGACCATCGCCTCCATCGCGGGCGTGTACGAATGCATCGAGCCGCAGGTGTCCAACCTGTTCAAGCGCGAGACGCTGTCCGGTGAGTTCCTCCAGGTCAACTCCTACCTGGTGGACGAGCTGAAGCGGCTCGGCGTGTGGGACGCCCGTACCCGGGAGGCCCTGCGCGAGGCGAACGGCTCGGTGCAGGGCTTCGCCTGGATCCCCGAGGACGTCCGCGCGCTCTACCGCACGGCCTGGGAGATACCGCAACGCGGCCTGATCGACATGGCGGCGGCCAGGACCCCGTTCCTGGACCAGTCCCAGTCCCTGAACCTCTTCCTGGAGACGCCGACCATCGGCAAGCTCTCATCGATGTACGCCTACGCCTGGAAGTCCGGGCTGAAGACGACGTACTACCTGCGCTCGCGCCCGGCGACCCGCATCGCCCGCGCCGCCCGGGCCACCGTCCCCGTGCAGGCCACCCCCGACCCCGACGCGGTCGCCTGCTCCCTTGAGAACCCCGAGTCCTGCGAGGCCTGCCAGTAATTCCCGACCGCCACCCGACCGCAACCGCTGGAGGACGGCGCTTCGCGCCGACTGCTATGACTCAGAACCTTCTCGACCCCGGCTTCGAACTCACCCTGCGCCCCATGCGCTACCCGGACTTCTACGAGCGCTACCGGGACGCCATCAAGACCACCTGGACCGTGGAGGAGGTCGACCTGCACTCCGACGTCGCCGACCTCGCCAAGCTGTCCCCCGCGGAGCAGCACCTGATCGGCCGGCTGGTCGCCTTCTTCGCGACGGGCGACTCGATCGTCGCGAACAACCTGGTGCTGACGCTGTACAGGCACATCAACTCCCCCGAGGCGCGGCTGTACCTGAGCCGCCAGCTCTTCGAGGAGGCCGTGCACGTCCAGTTCTATCTGACGCTGCTCGACACCTATCTCCCCGACCCGGAGGACCGCGCGGCGGCCTTCGCGGCGGTGGAGAACATCCCGTCCATCCGCGAGAAGGCGGAGTTCTGCTTCAGGTGGATGGACTCGGTGGAGAAGCTCGACCGGCTGGAGACGCAGGCGGACCGCCGCCGCTTCCTGCTCAACCTCATCTGCTTCGCCGCGTGCATCGAGGGCCTGTTCTTCTACGGCGCCTTCGCCTACGTCTACTGGTTCCGCAGCCGGGGCCTGCTGCACGGTCTGGCCACCGGCACCAACTGGGTGTTCCGCGACGAGACGATGCACATGTCCTTCGCGTTCGACGTGGTCGACACCGTCCGCAAGGAGGAGCCGGAGCTGTTCGACGACCGGCTGCGGCAGCAGGTGACGGACATGCTCCGGGAGGCCGTCGAGGCCGAGCTGCAGTTCGCGCGCGACCTGTGCGGTGACGGCCTGCCGGGCATGAACACCGAGTCGATGCGGCAGTACCTGGAGTGCGTCGCCGACCAGCGGCTGACCCGCCTGGGCTTCGCCCCGGTGTACGGCTCCGAGAACCCGTTCTCCTTCATGGAGCTCCAGGGGGTTCAGGAGCTGACCAACTTCTTCGAGCGGCGGCCCTCGGCGTACCAGTTGGCGGTGGAGGGCACCGTCGACCTGGACGAGGACTTCTGAGCCGCGGCGCCTTCGCGGGCCTCCTGGGCCTCCCGGATCCGACGGTCGATGCGCCGGTCGCGCACCAGGCCGATCACGGACGGGAGGACCAGGAGGACCAGCGTGCCGAGGACGGCGCTCATTCCGACGAGTGCTTCCATCTGGTTCGTGTTCATGGACACCACTGTCGCGCCGATCGCTCCTCACGGTCAGTGGCAGTACTGCCGTAGACCCTCGAATTACTGCCAGCGGCGGGGCACACTGGGGACATGCTGCAGAACGTGGCCGTCGCTCTGCTCGACGGTGTGAACCCCTTCGAACTGGGTGTGGTGTGCGAGGTCTTCGGCACCGACCGCAGCGACGACGGCCTGCCGGTGTACGACTTCGCGGTCGCCTCGGCCGAGGGCCCGTCCCTGCGCATGAACTCGGGCTTCTCCCTCCAGGTCGAGCACGGCCTGGAGCGGCTGGAGTCGGCCGACCTGATCGCGGTGCCGGCCGGGCAGGGCTTCGCGTCCCGTGCGTTCCCGCCGGAGCTGCTGGACGCCCTGCGGCGCGGGGTGGACCGCGGTGCCCGGGTGCTCAGCGTCTGCTCCGGCGCCTTCGTACTGGCCGCCGCCGGGCTGCTGGACGGCCGCCGCTGCGCCGTGCACTGGAAGCACGCCGAGGACCTCGCACGGCGGTACCCCCGGGTGGCCGTGGAGCCGGACGTGCTCTACGTCGACGAGGACCCGGTGATCACCTCCGCCGGCACGGCCGCCGGCATCGACGCCTGTCTGCACCTGGTCCGCAAGGAGCAGGGCAGCGAGGTGGCCAACAGGATCGCCCGGCGCATGGTGGTGCCGCCGCACCGCGACGGCGGCCAGGCCCAGTACATCGAACGCCCGCTGCCGCGTACCGCGGCGGACACGATCGGTGAGGTGCTGGCGTGGATGGAGCGGCATCTCGACGAGGAGGTCACCGTCGAGCAACTGGCCGCCCACGCCCACATGTCCCCGCGTACGTTCGCCCGCCGCTTCCAGCAGGAGACGGGGACGACCCCCTACCGCTGGATCCTGCGCCAGCGCGTGCTGCTGGCCCAGCGGCTGCTGGAAGCCACGGACGAGACGATGGACGCGATCGCCGGCCGGACCGGGTTCGGCAACGCGGCCGCGCTGCGCCACCACTTCGTCCGGGCGGTCGGCACCACGCCGAACACCTACCGGCGGACCTTCAGGGGCCCGGAGGCCGCCTGACGGTCACGGTCGCCCGGCGCTCATCTCGGCACCGCGCGCACCCGCAGGTCGTGCGGCCTGAGCGTGATGCCGACCCGGGTGACGTCCTTGGACCCGGGCACCTGCTCGAACCGGTACCTGCCGGCCAGCGCCGCCGTGACCAGCGTCAGCAGGGCCATCGAGAAGTGGTCGCTCGGGCACTTGCGGTTGCCCACGCCAAACGGGGTCATGGCGAATTTCGGGATGTCCTTGGCCCGCTCCGGCAGCCAGCGGTCGGGGTCGAACTCCAGATGCCGGTCGTACGACCCGGCATCGCGCTGGATGGCGTACGGGCTGTAGATGATGTCCGCACCGGCCGGAATGCGGTGTCCGCCGAGTTCCGTGTCCCGTACCGCCCGGCGCGTCAGAATCCAGACAGCCGGACTCAGACGCATGCACTCGATGATGACATTGTTGGTGTGCCTGAGTGCTCGGACGTCTTCGAATGCCACCGGCCGCCCACCGGTCACGGCTTCCACTTCGTCACGCACCCGGTCGCCGTGTTCGGGATGTTGCGCGAGCGCGTGCAACAGCCACATGATCATGGAGGCCACGGTTTCGCTGCCGGGGGTGAGGATGGCGACGACCTGGTCGTGGATCTCCTGTTCCCCGATGGGGTCGCCATTCTCGTCCTTCGCCTCCAGCAATGCCGTCAGCAAATCGTCCGGCTTTTGACCGGATGTGCGGCGTTCGGCGACGATCTCGTCGACCAGGAGATGCAAATCGGCCAAAGCCCGGTTGAATTTCCGGTTCGCCGGGAGGGGCAGCCTGTGGAGCGGTCCGAGCGGGACCACCATCCGCCGGTACATCCCGCGGAAGACGGTCGCGAGGGCCCCGCCCAGCCGCTCGGCCCGTTCGTCCATGAAGTCGCCACGCAGCAGGCAGCGGGCGGCGATGCGCACGGCCACCCGGAACGACTCGGAGGTGCAGTCGATGGTCTCCCCCGCCTTCCACCGCTCGGTGAGGGCGTGCGCCTCCTCCTCCATGATCGGGCCGTAGGCGGGGATGGCGTCGAGCCGGAAGGCGGGCTGGATGGTACGCCGCTGGCGCCGGTGGAGCGGGCCGTTCGCGGTGGCCACGCCCTCCTTGCCGAGCAGGTCCTCCAGTGACTCCCACAGCGGCCCGGAGATGATGTAGTCGTTGCTCAGCGCCAGCGCGCCGGTGAGGTCGGGGGTGGTGACGGCGTAGACCGTCTTCGGCCCGAGCTTCAGGCGCACCACGTCCCCGTGCGCGCGCAGCCCGGACATGAACGCCAGCGGGTCGCGCGCCAGCTTCCAGCCGTGTCCGAGACCGGGCATCCCGCCGCCCGCCCGGGGCGGCTCGCGCAGCTCGGCGGCCGGGGCGGTCTCCGGCTTCACAGACTCGACGGTCATTTCTCACCTGCCGCTTCGTTGTTGACGTACGGGGGCGTGGACCGGTCGTCCCAGCTGTCGACCATGTACCGGCCGGACTCGTGGTGGAACCAGTAGACGGAACTGAACCAGTTCCGCATATTGCTCAGGCAGGCCCGCACGGCGGCGCTCAGTTCCTTTCCCCGGACGCTGCCGTCTTCGAGTTCGTCGGCGAACCGCAATGCCTCCCGCTCCCGGTCGAGGAATTCCGTGATGCATTCCTCGACCCGGTGCCTGACTTCCGCGACTGCTTTTTCCAGGGTCAGCTCCTCATGGGTGATGAGGCTGATTCCGAGATTGTGCACCTCGTCGCCCGCTATTTCCTTCGGGAGCGAACAGAGGTCGTTGTACCAGGCGGCGAATTCCTGGCTGAGCAGGGCCGCCCGCCGGTAGGCCGGGTGTTTTCGCACCGCGTCCGGGAGTTCGTATCCGGCGGTCGGCTCCAGCAGGTCCGTCCAGATCCAGTGCGCGAAGGTGAGCCGGCGCAGTCGGAGGTACTCGTCGACCGTGGGGACGATTCCGTGCGTGCGGTTGTGGAACTCCCGGTCGTAGGCGTCGATCACGTCGTGGAAGTGCCGGGCGAACCGGAGGTTCCACGTCCGGGACAGGAACCCGTACAGCCGCAGCACGCTGTCCGCGAACCCGGCGACCAGCGGGTCCTCGTGGTGGAGGTGCTCCCCGGGCTCGTCGAGCGCGGTGTGCAGCCGGTCCTCGAGCCGCTGCCAGGCGGCCGGACGGCCGTGCACGATGTCGCGGTCGTGACGGTCGTCCCAGACGAAGAACCAGGCGCTGTAGTCGGCGATCGCCTGTATGACCTCGTCGGGGGCGCCGACGTAGTAGCCCGCCATGAGGTCGGTGTAGCACAGGCCGTCGGCATGTTCCTCGACCGTGTCGGCGGGCATGAGCCGCTTTTCGAGCAGCCAGGCCCGCGTCTTCTCCTGGCACGTCGGCCCATACGGATGGAGTTGCCGGGGAAACGCCCTCTCGACCAACGGGAGACGGAGCGACGGCGGAACTGCGATCGTGGCCGATGCCGATGTGGTGCCGTGTGACAAAGCATGCACGAACTAACCCCTCTCAGACGCCAGTTGGCGCGGGCGCCCCTCCCTTCGTGCCGGGCGTGCGCCGTTGCATACCCCGCTCATCCCATTCAGCACTACAACTGGCCCGTCTGGGAACGTATTTGCTTCATTCACTACCCCCGGGGTCCGGGATCCTCCCGGCGTGCGACGTGACCCGGACCACCAGAGGTGCGGAGGCGACCACCCTGCGGCCGACAGGCGAACGGCGCCTGTACGGGCCGGGGAACCCGAACAGGCGCCGTTCGCCTGGTGCGTGTGGGGTGTCAGTCGTTGGCGACGACGGGATAGCGGGGCTCGCTCTCGGCCATCTGGCGCAGCGCGTCCTTGCGCTCGCGCTTGGAGAGCCGGTCGATGTACAGGTAGCCGTACAGGTGGTCGGTCTCGTGCTGCAAACACCGCGCGAAGTACCCGGTGCCGCGGACCTTGATCGGGTTGCCCCGCTCGTCCTGCCCGGTCACCTCGGCGTAGTCCGGCCGGGCGAGCGGCGCGTACGCGGTGGGCACGGACAGGCACCCCTCGTTGCTGTCGTCCAGCCGGCGCCTGTCGGCGGGCAGTTCGACGAGCCGGGGGTTGCAGACCACGCCGACGTGCCGGACGCCCTCGTCGTCCGGGCAGTCGTAGACGAAGACCTTGGCGTCGACGCCGATCTGGTTGGCGGCGAGGCCCACGCCCTCGGCGGTGCGCTGGCTGGCGAACATGTCCGCGACGAGCTGCTGGAGCTCCTCGCCGAACTCGGTGACGTCCTCGCACTCCTTGTGCAGCACCGGGTTCCCGACCACCGTGATCGGCCGCGAGGTGCCGCGCTCCCGCCAGGCCGCCTCGCGCTCCTCGCAGTCCTCCGTGTCGATCACGTACCCCTCGTCGTCGACGGGGAGCACACCCGCGTGCTGCTGATCGGTGTCCTGCTGAGCCATGACGTTTCGTACGCCTTCCTGAACCTGACGAGCTGAGACGCGATACAGGGTACGCGGGTGAAACGCCCTGCTTCAGGGGCGCGGGGAACTGGGCCGGCGACCACGGCGCACCCGCACCCGCACCCGCACCCGCACCCGCACCCGCACCAGGGACTAGCAGACCTCTTCCAGGTCCCGCCAGCCCCGGGAATCCGGACTGTCGGCCACCCACCCGTCCAGCAGCCCCCTCACCAGCGAAACCGGTGCGGCCAGCCCGCACTCCCGCTCCGGCACCCACAGCTGCCCGTCCGTCCGGTGCCCGAGCGGCCCGGGATGCCCCGGCTCACTGTGGTCGTGCGGGTCCAGATGCTCCCCGTCGCCCTCGTCGGACGGCATGCGGGACTCCGAGCACATCCGGCACAGCAGCCGCACCGAGGAGGACCAGTCCTCCGCGGCGAACCCGGCGTCGGCCGCGAGCTGCTCCAGCGCGTCCCGGTCGGCCTCCGTGGCCGCCTCCAGCAGGACCACCCAGGTCGGCACCGGCGAGGGCGCCCACAGCTCGATCTCGTCGAACACCGGGTACGTGTGCCCGGCCTCCGTGCTCCGCTCCCCGTGCGGCACCCCGTCGTGCAGGACGACCTCGCCCCAGCGGCGCCCCGACGAGGGCAGCGGGATGGACAGCACCTCGATCCGCGCGGGGTCCAGCCGCCGCCCCCACACGACCTCGGCCTCCCCTTCCGGGGACAGCCGTACGGCCGCGCTGCCGAGGTCCATGCCCACGGGCTCACCCGAGTCGTTGGCGGCCCCCGGCACCTTCAGTCCGTAGGCCTGCCAGGCGCGCCGGGCCAGCGGCCAGTCCTGCAGCGCGGTGGCGGCGATGGCGACGTTCCACCAGTCGGGGGCGCCGCTGTCCCGGTCGAGCAGCGCCACGGCCCGCAGGCCCGCCGCCCGGGCCTGCTCCCAGTCGTGGCGGAACTTGTGCAGGAGGGCGAGGTTGAACCACGACTCGGCCAGCCAGGGCTCCAGATCGGCGGCGCGTGTCAGCAGTGCGCCCGCGTCCTCGTACCGGCCGTCGCCGATGAGCGTGAATGCCCGGTCTGTGGCCTGCCGCCAGGAGGCGGAGGGCCGGTGCCGTCCCTTGCCGAAGATCCTCACGATTCCCGCCTGCCAGTTCCGTGCGGTGGGCTGGCCGTAGCTGTGTTTCGAGCCCCCGGACACCTTCTCCTTCGCATCCAACCACGTACGGCCTCCAGGGCGCTCATTACCCATGGGTTACCCAGCCGCGGACCGGGTCAGACTGCCTCTTGCCAGTACCCGGGCCAGCGATTCCACCACCGGGGGCGCGTATTCCCCGGCGGTGGCGAGCCGGAGTTCCTCCAGCGCCGTCAGTGGCCCGCCCAGCCCGCCTTCCCGGGACTTCTCCTCGTACGCGTTCACGGCCCGGACGATCCGCGCGGCCAGCGGCTGCTCCGCGCAGGGGTCGGCCTGCCGCTCCACGACGACGGCGACCGCCTCGTCGACGCCCGTCTGCCGGACGACGGCCCCGCCGAGCAGGGCGATCCGCCGCTGTTCCGCCGCGGGCAGGCCCGCGGTGGCGCCCGCCGGCACGGGGTCGACGAGGCTCAGCTGGCCGATGTCGTGCATGAGCGCGGCGTACTCCAGCACGGCCAGCTCGGGCTCCGTGAGACCGAGGTCACGCCCGACCGCCCGGCTGAGCGCGGCGACGCGGCGGGCGTGCCCGGCCGGGGTGCAGCCGGCGACCTCGGTGGCCCGGGCCAGGGAGGCGATGGTCTGCCGGTAGGTCGTCCGGACGGCGGCGTAGCGCCGGAAGGACATCTGGGCGAGCAGCAGCGGCACGGAGAAGACGGGCAGTGCCCACAACCCCACCACGGCCACCGCGAGGGCCATCACCGCCCCGGTCGCGATGACGGCGGCCCCGATGCCGCACACGGCCCGCAACTCGTCCCGCAGCACCGGCCCGAAGGGCCAGCCGGTGCGGGAGTGGGCCAGGGCGGCGGCGAGCACCGCGTCGCACAGTGTGGTCAGTGACAGCAGCGCGAGCAGCAGCAGGGCGTAGGCGGGGCCGCCCCAGTCGTCGAACATGCCCCGGTTGTACGGGGGCTGGAAGCACACGGCGCCGAAGCCGACGGTGAGCACGCGGCACGCCAGGTGGTCGAGCGTGGGTCCCCGGCCGTGGGCGACGTGCGGCACGCTGCCCAGCAGCGAGGCGGCCAGGACGACGGCGACGACCTGGGCGGGACCGTGGTGCGTGGCCCGCCCCCCGGCCTCGCCGAGCAGCGCGTAAGACAGCGCGGCGGCGGCCCCGAGGGGTGCCGGTTCCCGGACGCCGGCGCCGTCGCGGCGGGTGAGCTCGCCGACGGCGACGAGGACGCCGAAGGCGAGGGCGACGCCGCGTTCGTGCACCCCGCCACAGAGGGTGACGGCGAGGGAACCGGTGGCGACGAGGGCGGCGCAGGCGTGGACGAGGGTGAGGAGCGGGGGCGGCCGGTCGTCGCTCATCGGTGCGCTCCCGGCCGGCCGGCGGGGGTGCCGGACGGAGGCACGCGCGACGCCGGGACGTCCTCGGTGTCGTCGGCGGTCACGGCGGGGCGCCACCCGGCCCGTCGCACGGCCTCGGTCAGGGCCGCCACCATCACGGGGTCGAACTGGCTGCCCGCGCACCGCTCCAGCTCGGCCAGCGCCACCGCGACGGGCCGGGCCCTGCTGTAGCAGCGCGTGGAGGTCATGGCGTCGAAGGCGTCGGCCACGGCCACCACCCGGGCGGACTCGGGGATCTGACGGCCCTCCAGGCCGTAGGGGTAGCCGCTGCCGTCCAGCCGCTCGTGGTGGTGCAGCACGGCGGCCCGGGCCTCCCCGAGGAAGCCGATGCCGCGCACCATCTCGTGGCCGTACTCGGGGTGCAGCTCGATCACCCGCCGCTCCTCGGCCGTCAGCGGCCCGTTCTTCCTGAGCAGCCGGGTGGGCACGCCGAGCTTGCCCACGTCGTGCAGGATGCCGGCGAAGCGCAGGACCTCCACGCGCTCGTCGTCCATGCCGAGCTCCCGCGCGATCATCATGGAGGCCTGCCCGACGCGTTCGCTGTGCCCGCGCGTGTAGCCGTCCTTGATGTCGACGGCCTGCACCAGCGCCCGGATGGTCGCCTGATGGGCGGCCCGTTCCCGGTGGTACTGCGCGAACGCCCACCAGGAGACGCACATCGGCAGCAGCACCAGCAGCGCGGCCACGGGCCCGTACGGACTGCGCCACAGCACGGCCATCATCAGTCCGGCGAGCCCGTGCACGGCGACGGGCGCGAGGGAGGGCGCCAGCAGCCCGCGCCAGGCCCGCCGCAGCGGCACCCGTTCGGCGACGGCCAGGATCCCGCCGTCGAGCAGCGCGAGCACCAGGCAGAACGCCAGCACGGCCGCTCCGGCCGGGCCGAGCGCACCGGGGACGTCGCCCGCGACCACGGCGTCCCTGCCGCCGAGCGCGCCGTGCACCCTGGAGGCGGCCCAGACGGCGAGGACGAGCTGGGCGGCCCGCCAGACCCGCCGCAGCGCGACGGGCCGGTGCGCCACCTGGGAGAGCAGCGCGCCGGGCACGGCCACCAGGGCGGCGGCCGGCGCGGGCAGCAGGAAGGCGGCGGAGAGCAGGACGGGGTGGAAGGTCCCGGCCGGGTGGGAGATGCCGACGTACCGGGACCGGGCGACGCGCTCGCAGCCCGCGCACAGGGCGGCTAGCAGCGCTACGGCCCACCAGGGGGAGTGGACGCCCGGCAGCGGCAGCAGACACAGCACCGCGACCGCGGCGACAGAGGCGACGCACCCACGTGTCCGTGCCGGTACCGCTTCCATGAGCCCCTCCCCCCGGCCATGTCCGTCAGCCGGAGCCTAGGACGGGGGCAGGGGGGTCCGCGGTCCGATCACCCGCGGGTTAGCACGTTCGAGTGACGCGCCCGAGGAGAGCGGGGCGCGGGGCTCAGGACTCCCGCGGTGTGGCGGGCGCGGCCGTCACGTCCTGCTCGGGGACGGCCTGGCCGGAGCGGATCAGGTCGATCCGCCCCATGACCTTGGCGCGCAGGTCGCCCGGCACGTCGTCGTGCCCGCAGCAGCGCTTGACGAGCTTCTTCACGGCCTGCTCGAGGCCGTACTTCTCGAGACAGGGCGAGCACTCCTCGAAGTGGTGCTCGAACTTCACGCAGTCCGAGTCCGGCATCTCACGGTCGAGGAACTCGTAGAGATGATCGAGGATTTCGCTGCAATCCGTCTCGTGCGGCTCTCCGCAGCTCATGACCCCGAGCCTTTCGCTTCGTTCGACTCTCCGGCGCCGGCCGGGACCATCCCGCGCTCACGCGCGTAGTCCTCCAGCATGCCGCGCAGCTGGCGGCGGCCCCGGTGCAGCCGGGACATCACCGTTCCGATGGGTGTCCCCATGATGTCGGCGATCTCCTTGTAGGCAAAGCCCTCGACATCCGCCAGGTAGACGGCGATGCGGAAGTCCTCGGGGATCGCCTGGAGCGCTTCCTTCACGTCCGAGTCGGGCAGGTGGTCGAGCGCCTGCGACTCGGCGGAGCGCAGACCCGTCGACATGTGCGACTCGGCGCGGGCGAGCTGCCAGTCCTCGATCTCCTCGGCCGCGGAGCGCTGCGGTTCCCGCTGCTTCTTGCGGTAGGAGTTGATGAAGGTGTTGGTGAGGATCCGGTACAGCCACGCCTTGAGATTGGTGCCCTCACGGAACTGGTGGAAGGACGCGTACGCCTTGGCGTACGTCTCCTGCACCAGGTCCTCCGCGTCGGCCGGGTTGCGCGTCATGCGCAGCGCGGCCGAGTACATCTGGTCGAGGAACTCGAGCGCGTCACGCTCGAAGCGCGCGCTGCGCTCCGCGTCGGTCTCCGCGCTCACGCCGCCGCCCTGGCCCTCGGGCTGCTCCGCCTGGCCGTTGTCGGTCCCTGCGTCGGTCCCAGTGACCGGACCCACCTCCTCCGGAGTTCTCGTGAGACCGAGAGCGGTCTCACCCGAATCGGAGGATAGACGACGATCCGGTCCGCCCGCCGCCCGGACCGGGGCTGTCTTCGCCGCGTGCAGCACCGTCCAGTCCAGGTCGGCGCTGCTGCTGCGGGTCGGGCATACGGTCGAGCCCATGCGGCGGACTTCCTCTCCTACGGCGTCGGCGCTGGTCTCCAGCACGTACGTCCCGCACAACAGTGCGTCCAGCCCGGGCATTCCCGGCGCCTCACCCGAGTGACCCGGTCCAGGCCACGACGGCGTCCGTGATGACCGCCACGGCCTCGTCCTGCGTGATCTCCGCCCGCTTCGGCACGGCGAAGCCGTGATCCCCGTACGGAACCTCCACGAGGTCGTACGCCCCCTCGGGGAACTCGGCGGGCCTGCCGAACGGGTCGTTTCCGCCCTGGACGACCAGCGTGGGCACGCCGGAGCCCAGCAGTTCCGCGGCGCGGGACTTCTCCGGCTTGCCGGGCGGGTGCAGCGGGAAGCCGAGCGCGAGCACGGCCCGGGCGCCGAGTTCGACGGCGGTGCGGCAGGCGACGCGGGCCCCTGCGCTGCGCCCGCCGGAGACCACCGGCAGCCCGTGCGCGGCCAGCGCGGGCCACACGCCCCGCCAGCCGGCGTCCAGCGTCTTCGGCGCGGGCGCGAGCTTCTTCCCGGCCACCCGCCAGGGCTGCTCCACCCGTGCCACGGTCACGCCGTGGGCGGGCAGGACGCCGGCGAGGGCCTTCAGGTCGCGGGCCTCGATGCCGCCGCCCGCTCCGTGGCCGACGGCGAGCACGAGACGGGCCCTCGCGGCCTCGTGCCAGGTGATGCGTGCGGTGCCGGCGTCCGTCTCTGCGGTCTCGGTGGTCACGTGGGTCACGTCAGAAGAGTGTGCCCTCCTCGGGCGCCTCCAGCTCCTTCAGCAGCTCCGGTCCGTTGTTGCGGACGTTGCTGACGGCGGTGGAGACCGGGTAGGCGCGCATCAGCCCGCCGGGCGGCGGGGCGAGCAGCTCGCGCAGGCTCTCCGCCTCGGAGCGGGCCGGATCCAGCCAGGCGTCCCAGCGGTCGGGCGTCAGCATCAGCGGCATCCGGGGGTGGATGTCCGCCAGCGCCCGGGGCCCTTCGGCCGGGGCCGCCGCGAGCGGGCCGCTCTCGGCCTCCGTCGTGATGACCGAGCACGTCACCCACCAGGCCTGCGGGTGGTCGTCCGGCAGCGTCCTGTCCCGCCAGAACTCGTAGAGGCCGGCCATCGCGAAGACCGTCCCGTCCGCGGGCGTGACGAAGTACGGCTGCTTGCGGGGCCGCTTCTTCCTGCCCTCGACCTCCAGTTCGCGCTCCTGGGTGCCGGTGACCCACTCGTAGTAGCCGTCGGCGGGCAGGATGCAGCGCCGGGAGGTGAAGGCTCGGCGGTAGGAGGGCTTCTCGTGGACGGTCTCCGCCCGGGCGTTGATCATCCGGGCGCCGCCCTCGGGCGTCTTCGCCCAGGACGGGACGAGCCCCCACTTCAGCCTGCGCAGCTGGCGGACCGGCCGCGGGTCGTCCACGTCCTTCAGGGGGCGGTCCAGGACGGCGTAGACCTCCTTGGTGGGCGCCACGTTGTAGTCCGGTTCGAGGGTCTCCGCGGGCTCCCACCGCTCGACCTCGAAGATTCCGGCGAGATCCTCGGGCCCACGACTCGCTGCATACCGTCCGCACATACGTGCCACACTGCCAGATTCCATCCGACCTCAGGGAGCCAACGCCGCACATGGACAGCACCGCAATCGCCTCGCTCGCCTCCCTCTGGGACGAGGTCTCCGGCACCCAGCCCGACCCCGACCTGTGGGTGGTGCTGGGGACCCTGGCCGCCGCGCTCGCGGTGGTGATCCCGCACGGCCTGTGGCGCATATCCCGCAACGCCGTCACCATCGCCCACGAGGGCGGCCACGGGCTCGTGGCCCTGCTGACCGGCCGCACCCTGACGGGCATACGCCTGCACTCGGACACCAGCGGTCTGACGGTCAGCCGCGGCAAGCCGCACGGCATCGGCATGATCCTCACGGCCGCCGCCGGTTACACCGCCCCGCCGCTGCTGGGCCTCGGCGGCGCGGCCCTGCTCGGCGCCGGCCGCATCACGCTCCTGCTGTGGGCGGCCACGGCCCTGCTGCTGGCCATGCTCGTGATGATCCGGAACGCCTACGGCGCCCTGACCGTGATCGTCACGGGCGGGCTGTTCGTGGTGGTGTCCTGGCTGGCCGGCGCTCAGGTGCAGGCGGCGTTCGCGTACGCGGTCGTGTGGTTCCTGCTGCTGGGCGGGGTGCGCCCGGCGTTCGAGCTCCAGGTGAAGCGGGCGCGGGGCGGGGCCGGGGACTCCGACGCCGACCAGCTGGCGCGGCTGACGCACGTGCCGGCGGGGCTGTGGTTCTTCCTGTTCCACGCGGTGTCGCTGTGCTCGCTGATCGGCGGGGGACGCTGGCTGCTGGAGCTGTGAGCCGGGGTCGGCGGGCCGTGTGGGCGGGCGGCTCCTCCGTGCGGGCGCGACCAGCTCCGACGGCACTGCACCCGGGAGACGTCCGCCTTATAAAGTAAAGGCATGGCACCGAACCCCACCGCCCTCTGGCCCGCCCCGCACGCGAGCGGAGCCGTCGACGCGACGGTCCACGTGCCCGGGTCCAAGTCGGTCACCAACCGCGCCCTGGTCCTCGCCGCCCTCGCCTCCGAGCCCGGCTGGCTGCGCCGCCCGCTGCGCTCGCGCGACACCCTGCTGATGGCCGGCGCGCTGCGGGCGATGGGCGTCGAGATCGAGGAAGGCGTCGGCCCCGACGGCACCGGCGAGGCCTGGCGCGTGCTCCCCACCGGCCTGCGCGGTCCGGCCACGGTCGACGTCGGCAACGCCGGCACGGTGATGCGGTTCCTGCCGCCGGTCGCCGCGCTCGCCGACGGCCCCGTCCGGTTCGACGGCGACCCCCGCTCCTACGAACGCCCGCTGAACGGCGTCATCGACGCGCTGCGCGTGCTCGGTGCCCGCATCGACGACGACGGCCGCGGCGCGCTGCCCCTGACCGTGCACGGCAACGGCGCCCTGGAGGGCGGCCGGGTGTCGATCGACGCCTCCTCCTCGTCGCAGTTCGTCAGCGCCCTGCTGCTGTCCGGCCCGCGCTTCAACCAGGGTGTGGAGGTCCGCCACACCGGTGCCACCCTGCCGTCCATGCCGCACATCCGTATGACCGTCGACATGCTGCGGGCGGTCGGCGCCCAAGTGGACACGCCCGAGTCGGGCGGCGAGCCGAACGTCTGGCGGGTCACGCCGGGGGCCCTGCTCGGCCGGGACCTGGTGATCGAGCCGGACCTGTCGAACGCCCAGCCGTTCCTGGCGGCGGCGCTGGTGACCGGCGGCAGGGTCGTCGTCCCGGACTGGCCGGCGCGCACCACGCAGCCCGGTGACCGGCTGCGCGAGATCTTCACCGAGATGGGCGGTTCCTGCGAACTGACCGAGTACGGGCTGGTGTTCACCGGCTCCGGCGCGATCCACGGCATAGACGTCGACCTGAGCGAGGTCGGCGAGCTGACGCCGGGCATCGCGGCCGTCGCCGCCCTCGCCGACTCCCCGTCGACGCTGCGCGGCGTGGCCCACCTGCGGCTGCACGAGACGGACCGGCTGGCCGCGCTCACCAAGGAGATCAACGAACTCGGCGGTGA
This sequence comes from Streptomyces sp. NPDC058741, assembly GCF_042746715.1. NCBI lineage: Bacteria > Bacillati > Actinomycetota > Actinomycetes > Kitasatosporales > Streptomycetaceae > Streptomyces > Streptomyces sp. NPDC058741. Next base: position 62,625 of record NZ_JBHYQH010000005.1, on the reverse strand, counting down.
CGTGACCGAGACGGCCGACGGTCTGCACATCCGGCCGCGCCCGCTGCACGGCGGGGTCTTCCACACCTACGACGACCACCGCATGGCCACGGCCGGTGCGATCATCGGCCTCGCGGTGGAGGGCGTGCAGATCGAGAACGTCGCGACGACGGCCAAGACCCTGCCCGGTTTCCCCGACCTGTGGACCGGGATGCTCGGGGCGTAGGACGCGGGGATACCGTCATGCGCCGCTACGGCAAGCACACCGACGAGGACGACATCCGCACCCGCCCGGGCCGCCGGAACACCCGCCCCCGGACCAACATCAGGCCCAGGCACGAGGACGCCGCCGAGGGTCTCGTCCTCACCGTCGACCGGGGCCGTCTGACCTGCCTTGTCGAGGACCGCGTGGTCATGGCGATGAAGGCCCGTGAGCTGGGCCGCAAGGCGGCCGTGGTCGGTGACCGGGTGGCGCTCGTGGGCGACCTCACCGGCAGGAAGGACACCCTGGCGAGGATCGTCCGGATCGCGGAGCGGACCTCCGTGCTGCGCCGCACGGCGGACGACGACGATCCGTACGAACGCGTGGTCGTCGCCAACGCCGACCAACTGGCGGTCGTCACCGCCCTGGCGGACCCGGAACCCCGGCCCCGCCTCATCGACCGCTGCCTGGTCGCGGCCTACGACGGCGGCCTGGAGCCGCTGCTGGTGCTGACCAAGTCGGACCTCGCCCCGCCCGACAGGCTGCTGGAACTCTACGGCGACCTGGACATCCCCCACGTCGTCACCAGCCGTGAGCAACTGGAGAGCGGTGCCGCGATCGACCGGGTGCGCGAGCAGCTCGACGGCAGGATCACCGCGTTCGTCGGCCACTCCGGCGTCGGCAAGACGACCCTGGTCAACGCGCTGGTGCCACGGGGTCGGCGGCGTACGACCGGGCATGTCAACGCGGTGACGGGCCGGGGCCGGCACACCACGACCTCGGCGCTGGCCCTGCCCCTGTCCGGCGGTGACGGCTGGGTGATCGACACCCCGGGCCTGCGCTCCTTCGGACTGCACCACGTCGATCCGTCCCGGGTGATCCACGCCTTCCCCGACCTGGAGCCCGGCACCGAGGGCTGTCCACGCGCGTGCAGCCACGACGAGCCCGACTGCGCGCTGGACACGTGGGTGGCCGAGGGGCACGCGGACCCGGCACGGCTGTACTCCCTGCGGCGGCTGCTGGCCACACGGGAGCGCAAGGAGGGCGACTGACCTCCGCGTTGTTTGTGAGGGGGCGCGGACGGCAAGTGCATAATCGCACCACGTCGGATGCGGCGGTCTGTAGCGGTCACCGGACGTGGGACACGGGAGGAACGACTCATGGCGTGGCTGCTGGTCATCGTGGCCGGATTGCTGGAGACCGGCTTCGCCGTGTCGCTGAAGCTGTCGCACGGCTTCACCCGGCTGTGGCCCACGGTCGCGTTCTGCGCCTTCGCGCTCGGCAGTTTCGGACTGCTGACGCTGTCGCTGAGGAAGCTCGACGTGGGGCCCGCCTACGCCGTGTGGACGGGCATCGGGGCGGCGGGGACGGCCATCTACGGGATGGTGTTCCTGGGCGACCTGGTCTCGACGCTGAAGATCGTGTCGATCAGCCTCGTGATCGTCGGTGTGATCGGGCTGCAGTTGTCGGGCTCCACGCACTGACGCCCTGTCAGGCGGGCTGCCCCCGAAGGGCACTGCGGACCAGTGCGGCGACGCCGCCCTCGCGCGGGGGAGCGGCCACGCAGGACAGGGCGAGCCGCACGGCGAGTTCGCAGGAGCGGGCCAGGTCGGCGGTGCCGGGCCCGGGGCGGCCGGGACCGGCCAGGACGCCCACGGCCCGGTCGCGGACCAGGGCGACGAGGTCGCCGGGTGAGGGCAGGGGGCCGTCGGCGCGGCGCTGGGCCGGTACGGCGGAGGCGGACGGGACGGACGACAGGATCGGCGACGGCAGGCGCTCGCCCCAGCAGCCGGTGAGCAGGGCGCGGACCAGTGCGTTGTCACGGGCAACCGCCGTGGTCCACTCGGCGGCGGCGGTGAGCCGGTCCTCGAGGTCGCACGGTCCGGCCAGGGCGCGGTCCACCCCGGCGAGGTAGGCGTCGGCCTCTCGCCTCACCAGGGCCCGGGCGAGCCCGTCCTTGCTGCCGAACTCGTTGTACAGCGTCTGCCGGGACACTCCCGCCGCCGCGGCCACGTCCACCATCCGCACGGCGGTCCACGGCCTGCACGCCAGCGCCGTGAAAGCGGCGTCCAGCAGGGACTCCCGCGCTGCAGGCATCATCGCCTCCCCTTGGGGCGAACGGCTCTGCGCCCCAGATTTGACGCGCGCAGAACCACTGTCAAGGGTTCGTGAGCGCACACCGGGGGGCGCGTTTCAGCCGTCCTGCGCGGCGTCCCGGGCGCGCGTCGCGGCGGGTGGTGTGCCGGCCGCGCGCGGTGCGCGCACCGCGCCCCGCCGAGCGCCCCACGCGACACCTCCCCCACCCTCACAGGCCCCCTGTAGCCCCGGCCCACCTCGGCAGATAGGTTCGTCACATGCCCGACTACCTCGACGACCTACGCCTCGCCCACGTCCTCGCCGACGCCGCGGACGCCGCGACGACGGACCGGTTCAAGGCCCTCGACCTGAAGGTCGAGACCAAACCGGACATGACCCCGGTGAGCGAGGCGGACAAGGCCGCGGAAGAACTCATCCGCGGCCAGCTGCAGCGCGCCCGCCCCCGGGACGCCATCCTCGGCGAGGAGTACGGCGTCGAGGGCACCGGCCCCCGGCGCTGGGTGATCGACCCGATCGACGGCACCAAGAACTACGTCCGCGGCGTGCCCGTCTGGGCCACTCTCATCTCCCTCATGGAGGCCGGCGAGGGCGGCTTCCAGCCGGTGGTCGGCGTCGTCTCCGCTCCCGCCCTCGGCCGTCGCTGGTGGGCCGCGAAGGGTCACGGGGCCTTCACCGGCCGCAGCCTCACCAAGGCCTCCCGGCTGCACGTCTCCCGGGTCTCCAAGCTGTCCGACGCCTCCTTCGCGTACTCCTCGCTCAGCGGCTGGGAGGAGCAGGGCCGCCTGGACGGCTTCCTGGACCTCACCCGCCAGGTGTGGCGCACGCGCGCGTACGGCGACTTCTGGCCGTACATGATGGTCGCGGAGGGTTCGGTGGACATGTGCGCCGAGCCGGAGCTGTCCCTGTGGGACATGGCCGCCGCCGCGATCATCGTCACCGAGGCGGGCGGCACCTTCACCGGCCTCGACGCCCGCCCGGGCCCCCACAGCGGCAACGCGGCGGCGTCGAACGGCCTGCTCCACGACGAGCTGCTGGGATACCTCAACCAGCGCTACGGAGAGGTCGGGAACCAGCGCTGCTGAGGGGGCGGGCGCCGCCCGCCCGGTGACGCCGGCCTGGTCGGCTAGCGGTCCGTCGAGAGCCGCTCGAAGGGATCCGTGCGCTGTCTCCGGTCGCGGTAGTCCTCGGCCCACCGGTAGGACCGGTCACCGACGACCGGCAGGATGACCTCGACCTTCTCATCGGGGACGCCGACGTCGCGGAGTACGACGCGGAGGTAGGCGCGTGCTTTCGTGGGGTAGGCGTGGCGGCGCGGGCGCAGCACGTCGGAGTGACGCGTACGGGGTCCGGCCGGAGCGCGGGCCACGGGTGTCCGAGTCGTCATCACGGCCTCCCGGACGACCAGCCGCGTGCCTCACGACCGGGCGTCTGTTCCGGATGCACGGAAGGCCTGCTGTGCGCCACCAGTGCCGAAGGTCCTTGCCTTCCGCCCCTGTTGACCCATGCGGCACACGTGCGCCCGCAAGCCGCCGCATTCGCTCCGCACGCCCCCTTGTTGACCCTCCCTTTGCCTGCCACTCTGAGGATCCCCCACTTGTGAACTTGTGAATCACCGAACAAGGTGGGGTACTCCCAGGAGGTGGCTCGATCCATGCTCGTCCGTGACGCCATGAGCACCGTCGTCCTCACCATCGGCCCCACCCACACCCTTCGCCAGGCCGCGACACTGATGTCCGCCCGCAAGGTCGGCGCGGCCATCGTCCACGACCCCGACGCCGGCGGCATCGGCATCCTCACCGAACGCGACATCCTCAACTCCGTCGGCATGGGCCAGGACCCGGACACCGAACACGCCCACGCCCACACCACGACCGATGTGGTGTTCGCCGCTCCCACCTGGACCCTGGAGGAGGCGGCCGGCGCCATGGCGCACGGCGGTTTCCGTCATCTCATCGTGCTGGACCGCGACGAGCCCGCCGGTGTGGTCTCGGTCCGCGACATCATCCGCTGCTGGGCACCGGCGCGTCAGCGGGTGCCCGCCTGACAGTGACGGCGCGCATCGCCGGAGGCAGCACGAACGGGCCGGGTCCACCTCGGGAGCCCCGGCCCGTCCTCTACCGCAAGCGGTCCAGCGCTGGAGTTCAGCCGCACAGGGCCTGCACCGCGGCCTCCAGCCGCTTGCCGTAGTCCCCGCCCGCTCGACGATGTCGTCGCGCGACACCTCGGCGATGAAGCCCGCCAGGTTGGCGATCAGACGCTCCTTCCCGTCCTCCGACATGAGCCGGTAGAGGTTGCCCGCCTGGACGAAGTCGTCGTCCTCGGCGTGGACGGGCGCCGGGTGGCTGCCCCTGACGCCGTTCACGGCCGTGGCGCACCAAGCGGACGGTCCGTCTGGAACGGCCCGCCGAAGCTGTTCGGCCCGTAGTTCTTCGCGCCCCCGTGACGGTCGTCGTACAGGTACCCGTCACGCGAGTTGGTGCGCGGCACGGTCGCGTGCGGACGGCTCACCGGCAGATGGTCGGCGTTGGTGCCGACGCGTTGGCGGTGGGCGTCGCCGTAGGCGAAGAGGCGGCCCTGGAGCATCTCGTCCGGGGACGGGCCGATGCCCGGCACGAAGTGGGCGGGACCGAAGACCGACTGCTCGACCTCGGCGAAGATGTCCTCCGGGTTGCGGTTGAGCTCCAGCCTGCCGATCTCGATCGGCGGGTAGTCCGCGTGCGGCCAGACCTTGGTCAGGTCGAACGGGTTGAAGCGGTACGCGGCCGCGTCGGCCTCCGGCATGATCTGCACCTGCACGGTCCAGGACGGGAACTCACCGCGCTCGATGGCCTCGCACAGGTCGCGCTGGTGGGAGTCGAGATCCCCGCGAGCCGGTCGGCCTCCTCCTGCGTGAGGCAGTTGACCCCTGGTCCGTCCTGAAGTGGTACTTGACCCAGAAGACCTCGCCGGCCTCGTTCTGCCCTCGGTAGGTGTGCGAGCCGAAGCCGTCCACGTGGCGGCAGGAGGCCGGGATGCCGCGGTCGCCGAACAGCCAGGTCACCCTGGTGCGTGGACTCGGGAGACAGGCTCCAGAGGTCCCGGACGTCGTCCGCCTCGGTGGAGCCGGTGTACGGGTCGCGCTTCTGGGTGTGGATGAAGTCCGGGAATACCCGAGTGGGACGGCTTTCCGCTGCGCGAGGCCCTGGCGGGGCGGCTGGGGGTGCCGGTCGTCGTCGACAAGGACACCAACGCCGATCGCGTCCTTGACGAAGAACACCGGGGTTTGGTTGCCGACGAGGTCGTCGTTGCCCTCCTCGCTGTAGGACTTCAGCGCGAATTCCTGCGGATCGCGCACGGTGTCCGGCGCTCCCAGGTTGCCCGCCACGGTCGAGAAGCGCAGGAACGTCTCCGTCCGCTTGCCGACCTCGGAGAGGAAGGCCGCGCGGGTGTACGGGGTGACGTCGGCGGTCACGGTGAAGGTCCCGTACGCACCCGCGCCGCGCGTGCACCACGCGCTCCGGGATCCGCTCCCGGTTGAAGTGGGCCAGCTTCTCCAGCAGGAGCTGGTCCTGGACGAGCACCGGGCCGTCGACGCCCGCGGTCTCACTGTCCTGGTTGTCGGCAACCGGAGCACCGGCCTTCGTCGCGAGCGGCCCCTGCGGTACGTACGCCTCCTGCACCATTCCCGCCGTTCCTGCCCCTTGGCCAAAGCCGTTCCTGGTCCTAAAATAGATAATGTCTAATTCAAGTAAAGCTCTAACTTCACACCTGTTCGGGACCTGGTCCCCTTAGCTGTTAGGCTGGTGGCCATGAGTGACCTTCTGGAACGGCTGCGCGGACGCGGATGGCGGATGACCGCGCAGCGACGTGTCGTGGCCGAGGTCCTCGACGGCGAACACGTCCATCTGACGGCCGACGAGGTCCACGCCCGGGCCGTCTCCAAGCTGCCCGAGATCTCCCGGGCGACCGTCTACAACACGCTCGGTGAGCTGGTCAGCCTCGGCGAGGTGCTCGAGGTCTCCACGGACCGGCGCGCCAAGCGGTACGACCCGAACGCCCACCGGCCGCACCACCACCTGGTCTGCGCCCGGTGCGGTGCGATCCGCGACGTGCACCCCGGCGGCAACCCGCTGGCCGACCTCCCGGACTCGGAGCGCTTCGGATTCACCGTCTCGGACGTCGAGGTGACCTACCGGGGTGTCTGCCCGAACTGCGCGGCGGCGTAGCCTTCTCGCACCGAAGCCCCGGCGCCGATGGGCGCTGGGGCTTCGTGCTGCGCGCGGAGGCGGCGAGCCACCTCCGACACAAACACCGAGGGCCGGAACCCTTTCGGATTCCGGCCCTCGGCTTTCAGTAGCGGGGACAGGATTTGAACCTGCGACCTCTGGGTTATGAGCCCAGCGAGCTACCGAGCTGCTCCACCCCGCGTCGTTGAATGCAACGTTACGTCACCGACAAGGGCGGATGCAAATCACTTCAACCCCAGGGCCACGCGTGTGACCAGGAGCACCTTCCGGACGGACCCGCACCTTCCTACGCCGACAGCTCCTGCCGCAACGCGTCCCGCAGCCGCTCCGCGCGCTCCGTCACGGACGTCGGCCCCAGCTCCACGGCCCGGTCGGCCCACCGCTGCCCTTCCGCCAGCTCACCCCGACGCGCATAGACCAGGGCCAGCCGCAACGCCGCCCGGCCGTGCCCCGCGTCGGCCGCGCGCGTCCACCACACTGCGGCTTCCGGCTCGCTGCCCTCCCGGGCCAGCAGCAGCCCGAGATTGAACGCGCCGTTGCGCGACCCGGCCTCGGCCGCCTGCCGGTACCACCGTGCCGCCTCCACGACATCGCCCCGCGCGGCGGCCAGCATGCCCACCCGGACCTGCGCCCGCCGGTGCCCCTGGGAGGCGGCCCGCTCGTACCACTCCTCGCACTCACTGCGCCGGTGCACCGGCTCGCCGAGCTCGTGCGCCGGCTCCGGCGGCCGCCGCGCGTCCAGCAGGGTCGCCAGCCGGTACGCGCCCTCCGCGCTGCCGCCCCCGGCCGCGCACCGCAGGTGCCGCTCGGCCTCCTGCTCGTCGCCGTCCCGCAACCGTGCGATGCCCACCTGCAGCGCCGCCTCGGTGTGCCCCGCGGCCGCGGCCCGCTCGTACCAGCCGAGCGCCGCCTTCACCTCGCCCCGTCCGGCGTGCAGGATGCCCAGGTTGAACGCGGCGTCCACGCTCCCGGCCTCGGCGGCCTTGGAGAACCAGGGCTCGGCACCCGTCTCGTCCCCGCCCTGCAGCAGCAGGATCGCCAGCGCGTTGGCGGCCTCCCGGTGCCCGGCGTAGGCCGCGCGCCGGTACCACTGCTCGGCCTGCTGGGTGCGGCCCTGCTCGGCGCAGAGCAGCCCGAGGTTGTACGCGCCGTTCACGTCGCCCGCGTCCATCGCGGCCCGGTACCACCGCTCGGCGGTCTGGGTCTCGCCCCGCTCGGCGTGCAGGGCGCCCAACGCGTTCGCCGCGTTGCCGTCGCCGTCCTGCGCGGCCCGCAGCCACCACACGGCCGCGTTCTCCGTGTCGCCCGCGTCGCGCAGCAGGAACCCGAGCGCGCAGGCGGCCCGCGCCTCGCCGTCCTTGGCGGAGGTCAGGTACCACCGCCCGGCCTCCTTGAGCTCGCCCCGCCGCTCCAGGATCGTCCCCAGCTGCAGGGCGGCGTGCCGGTGGCCGCGCGCGGCGGCCTGCCGGTACCACTGCTCCGCCTCCTCGAGCCGCTGGACACCGTTGTCACCACCGGTCTCGCGCGCCGCCTTCCGGTCGAGCGCCCGGGCCAGCCGGTAGGCGGCCTCCCGGTGCCCGCGCTCGGCGGCGACCCGCATCCACTGCCCGGCGCGCGCGTCGCCGCGGTGCTCCAGCAGGTCGGCGAGGGCATAGGCGCCCAGGGTGTGGCCCTGCTCGGCGGACTGGCGCAGCCAGTACTCGGCGGCGGGCTCGTCGCCGCGCTCACGGTGGTACCGGCCGAGGGCGTGCGCGGCCGGCGCGGACCCGGCGACGGCGGCGATCCGCCACCATCCGGCGGCCTCGTCGGCGTAGCCCCGCTGATGGAGGAGGACACCCAGGTTGTTGGCCGCTGCACGGTCGCCCGCAGCGGTCGAGGCACGCAGATGGGGCTCCGCGCCGTCGAGGTCGCCGCGGCGCAGGAGCATGGCGCCGAGGACGCTCATGGCCTCGACGTCACCGGCCTCCGCGGCGAGCCGCTGACGCAGCTCCTCGGCCGCGTCGTCGGCGAGCACCCCGGCTTCGTCCGGGGTGTCGGTCTCTTCCCGGCGGGAAGGCTGCACAAAACGCCCTGTCTCGAACAGAGTTCCCTTGTCCCCCATAACGTCCATCGTCGCACCACCTGCAACCTGGGTACACCTGGTATACCGCAGCCAGTGAGGTCACTACAGCGTTTTGTCGACATGCCCACAGAGAGACAAGTCAAACACAGATGGCGCAACTCCCAACGCCGACACGGCCACAGGGGCTTCAGCACATGCGTTCACACATCACGAAGGCCCGGATTCCTGTGTGGAATCCGGGCCTTCGTGGTCGCTCCGTCTTCGGACGTCGCGATATGAGTAGCGGGGACAGGATTTGAACCTGCGACCTCTGGGTTATGAGCCCAGCGAGCTACCGAGCTGCTCCACCCCGCGCCGTTGTGTTCACAACCGTATCACGGCGCGGGACGGGCATCGGACGAGGCCGGCGGCTCAGCCGCTCGGCTTCGGGCTGGGGCTGCCGCTGGGGGCGGCACTGGGCTTGCTCTCGCCGCCTCCGGCTCCACCGGACGCCTGTGCGTCCTCGGCGCTCCGCAGGGCGTCCTCCAGGTCCTTCTGCGCCCGGCCGTACGCCTCCCAGTCGTTCTTCTTCAGGGCCTCCTGGCCCGCGTCGAACGCCTTCTGGGCATCCTCAAGGGCCTGTTGGACCGTCGGGTTCTCGGACGTCGGCGGCGGTGTCGTCGTGTCGCCCTCGTCCGGCGGCGGTTGCGGTGTCCCGCCCTTGGCACCGAAGACCTTGTCGAGGGCCTCGTCGAGCGTGTTCTCGAAGGCCGTCTCGCCTCCGTAGGTCACCAGCACCTTGCGCAGCAGCGGGTACTTCAGACCGCCGCCGCGGACGTAGACCGGCTCCACGTACAGCAGGCCTCCGTCGAGCGGCACCGTGAGCAGGTTGCCGTACTCCACTTCGGAGTCGCCGCCTCTCAGGAGCCTGATGGACTCGGCGATGTCCTCTTGGGAGTTGAACTGGCTCTGGACCTGCTTGGGTCCGTTGACCGTCGTGTTGGTCGGCAGTTTCAGGATTCTGATCTTGCCGTAGCCCTCGGTGCCCGCCTCGGCGTCGACCGCCATGAACGCGCTGAGGTTGTCCCGGCCGTTGGGCGTGAAGGTCGTCGTCAGCGAGAACGCCTGCGCCTGCTGGTCGGGCATCTTCATGCTCAGGTAGTACGGCGGCACCGCGCTGCCCGACCGGTTCGTCGGGTCGTCCGGCACCTGCCACACCTCGCTGCCGCTGAGGAACGTCGTGGCGTCCTTCACGTGGTAGCGCGTGAGCAGCTCGCGCTGGACCTTGAACAGGTCCTGCGGGTAACGCAGATGGTCCATCAGGCCCTGCGAGATCTCGCTCTTGGGCTTGACCGTGTCCGGGAAGGCCTTCATCCAGGTCCTGAGGACGGGGTCCTTCGTGTCCCACTGGTAGAGCTTGACCTGGCCGCTGTAGGCGTCGACGGTCGCCTTGACCGAGTTGCGGATGTAGTTGACCTGGTTCTGCTGGGCCACCACCGCGCGGTTGTCGTTGGTCGCGGTCAGCGAGTCGGCCGTGGTGTCACCGAGGGTCGTGCGCGAGGAGTACGGGTAGCCGTTCGTCGTGGTGTACGCGTCGACGATCCACTGGATCCGGCCGTTGACCACCGCCGGGTAGGCGTCGCCGTCGATGGTCAGCCAGGGGGCGACCGCCTCGACGCGCTCCTTGGGCGTGCGGTTGTACAGCACCCGCGAACCCTCCCCTATGGCACCGGAGTAGAGGATCTGCGGTTCGCCGAACGCCACCGCGTACGCGGCCCGGTTGACCGGGCTGGAGAGGTTGACCCCGCTGTCGCCCTTGTAGCTGGTGGTCTTCTCCCCGTTGTCGTCGGAGTAGTCGATCTCCTTCTGGGGACCGCCGACGATCGAGTACGTGGTGGTCTTCTCGCCGTAGTAGACCCGCTGCTCGTACGTCCCGAGGTCGCCCTTGGAGGGGAGGTCGGACTCCGTGAAGACCGGGCGCCCCTGGGCGTCGGCGCTGGTGCCCTCGGCGGCGACCACTCCGTATCCGTGGGTGTAGCGGAAGTGGTTGTTGATCCAGTTCTTCTTCGGGATGCCGTCGAGGTTGATCTCACGCAGACCGAGGACCGTGTCCTGGTCCTTGCCGTCCTTGGCGTAGCGGTCGACGTCAAGGTTGTTCGGGAACGCGTAGTAGTTCCTGATCTGCTGGAGCTGCTGGAACGTCGGCGAGACCACGTTCGGGTCCATGATCCGGATACTCGCAGTGGAGCCGACGTCGTCGCGCAGCTGGGACTTGTCCTCGGTCTTGCGGGTGCCCGAGTAGTCCGTGACCTGGGTGCCGTCGATGCCGTAGGCCTTGCGCGTCGCCTCGAGGTTCTTCTCGACGTACGGCGCCTCCTTGGCCTGCTCGTTCGGCTGGACCTGGAACTTCTGCACGATCGCCGGGTAGAGGCCGCCGATGAGGATGGCGGAGAGCACCATGAGGCCGAAGCCGATCACGGGCAGCTGCCAGGTGCGCCGCCACAGGGTGAGGAAGAACAACAACGCGCAGATCACGGCGATGCAGAACAGGATCGTCTTGGCCGGCAGGTAGGCGTTGGCGTCGACGTAGCGCAGGCCGGTCCAGTTGTCGGTCGCGCGGAAGTCACTCGACTTCACCGCGAGCCCGTACCGGTCGAGCCAGTACGCGACCGCCTTCAGGGCCACGAAGACGCCGATGAGGACCGACAGGTGCCCGGTGGCCGCGGCCGTGGCGCGCGCGCCGGGGCTGGTGACGCGCAGCCCGCCGTACAGGTAGTGGGTGAGCGCGGCGGCGATCACGGAGAGGATCACGGCGGCGAAGCCGAAGCCGAGCAGGAACCGGTACCAGGGCAGGTCGAAGGCGTAGAAGGAGACGTCCAGCTTGAACTGGGGGTCCTTCTGGCCGAAGGGCACGCCGTTGACCCACATCAGCCACGTCCGCCACTGGCCGGACGCGGAGGCACCGGCGATCAGGCCCACCAGGGCGGTGATCGCGAGCAGCAGCCACTTCTTGTAGGGCGCGATGCTCATCCGGTACCGGTCGAGGTTCTGCTGCTCCATCGACATGGCGCTCAGCGGCGGGCGGAGCCGGTGCGCCAGCCAGATGTTGAAGCCGACCGCGAGCGCCATGAGCAGACCGAAGACGAAGAAGAGCCCGATCTTGGTCCACAGGGTGGTGGTGAAGACCGAGGAGTACTTCACCGACCGGTACCAGAGCCAGTCCGTCCAAAAGCCCGCGAACATGGTGAACGCCATGCCGAGGACGGCCAGGACGCCCAGCGTCATGAGCAGGGTCCGGACACGCCGGGACGGGCGGCCCACTCTCATCCGCGGCCCTGTCGGGCCTCCGCCGCGGTCCGGCATCTGGAAAGCCAAGGTGCGCACCTCGAAGTTCGCTGTTGATGGTCAGGCCCGCGTCTTCACGGACCGTGTGTGGCCCCCGAGATCGTGGGCCCCCACCTATGCAACTTACTCACCGTTTACTCGGTTCCCGATTCCGGTCGGGAACGAGGCAGGATTGTGACCATGTCCAACACTCCCATGGCTGCGAACCCGCTCACCCGGGCCGTTCTCGAGATCGACGAGTACGTCTCCGGCCTCGGCTGGGACCAGCCGGCCCGCCTTTTCGCCCTCGTCGACACCGCACGGCTGCGGGCCGAACAGCCCTCGCTCGCGGACCGGCTCGGCCTCGGGGACCAGCCAGACGGCCCCGGCCTCACCCCGATCGAGCAGGACGAGGTGCCGACGGGCAAGCCGCTCGACGAGTTCCTCGCCACCATCGCATGGCCCGACGCGGTGGCCGGCTGCGCCCTCACCGTGGAGCGTCTGATGCTGCCCCCGTCCGCGGAGGCCCAGGTCCCGAAGGACCTGGACGAGGCCGCGCTGACGAAGTGGGTGGCGGACCATCCGGACCGGCAGGAGGTGCGGATGACGGTCGCGGTGCTGCGCGACGGCACCCGGGACTCGGCCCTGCGCCTGCGGGAGAAGGACTCCCCCACGGAGGTCCTGACCGGATCGGACCTCGTGCCGGGGCTGGCCGAGGCCCTGACGGCCACGTTCGCGGAGTAGCGGGGCGGGCGCGTCCCCTGGTTCGCCCTCCCTCGGGGTCCGGGGGGCGACCCGGCGGTCCGTGCCGCCGCCGGGCCGCCGGCCCCTCGCGTCACTCAGCGCACGTGGGCAGGTCCGCGGTGTCGCCGCTGCGCAGGTCCTTCAGGGCGCCGAGGGCGTCGCGGATGGTGTCCACCTTGATGAGGGTGAGGCCCTCCGGGGTGTCCTTGGCGGCGGTCGCGCAGTTCTCGGCGGGCGTGAGGAAGTACTGGGCGCCCTTCGCCCGTGCGCCCACGGTCTTCATCTCGATGCCGCCGATGGGCCCGACCTTGCCCCGGTCGTCGATCGTGCCGGTGCCGGCCACGAACTTTCCTCCGGTCAGGCTGCCCGGGGTGAGCTTGTCGTAGATGCCGAGCGCGAACATCAGACCGGCGCTGGGGCCGCCGACGTCGGCCAGCTTGATGTCGATGGTGAACGGGAAGGTGTGGTCGGTGCCGGCGGAGATCCCGACGATGGCGCGCTTCCCGCCGGCGTCGTCGGACGTCGTGGTGGTGATCGTGACGTCCCGCGTCCTGGTCGGGGTCCGCTTCTCCTTCTCGGCGGCGGCCTGTTCCTTGGCGGGCACGATCGTGAAACGGACGTCCTGGCCGGGCTCATGCCGGGTGACGAGCTCGGCCACGTCGGTCGGCTCCTTCACGGCCGTGCCGTCGACGGCCTTGATCACGTCTCCGGCGTGCAGCTTGTCCTGGGCCGGAGAGCCCTTGACGACCGTGGAGACGATCACCCAGGACTTGACCGGGACGTCGAGCTCCTTCAGGGCCGCGACCTTGGCGCTCTCCTGGGACTGGCTGAACTCCTCCGCGTTCTCCTGGGTGGACTGCTCCTCGGTCTTGCCGTCCGGGTAGAGCGTCTCGTGCGGCACGACCTTGTTGTCGTGCGCCAGCCAGCCGTAGACGGCCTCGACGAGGTTCATCCGGTAGTCGGCGCTCGTGACCCGGACCGTGGTCATGTTCAGGTGCCCGCTGGTCACGTACGTCTTGCGGCCGGCGATCTGCAGGACCGGCTCGCCGTCGTGATCGCCGAGCGTGTTCACGGTCGGCCCCGGGGACATCTCAGAGTACGGGACGGGGATGAACACACCCGCGCACAGAAGCGCGATCAGCATCAGGGTGGAGGCGAGCATCGTCGCGGTGCGGCGTGGCATGACTCGACAGTACGGGACGGGTCTGTCAGCGCACCGTCAGGGCCGCCCGTCCGGGGCGGCCCTGCGCGCTAGCACGCCTGTGACCTGGCGTTTCAATGACCGTCAGCTCCCCGGCCCGGGCCTCTCCATGGCCTCGCGGAAGCGGGCGTAGCCGATGAGCTCCGGACCGTCGCCGCGGACCTTGCGGGTCCGGTTGGCCCAACTCCCCCAGAGGCCCGCGCCGATCGCAGCCACAAGCGGAATCAGCAGCCAGACGAGCACCGCCATGCCGACCTCCAACCCCATTGAGCGTCCGCAATTGACTGATCAGCAGATTAACCATCCGCACTGACAACGCTGGTCTCAGGGGTGCGGTTACGCAACCGGAGACCGGCTTCTCGGATCAGCAGGCGCCGACCCACTCCTCGGTGCCGTCGGAGAACTTCTGGTGCTTCCAGATGGGCACCTCGTGCTTGAGGTCGTCGATGAGCTTCCGGCAGGCCTCGAAGGCCTCCCCGCGGTGCGGGCACGACACGGCGACGACCACCGCGAGGTCCCCGACCCGCAGGTCGCCCACCCGGTGCACGGCGGCCAGGGCCCGGACCGGGAACTCGGCGGCGGCCTTCTCCGCGATCCGCCGCATCTCGGACTCGGCACTGGGGTGGCACGAGTAGCCCAGCTCGTCCACGTCGGCGCCGCCGTCGTGGTTCCGGACGGTCCCCACGAAGAGCACCGTGCCGCCGGACGCGTCGTCGCCGACGGCCCGGAACACCTCGTCCACGGAGAGGGCCGTGTCCCGAATCCCGATCAGCTTGATCGGGTCCTGCGCGGCCTGCTCACCGGGGTGATCGTTCGTGGATGCCATGGCTCCATCGTGCCGCACGGGGCCGGCAGCGGGGAATAGAGCTATCGACCGGCACGCGCGCGTGCCCGTTGGACCCTCCTACAGAGGGGTCGCGTCCTCAGATCCGCCGCCGGGCCTTCCGCGCACGCCGGACCACCGCCGCCGCGCCCAGCAGGGCGACCGTGGCGCCCGCGGCGCCCGCCGCCGTGGCGTCCTTGCGGCCCAGCCGGCGCCCGGCCACCGTGTGCCGGCCTGAGACCTCCTCCAGGAGTTCCGCGAGCACCTCCTCGTTGGTGTACCGCGGCCGCCATCCGGCGTCGTGCAGCCGGCTGCCGCTCACCACCCAGGGATACATCGTGTAGGCCAGGTCGCCCGCCGGGGACGGGGTGAGCCCGATGCGGTGCAGGCGGGCCGCCGCGCCCAGCGCCACCGCCGAGGGCAGCTCCATCCGGCGGATCCCGCTGAGCTCCTCGACCTCCTCCTGCTCCAGCCACCCGTCGCACCCGACGGCGAGCTCCCCGTCGACCTTCTCCAGGACGGCGTACTCCAGCGCGCCGCACAGGTCCTCGACGTGGCAGAACTGCCAGGCGGGCCGCGACCCGGCGACGACCAGCAGCCGCGGGGACTCGAAGTACCGGGTCAGCGCCGTGTCGGTACCGCCGCCGACCAGGACGGCGGGACGGACCACGGTGACGTTGAGCCCGGGGTGGGCGCGCGGCGCCCGACGCGCCAGCCGCTCGATCTCCAGGAGGTCGCCGACGCCCGTCGCCTCCGCCGTCGCCCGCAGCTCCGCGTCCTCCGACAGCGGCAGCTCGTTGTCCGGCAGCGCCCCGTAGACCATCGCGGAGGTGCACAGCACCACCCGGTGCACTCCGGCGGCCGCGGCGGCCGTCAGCACGGTCTGCGTCCCCCGTACGTTGTAGGCCGTTCGGGCGGCGGCGTCGGTCTCCAGATCGAGGTCCAGCGCCAGGTGCACCACCACGTCGGCGCCGCGCAGCTTGTCGGCGACGGCCGGATCCCGGACGTCCAGGATGTGCCACTGGGCCGCGTCGCAGTCGCCGCGCCGCTCGTCGATGGCCACGACCCGCCTGACCTCGTCGGACGCGGCGAGCCGCTCGGTGATCAGGGCACCGACGCCGTACGCGGCACCGGTGACCGCCACGACGGGCCCGCGCGGCGCGGGGCTCGCGGAACTGGTTGACTGGTTTCGCGCTGCGCGAACCTGCGGATCTGGGGAACTCACCGGGCGTCTCCAGCGGTTGTCTTCAGTACGAGCGCGAGCGACGCGTGCGTACCAGGTGGCATCCATCCTGCCGCAGGCGGTCAGTCGGCGAAGCACCGAGGCCCGATCCGTTCCAGGTGTCTACGCTGGGTGGTGTTGTCGGGCAGCCGTGCCGCCGGAAAGAACCGGCGGCCCTACCAGCCGAGGAATCCCGTGAGTGACACCCCATTCGGATTCGGCCTTCCGCCGGAGGAGCCGGACGACGGCGACGAAGGCAAGAAGAAGGACCAGCAGAGCGGTGGTGGTCAGGGACCGGCCAACCCGTTCGGCTTCGGCACGCCCGGAGCCGGAGGCTTTGGCGGCGGCCCGGGCGGCCCAGGCGCGGACAATCCGTTCGCCGCCATGTTCGGCTCGCTGAACCCCACCGACCTGGGCGCCGCGTTCCAGCAGCTGGGCCAGATGCTCTCCTACGAGGGCGGCCCGGTGAACTGGGACATGGCCAAGCAGATCGCCCGCCAGACGGTCTCCCAGGGCTCCCCCGACGGCACCAAGGACGCGAGCGTCGGCCCCGCCGAGCGCCGGGCCGTCGAGGAGGCCGTCCGCCTGGCCGACCTGTGGCTCGACGACGCCACGTCCCTGCCGTCGGGTGCCGCCTCCGCCGTGGCCTGGAGCCGCGCGGAGTGGGTGGAGGCCACCCTGCCCGCCTGGAAGGAGCTGGTCGACCCGGTCGCCGAGCGGGTGGGCACGGCCATGGGCGACGTGCTGCCGGAGGAGATGCAGGCCATGGCCGGCCCGCTGATCGGCATGATGCGCTCGATGGGCGGGGCCATGTTCGGCACGCAGATCGGGCAGGCCGTCGGCGTGCTCGCGGGCGAGGTCGTCGGCTCGTCCGACATCGGCCTGCCGCTCGGTCCGGCCCGCAAGGCCGCGCTGCTGCCGGTCAACATCGACTCCTTCGGCAGGGACCTGAGCGTCCCCCAGGAGGAGGTACGGCTGTATCTCGCCCTGCGCGAGGCCGCGCACCAGCGCCTCTTCGCGCACGTGCCCTGGCTGCGCTCGCACCTGTTCGGCGCGGTCGACGGCTACGCCCGCGGCATCAAGGTCGACACGGCCAAGCTGGAGGACGTGGTCGGCCAGTTCGACCCGCAGAACCCGGAGCAGCTGCAGGAAGCGCTCCAGCAGGGCATGTTCCAGCCGGAGGACACGCCCGAGCAGAAAGCCGCCCTGGCCCGTCTGGAGACGGCTCTGGCGCTGGTCGAGGGCTGGGTCGACGCCGTGGTGCACGCCGCCGCGAAACCGCGTCTGGGGTCCGCCGACGCGCTGCGCGAGACGCTGCGCCGCCGGCGCGCCTCGGGCGGTCCGGCGGAACAGACGTTCGCCACGCTGATCGGCCTGGAGCTGCGGCCCCGCCGTCTGCGTGACGCCTCCCGCCTGTGGGCCTCGCTCACGGACGCGCGCGGTGTCGACGGCCGGGACGCCCTCTGGCACCACCCGGACATGCTGCCGACGGCGACCGACCTGGACGACCCGGACGGCTTCGTGCACCGCGAGCAGATCGACTTCTCCGAGCTGGACAAGATGCTCGGCGAGGCGGCGGACAAGCCCGACCTGAAGAAGAAGGACGAGGGCGAGAAGAAGGGCGACGACGCCGGGTGAGCCTGTACGACGACGCGGTCCTCGTGCTGAAGGGGTACGAGGACCAGCCCGAGCTGCGCCAGGCCTATCTGGACCACCTGGCGGATCACCCGGACGGCCTCTGGAAGGCCTGCCACGCGGGCCACATCACGGCGAGCGCCCTGGTGATCGACCCCGAGGGCGGCCGGGTGCTGCTGACGCTGCACCGGAAGCTGCGCATGTGGCTGCAGATGGGCGGCCACTGCGAGCCGGGCGACGCCACGCTGGCGTCCGCGGCCCTGCGTGAGGCGACGGAGGAGTCCGGCGTCTCGGGCCTCTCCCTGCTGCCGGGCGGCCCGGTCCGCCTGGACCGGCACCCGATCCCGCCGCCCTGCCACTGGCACCTGGACGTCCAGTACGCGGTCCTGGCACCTCCGGACGCCGCGCACTCGGTCAGCGACGAGTCCCTCGACGTGCGCTGGTTCGCGTACGACGAGGTGGCGGACGTGGCCGAGGCGTCGGTCCTCCGGCTGCTGGAGGCGACCCGTGCGAGGCTCGCGGCCTGAGCACGGGTCTCGCGGCCCGAGCACCTCCGGGGGCGACCGCCCCCCGGAGGTACGGGGAACTGGGCGACGGGCGGCCACGGGGCGGCCCGCAGCCCGAGGCGATCCGGACAAGCCCCCGCGGCCTGACCCGCGGAGCGCTCAGCTCCAGACGTTGCCCTGGTTCTGACCGCGCGCTCCCTGCTGCCCCATGCCGTACTGCGCGGCGAGGCCCGAGCCGATCTGGGCGTTCTGCGGCGGCAGCAGTTCGCTGGGCTGGACGAGCGCGAAGCCGGTGCCCATGAAGCTCAGCTCCCAGCCCTCGCCGGTGTTGCCGCGCCGCCGCCACACCCCGGAGGAGTGCGTCTGGGCCTGCATCTGCACCCGCAGGCCCGTCGACCAGGCGACGATCGCGTCGGCGTCGCAGTTGACGTACTTGTCCGGCGTCACGTGCATCAGCAGCGGCATGCCCGAGGTCATCAGCGCGACCTTGCCCCGGCCGCTGATGTTGAGCTGGTACTTCCCGGAGCCGGAGATGCCGTAGAGGCTGTCCACCGCGACGACCTCGTGGTGCAGGGAGGAGTCCATCGCCAGCACGTAGCTGCTGTCGACGGTGAGGCCGTCCTGGTCGACGTCCATGACGTGGACGTGCTGCTTGAGGTTGGCGAGGTAGACCGTGCCCTGCCCGTGGCAGCGCATCAGGTCGAGTCCCTCACCGGTGTGCGCACGCGCGCGTGCCTGCTGGTTGCTCTGGAACTCGGCGTCGAACTCGACGAGGCCCTGGTAGGCGACCATGGTGCCCTTGCGGGCCAGGATGTCGTCGTGGCCGTCCAGGGCGACCCGCAGCATCTGCTTGTTCTGCAGGCTCCAGCGTTCCTGGGACTGCTGCTCGCTGTAGGCGAAAATCGGGCTCTGCATGACGTTCTGGCTTCCCCTCAGCCCCGGAACCGGAGGCGGTCGGTGCTGTCCTCGCTGGGCTGGACGACGACGATGCCCTGACCGGAGAAGGCCATCTGGTAGGCCTCGCCGCTGCCGCGGCCGATCAGCGACTGGGCCCGGAAGCTGCGCTTGCCCTTCACCTTGAGGTTCGGGGACCAGGCGACGAGCGCGTCGGGGTCGACGTACGTCTCGTCCTCGCCGCCTCCGCAGTCGACGACGATGGGCTTGCCCCGGGAGGTCAGCGCCACCCACCCCTGCCCGGAGATCTTGGTGTTCCACAGACCCTGCCCGGCGAACTTCGCCAGGCCCTTGACCCGCTCCACCCCCCAGGTGAGGTGGGCGTCGAAGGCGAGCAGGCTCGTGGCGTTGACGGAGATGCCGTCGCCGTTGAGGTTGATGACGACGACGTTGGCCCCGTAGTCGGCGAGGTAGAGCAGGCCGTCGCCGGAGCACTTCATCAGGGGCGCGCCCTCGCCGGTCAGCCAGTCCTTGGCGATCTGGCGCACGGCCGGCGGGTTGGGCTCGTACTGGACGAACCCTTCGTAGGCGACCATCGACCCCACGCGGGCGAGGAGGTCGTTGCCGGTCTGCATGGCGACCTTCAGCATGTGGTTGCCGTGGTTGTCCATGCGGGCGGTGACGGGGGCGGGGGCGTGGCCCGCGAGCTGCTGTGTCATGACGGGCTCCCTCAGACCTCGTACGGCTGGACGACGATGAAGTTGCCGGGTGCTCCCCGGAACTGGAGGTTCACGCTCTCGCCGGTGTCGCCCGGGTAGGCGTTGCGGCGCATCCGCACCTGGCTGGAGACGACGACCTGGGCGGCGGCCGACCAGGCGACCACGGCGTTGCAGTCGGCGAACGTGGTGGGCGTGACGGGCAGCACGACGGGCGTGCCGTGCGTCTTCACGACGATGGTGCCGGTGCCCTGGAACTGCATGGTGTACAGGGCGCCTCCGGGGATGCCGTGCCCCTCGATGCGGCGGACCTCGTAGGTGAGGCCCTCGTCGAACGCCAGGACGTTCTCGGCGGAGACACAGACGGCGTCGCCCTGGAGCTCGACGGGGTGCAGCATCGTCGAGTTCTCGGCGAGGAACACCTGGCCCTGACCGGTGCAGCGCATCAGCTGCATCTCCTGGCCGGTCGCGTTGCCCACGATCCGGCCGCCGAAGCCCGCGCCCTTGTAGCTGAAGTCGACCTTGCCCTGGTAGAGCACCATGCTGCCCTGCCGGGCCAGCACGGGCTGCCCGCCGATGCCGAGGTCGACGCGGACGAGCTTCTTGTTCTGTTGCGTCCAGCGCTGCCCGGTCGGGGTCTCCTTGAACTGCTGGAGAGCGGCGGTGACGCCCGGTCCCTGGGGGGCATCGGCCTGCGGACCACCCTGCGGGGCTCCGTAGGGGGCCTGGCCGAAGGACGGCTGCTGCCCGTAGCCCGGGGGCGGGGTGGGCTGGCCGTAGCCCGGGGGCGGGGCCGGGGCCTGGGGTGCCTGGGGCTGGCCGTAGCCGGGGGGCGGGGCCGGGGCCTGGGGTGCCTGGGGCTGGCCGTAGCCGGGGGGCGGGGCCGGGGCCTGGGGTGCCTGGGGCTGGCCGTAGCCGGGGAGCGGCGGAGCCGTCTGGCCGGGGGCCTGTCCGTACGGCGGCGGCTGCTGGCCGGGGTGCCCGGGCTGACCGTACGGGGCGGGCGCCGGGGCCGGCGGGGGTACCGGGGAGCCGCCGGGCGGGGTGTGCAGGGGCGCGACGATGGTCGGGGCGGCGTGCACCTGGGGCGCGGGCGCCGGAGCCGGGGGCGGGGTGGATCCGGGCGGGGGCGCGAAGCCCTGTGCGGGCTGGGGCGCGGGCGCCGGGGCAGGAGCCTGGGCGGGTTCCGGGCTTCCGGGGACGGCGAAACCGGGCGGGGCAAAGCCCGGGGCTGCTCCGGCCTGGGGCTGCTGCGGGGCGGGCGCGGGGGTCTCTTCCTCGGCCACCTCGCCGCCGAAGTTCTTCAGCAGCGCGTCGAGACCACCGTCGAAGCCCTGGCCGACCGCGGCGAACCGCCACACGTCCTTCAGGTAGAAGTCGCCCAGCATCACGGCCCGCTCGGTGGAGAACTCCGAGCCGCTGAAGGGGTAGCGGGCCACTTCCTCGCCGCCCGCGACGATGCGGATGTAACCGGGGCCGACCTGCGCCATCTCTCCGGCGCCGTCGATCGTCGCCGTGAACGACAGCTTCTGGATCTGCGGCGGGATCCGGTCGAGCGTGACACGGAAGGACTCCGTGTCACCCGCCTGGGCACCCAGCAGCTGAATGGCTTCCTCGGGGGACTTCGGCTGGTTGTAGAAGATGAAGTACCGGTCGTCCGAGAGCCGTTCGTCGGCGTCGAGGCCGAGGCAGCTGATGTCGAAGCCGAGCCCGGGGCCGGAGATCTGCACGCCTACGTACAGATCCGTGCCCGCGGTGAGGTCACTGATCCTGGCCTTGTGGCCGCGTTGGAATTCCCTGGCCATGCGTAACGACCGTCCCCCATCCAGAACGTGAGTGCGTCGCGCCAGGCTAACCGCACATCCGGACATCGGACGAGGTCGGTACAGAGCCGGTACACAACCAGCGCTCAGCCGTATCCGCAGCTCGCTCCCGCAAAGGGGGCACTCACTCCGCGGGGGTCCCACCCGGTGCGCCGGGCACGTGCGGCAACCGCTCGGCGGCGACCACGCCTTCGAGGTAACCCCGGGCGCGCTCGGTCCGCGGGTAGGCCTTCAGCAGTTCCCAGAAGCGAGGCCCGTGCCCCGGAACCAGCAGATGGGCGAGCTCGTGGGCCAGGACGTAGTCGATGACGTACTCGGGCATGCCCTGCAGGCGGTGCGAGAGGCGGATGCTTCCCTGGGACGGGGTGCAGGAGCCCCAACGGGTGTTCTGGTTGGTCACCCAGCGCACCGACGCCGGCCGGGCCCGCCCCCCGAAGTACTGGTCCGACAGGCGCCGGGCCCGCTCGGTCAGCTCGGCGTCGCCCAAGGCCCGCCTGCTCTCCTGCGCGGCCAGCTTGTCGAGCATGACCCCGACCCAGCGCTGCTCCTCCGCCTCGGACATCCGGGCGGGGATGAGCACCACGGTGCGATCGCCCTCGCGGTACGCGGAGACCGTCCTGCGGCGGCGGGAGCTCCTGCGGATCTCGATCGCGCTCGCCCCCGAGCCGCTCGGCGGCTGGCTCGTCGTGCTGCGCTGTGGTTTTCCGGCACGGTGCAGTGGGTCGGCGGGCACGCCCCGACGGTACCCGCTGCGCTCGGGGAAGTCCCGGCTCCGGGGCGCTTCGGTGCCGACAGTGCCATCGGCCGCCACAGTTATACGACGAATTGTCCCGCCTGTGGACAACTTTCTGCAGCGAGCGACGGGTTTGGGCATGCTGGGTCGCGTCGGCGGAGCGGCGAGCAGAACCGGTCGAGACCGGGACGGGAGCTGCGGGCAGGTTTCGCTGCGCCCGGCTGCGCCCCGCGCGGGGTGACCGGCTGCGGTGCGACCGGCCGCCGCGACGCATCGCGGACCGGGACTTCGCATCACCGACACACGGGGACGAACCACGACTCACGGGGGTTGGCATGCATCCGATGGTGAAACCCGCGCTCCGGCGCGGCTGGCGGGACCTCAACACCGTGCAGTTCGGCATGACACCGGCGCACGCGATGACGCTCGGCCCGATGGACCTGGCGACGGGCAGCTTCCTCGACCTGCTGAACGGCACGCGGGGCATGGAGCTGCTGCGCGAGGAGGGACGCCGGATGGACCTGCCCGACGGTCATGTCGACGCCCTGGTGCGGCGGCTGGCCCGGGCCGGGCTCCTGGACGACGCGCGCGGCGGCGGACCGGCCGCCGACGCCCTGCGGCGCGAGAAGGAGACCCTCGACCGGCTACGCCCCGACCTGGCCACTCTGTCCCTGACCGCGTCGGCACCCGGTGACGCGATGACGCGGCTGGCCGCCCGGCGCGCACAGCGCGTCCAGGTCCGGGGCGCCGGCCGGGTGGGCGCCGTGCTGGCCTCACTGCTGGCGGGAGCCGGTGTGGGCGAGGTCGCCGTGCGCGACGGCGGGCAGGTGGAGCCGTGGGACGTCGCTCCCGGCGGGCATCCCGCGGAGGCCGTCGGCGACCGTAGGGAGGAGTCGGCCCGCCGTGCCGCGCGGCGAGCCGCCCCGGGCCGGCGGCCACGCCGTGCGGAGCCCCCGGCGTCTGCGGCGGAGGGCGATGTGGGATTCTCCCTGGTGATCCTGGCCCCACGGGACGACGTCGCGGTGCACGCGCCCGACCCGACCGCCGCCGCGCCTCTGATGTCCTCGGGGACACCCCATCTGTACGCCGGTGTCGTGGAGGGGACCGGCGTGGTCGGCCCGCTCGTTCTGCCCGGGGAGACGGGCTGCGCGAGATGTCTGTACGAGAGCCGCACCGATCGCGACCCGACCTGGCCGCGTCTGGTCGCTCAGTGGCGCTCCGGCAGACAGCGCCAGGTGCGCCCCTGTGATGTGATGCTCGCCACAACGGTGGCAGGCTTGGCCGGTGCCCACGCGCTGGCTTTCCTGGACGGCGGAGTTCCGTCAAGCGCCGGGGCCCGCTGGGAGGTTTCCGTCCCTGGGCTGGACTGGCACGCCCGTCCGGTGTGGGCTCACACCGCATGCCCGTGCGGGGCGGCCGAGAAAGGAAACAGGGAGCACCTCTCGGAGGATGGGGAGCAAGGGGAGACAATGGCGGTGCAACGGCCGTCGGAGCAGTGCCGTGAGGCAGCGACGGAGCGGCCGGCTGGGACTTGGAGGGCGCATGTCTGATCTTCCCCGCAAAGCGGTCACCCGGACCGCCAAGCTCGCCGCGCTCCCGCTCGGCATCGCCGGGCGGGCGACCTGGGGATTCGGCAAGCGGATCGTCGGCGAGTCCGCCGAACTCGTCGGCCGCGAGCTGCAACAGCGCACGGCGGACCAGCTGTTCAAGGTGCTCGGCGAGCTCAAGGGCGGTGCGATGAAGTTCGGGCAGGCCCTGTCCGTCTTCGAGTCCGCGCTGCCGGAGGAGGTGGCAGGTCCCTACCGGGCCGCCCTGACCAAGCTCCAGGAAGCGGCGCCGCCGATGCCCACCCGCACGGTGCACGGCGTGCTCGCCGAGCGGCTCGGCGAGGACTGGCACGAGCTGTTCCTGGAGTTCGAGGACAAGCCCGCCGCGGCGGCCTCGATCGGCCAGGTGCACCGAGGGGTGTGGCACGACGGCCGTGAGGTCGCGGTCAAGGTGCAGTACCCGGGCGCCGGCGAGGCCCTGCTGTCCGACCTGAACCAGCTGAGCCGCTTCTCCCGCCTGCTCGGCCCGCTGATCCCCGGCATGGACATCAAGCCGCTGATCACGGAGCTGAAGGACCGTGTCTCGGAGGAGCTGGACTACGGCTTGGAGGCCCAGGCCCAGCAGTCCCACGCGGAGGAGTTCACGGACGACCCGGACGTCCTGGTGCCCCAGGTCGTCCACCAGTCCGAACAGGTCCTGGTCACCGAGTGGATCGACGGCATCCCGCTGTCGGAGATCATCTCCGACGGCACCCAGGAACAGCGCGACCGCGCCGGCCAGCTCCTGGCCCGCTTCCTCTTCTCCGGCCCCGCGCGCACGGGCCTGCTGCACGCCGATCCGCACCCGGGCAACTTCCGGCTCCTGCCCGGCGGCCCCGGGGGCGAGGACGACTGGCGCCTGGGCGTTCTGGACTTCGGTACGGTCGACCGTCTCCCGGGCGGTCTGCCGGGCACCATCGGCGAGTCCCTGCGCATGACCCTGGACGGCGAGGCCGAGTCGGTCTACGAGCTGCTGTGCGCGGAAGGGTTCGTCAGGGAGACCATAGAGCTGGACCCCGACGCCGTTCTGGACTACTTGCTGCCGATCATCGAGCCGGCCCAGGTGGAGGAGTTCACCTTCACTCGCGGCTGGATGCGCAGCCAGGCGGCCCGCGTCGCCGACCCCCGCTCCCCCGCCTACCAGCTCGGCAAGCGGCTCAACCTGCCTCCGTCGTACCTGCTGATCCACCGCGTGACCCTGAGTACGATCGGCGTGCTGTGTCAGCTGGGGGCCACGGTCCGGCTGCGCGAGGTGTTGGAGGAGTGGCTGCCGGGGTTCGTCGCGGAGGACCCGGCAGCCGGTGAGGTGCCGGCGGCCGAGGCGTGAGCCCGTCCCCCGGGTCCGGCCTCACCACCAGTCCGAGTCCAGTCGCCCCTCGATCGGCCTGAGGTTCTCCCGGGAGCAGACCTCGCAGACGTGGCGCCGGGCGCCGTGCTCCACGGAGAGGGCCCACCCGGGCGGCGGGGCTCCGCCCGGGGTCTCGGCCGACGCACCACAGCGAGCGCACGCCACATGCCGGGACTCCTCGGCGGAGCCGTCGTCACCGTCCCGCGGAGCAGGTGTCGGACTCGTCATCCGCCGACGACAGCTCCGCGCCGGTGGCTCCGCACGCACCGTGCGGCAGCCTCGCCGGCACGGCGAAGCAGCCTCGCGGAACCGTACCGACGCACCGCTGGGGCCGGACCGTCGGTACGGAACGGCCCCAGCGGGGAAGAGTTCGGCCTCCCTGCCGGGAGGCCACCGCCTCAAGTGCGGTCGGTCACCGCATGACCGCTAGTGCATGACCGCCATGGCGAGCGCCCGGCGGGCACGCCGGGAGGCGCGCTCCGCCCTGCGCTGCATCCGGCGGGCGGACACCAGGCGCACGGCCAGGCGTTCCCGCTCTACCTCGTGCAGGCGCTCGCGCATATGCGCGCGAGCCAAGGCTTCTGGAATGAGTTGCATCTCTCGGGTCCTGTTCTGACGCGAGTCGGTCGCGCCGGTGGTGGTGACGTCTGGGGTCGCGGAGCCTGCGGGCTCGTCAGCGGACGGCTTCATCGGGGCCTGCTTCTGGGGGTCGTGCGTGAGGGGACGGTCGATCGTTCCTGCGGTGTTCATGCCGTGACCGGGTTCTTGCGCGGGCGGCCACGCGGCCGCTTCCGGGCGACGACGACACCCTGGACGAACAGCTCGCCACCCCAGACCCCCCAGGGCTCGCGCCGCTCCTTGGCGCCGGCGAGGCAGGCCTCGATCAGCGGGCAGGTGCGGCAGAGGGACTTGGCGTACTCGACGTCCGCGGGCGACTCGGCGAAGAAGACCTCCGGGTCGTAGGAGCGGCACGGAACCGGCACGCCGAGGGTCTCGATGGCGTCGTCGAGCGCGGTGAGCGCGGTGAGCGCGGTGAGGGGGGTGAGCGCGGTGAGGGGGGTGAGGGGGGTGAGGGGGGTCAAGGCGGGGTCCTCCGTGGAGCCGGGCTTGGGGATCGTTTGCGAAGGCGGTACGGACGGGGCGTGCGCTTCGAGTTGCACGGGTCGTCTTCCTCGTCTGGTCGTTCCGGCCTGTTGGCCGGGGGCGGCTGGTACCGGGTTCTTTTCTTGTCCCGAGGCTCCTTCGGTCTGCCGTCCCTGGTCGGGGACAAACAGAAGGGCCGCGGATCCCGGATGGGGTTCCGCGGCCCTGAAGGCGCCGGCCTGATCGGCGATCAGGCTGGATCACTCCAGGGTTCTGGCCCACGGAAGGCCCACATCAGGTGGTGCTGCGTCGTCTGCTTCCGGAATCCGGCACCGGTCGCCGCAAAGGCATAGGCCTGGGCCTGTGCCTCTACTGCCGCTTCCAGTGCCTCGGTCGGTCGCTCGTTGCGCTCGCGGGCAGGAAGGCCGGCGAGGGCAACGGAGGGGGACGCCGGACGCACGGCACGAATGCCGGACAGACCGGTGCCCAGGTTCGAAACGCCGAGCATGCACGCGGAGACGGCCGAGCGATCGGTCATTTTCACGGTGCTGATGGAGCTGGTGTTGATGCTGATCACTGGGCTCGCCTCCTCTCGGCGTCTCGGGGGACCGGGTGAACCGGCCCGACGGATATGCAAGTAGAACACGAAATCGGGGCCTCAGAGAAGGCCGCTGCTCTCGTGGCTAAGAACCTATGGGGGTTGCTGGGGCATGCGCAAACTATTTTTCCGACGAGTTCGTTTCAGTCCGGACCCGTGTCCGCTCCGGGGTACTGGCCTGCGCAGATGGCCAGTACGTCAGCCCCGTAGCGGGTGAGCTTGCGCATGCCGACGCCGGGGATGCGTGCCAGCTCGTGCTCGTCGTCCGGCACCGTCTCGGCGATCGCCATCAGCGTCCTGTCGGTGAAGACGCAGAAGGCGGGCTGGCCACTGCTCTTCGCCTGTTCGGCGCGCCACTCGCGCAGCCGCTCGTACAGGCCCTCGTTCATGTCGGAGGGGCAGTCGTCGCACCGCATCAGTTTCATCTCGCCCGCGTCGGTCAGCGTACGGCCGCAGACGCGGCAGCGGGCGGGGGTTCGCTGGACCCGTCTCGGGGCGGACCCCCTGGTTCCGGGGATGCCGCGCTCGATTCCGCCCGTGCCGCCGGCGCCGGTGCGGGCGGTGGTGGCCGTCGAACCGGGGCGCAGCCCGTCGAGGAAGCGGCTGGGGCGGCGGTTGGGGCGGCCGCCGGGCGAGCGGGCGAGCGCCCAGGAGACGTGGAGGTGCTCCCGCGCGCGGGTGACGCCGACATAGAGGAGGCGGCGCTCCTCCTCGATCTGTTCGTCCGTCTTCGCGTAGGTGATCGGCATCATGCCCTCGGCGACGCCGACGAGGAAGACGACGTCCCACTCCAGGCCCTTGGCCGAGTGCAGGGAGGCGAGGGTGACGCCCTGGACGGTGGGGGCGTGCTGGGCGTTCGCCCGCTCGTCCAGCTCGGCGACGAGATCGCCCAGGGTGACGCCCGGGCGGGCGGCGGCGAAGTCCTGGGCGAGGTTCACCAACGCGGCCAGCGACTCCCAGCGCTCCCGTACGGCGCCGGAGCCGGCCGGGGGCTGGGACGTCCAGCCCTCTCCCGACAGCACGGCGCGCACCTGGGAGGGCAGGTCGACGACGTCGTCGAGGAGGGAGTCGTTGCCGCCGAAGCGGGCCGCTCCGCGCAGGGCGACGCCCGCCTTGCGCACCTCGGGTCGGTCGAAGAACCGCTCGGCACCGCGCAGCTGGTAGGGCACGCCCGCGTCGGCGAGGGCCTGCTCGTAGGTCTCGGACTGCGCGTTCGTACGGAACAGGACCGCGATCTCGGCGGCCGGGACCCCGGAGTCCATGAGTTCGCGGATGCGGCGGGCGGCGCCCTCCGCCTCGGCTGGCTCGTCGGTGTACTCGGCGTAGACCGGTTCGGGTCCCGGAGCGCGCTGGGAGACGAGCTCGAGGCGATGCTCGGCGGCGCGGCCACTGGCCTGGGAAAGCAGGCCGTTGGCGAGGTGCACGACCTGGGGGGTGGAGCGGTAGTCGCGGACCAGCTTGACGACGGTGGCGCCGGGGTGGCGGGTGCGGAAGTCGAGGAGGTGATCGGCGGTCGCTCCCGTGAAGGAGTAGATCGTCTGACTGGCGTCGCCGACCACGCAGAGGTTGTCCCGCTCGCCCAGCCACAGGTCCAGCAGGCGCTGTTGGAGGGGGCTGACGTCCTGGTACTCGTCGACGACGAAGTGCTGGTACTGGGCGCGGACCTGTTCGGCGATGTCGTGCCGGTCTTGCAGAACGGCCACGGTCAGCAGCAGCACGTCCTCGAAGTCGATGACGGAGCGCTCGCGCTTGACGTCCTCGTAGGCGGCGTAGAGCTGGGCGACCTCGGCGGGGGCGCGGGGGGCCTCGCGGCCGGCCTTGGCGGCGGCGGCCGCGTAGTCGGCGGGGACGGTCTGGGTGACCTTTGACCACTCGATCTCGGCGGTGACGTCACGCAGTTCCCCGCGGTCGAGCCGGACGCGGCAGGCGGCGGCCGCGTCGGCGACGAGCTGGATCTTGCGGTCGACGAGCCGGGGCATGGAGCCGCCGATCGCCTTCGGCCAGAAATACTGGAGCTGGCGCAGGGCTGCCGCGTGGAAGGTGCGGGCCTGGACGCCCCCGGCGCCGAGCTGACGCAGCCGGCCGCGCATCTCCCCGGCGGCCCGGGCGGTGAAGGTGACGGCGAGCACGCTGGAGGGCTGGAGGATGCCGGCCCGCACCCCGTAGGCGATGCGGTGGGTGATCGCCCGGGTCTTGCCCGTGCCGGCGCCCGCCAGGACGCACACCGGACCGTGCAGGGCCGTGGCGACCTCGCGCTGCTCGGGGTCGAGCCCGTCGAGCACCGCGTCGGCCGTGTCCGGTACCTGCGGGAACAGGGTGGAGTGCGTTGCTGCTGTCACACGGCCATGCTGCCAGGTCCCGTGAGACGGCCGCGCCGGTTGTCCACAGGCAGGCGCTGATAGTCGTACCGATGCGGCGGGCATCACATGGAGGCCCGGGGCGGTACGGGGAATGGTGGAGGATCCACATGCGTTCCTCCCACTGCGTAGGACCCGTCCCCGAGCCGTTGAAGGAGCACGAGAGACATGCCGGGCACTGTGACGATGTACAGCACCACGTGGTGCGGCTACTGCCGTCGGCTGAAGAGCCAGATGGACCGGGAGGGCATCGCGTACACCGAGGTCAACATCGAGCAGGACCCGGAGTCCGCCGCGTTCGTGGAGAAGGCGAACGGTGGAAACCAGACGGTGCCCACCGTCCTGTTCCCTGACGGCTCCACCCTCACGAACCCGTCGCTGGCTCAGGTGAAGCAGAGGATCGGCTCGTAGCCGACCGCGCTGATGTGTCGGAAGGCGGCTCCTGAGACTACTCAGGGGCCGCCTTCTCGTGGTGTGTTGACCTCGTCGGGCGCCGTCCGCATCGGGCGGCCCTCTGTCAGGCGGTGCTCCTCGTCGGGAGCGGCTTGCCGTACCAGAGTTCGATCAGGCGGGCCGCGATCGAGATGCCGTAGGGCGGCAGCACCTCGCCGGATTCGAAGGCGGCGCGCAGTTCCTCCCGGGAGAACCAGCGGGCCTCGTGGATCTCGTCGCCGTCGACGTCGATCTCGGTCGTGGTGGCGCGGGCCAGGAAGCCGAGCATGAGGCTGGACGGGAACGGCCAGGGCTGGCTGGCGACGTACTCGACCTGGCCGATGGTGACGCCGACCTCCTCGTGCACCTCGCGGCGCACCGACTGCTCGATCGCCTCGCCGGGCTCGACGAAGCCGGCGAGCGTCGAGAAGCGGCCCTCGGGCCAGTGCACCTGGCGGCCGAGCAGGATGCGGTCGTCCTGGTCGGTCACGGCCATGATCACAGCGGGGTCGGTCCGCGGGTAGTGCTCGGCGCCGCAGGCCGGGCAGCGGCGGATGTGGCCGGCCGCGGCGATGACCGTGCGCTCGCCGCAGCGTGAGCAGAAGCGGTGGGTGCGCTGCCAGTTCTCCAGGCCCACGGCATGCACCATCAGGCCCACGTCACGCGCCGACAGCAGCAGTCCCGCTTCCCGCAGGCCGGCCGGGCGTGCGGACTGGTCCATCCGGCCGGGCAGCGAGTCCTTCTGCAGGGCGAAGTAGCTGACACCGTCCTCGTCGATGCCGAGGAAGTAGCGGTGCGCCTCGGTGAGGGGGGCCTCGAAGGAGGGGGTCATGACGAGTTCGGTGCGCCCGTCCGCCGTCTCGTCGATGAGGACCTGGCCGCCGGAGACCACGAAGCAGCGCGTGGAGGGGTGGCTCCACGCCGCCGCGAGCCAGGCCTCGTCGAGCCGGTGGTGGGCGGCCCGGTCGATGCCGCTCGGGTCGGTGAGCGAGATGGGTCGCTCGGCGTTCTGGTCGGTCCTGATGGTCACGGGTGCTTCCAACTCCCCGGTGGAACGGTCGGGTTCGGCAGGCTGATCAGCGGGACGTACGGCGGGAGGGGACCGGTTTGCGGTGGCTCGGGCGGTGCGGCGGCTCCTCAAGTGTGCCCCGCGCGCGTGCCCGGTCCGTACGGCAAGAAGGGCCTCAGGGCGCGTGGCGCCAGTGCTCGGCGAGGTCCCCCCACAGGTACGCGGTGGTCTCGACACCTTTGAGGAGCAGGTCGAGCTCGACCTTCTCGTTCGGGGCGTGCCAGCCGTCGGACGGGACGGAGATGCCGAGGAACAGCACGGGGGAGCCGAGGACGTCCTGGAGGTCCGCAGCCGGCCCGGAGCCGCCCTCGCGGGTGTAGCGGACCGGCTTGCCGAAGGCCCTGCCCATCGCGCGGGCGACCGACTTCAGGGCCGGGTGGTCCAGCGGGGTCAGGCACGGGCGCGTGGCGCCGCTGAAGGTGATCTCGCCGCGGATCCCGTCGGGCACCTGCTGCTCGGCCCAGGCACGGACGGCCTTCTCCACGTGGTCGGGGTCCTGGCCCGCCACCAGCCGGAAGGACAGCTTCACCAGGGCGGAGGACGGGACGATCGTCTTGCTGCCGGGGCCCTGGTAGCCGCCGCCGATGCCGTTGACCTCGGCGGTGGGGCGGGCCCAGACGCGCTCCAGTGTGGTGTAGCCGGCCTCGCCGTGGGTGGCGTGGGACCTGGCCGCGCGCAGCCACTGGCGCTCGTCGAAGGGCAGCTCGGCGAAGAGCTCACGCTCGCGGTCGGTCACTTCGACGACACCGTCGTAGAAACCCGGGATCGCCACGCGCGCGTGGTCGTCGTGGAGCGCGGCGACCAGGCGGGCGGCGGCCGTCGCGGGGTTCGGCACGGCGCCGCCGAAGGAGCCGGAGTGGATGTCCTGGTCGGGGCCGGACAGCCGTATCTCGCACTCGGCGAGGCCGCGCATGCCCGTGCAGACCGTGGGGGTGTCCTCGGACCACATGCCGGTGTCGGAGACGATCACGGCGTCGGCCGCGAGGCGCTCGGCGTGCTGCTCGACCAGGTCCCGGAAGTGCGGGGAGCCGGATTCCTCCTCGCCCTCGATCAGCAGCTTGAGGTGCACGGCCGGGGCGGTGCGGCCGGTGGCGGCGAGGTGGGCGCGGACGCCGAGGGTGTGGAAGAAGACCTGCCCCTTGTCGTCGGCCGCCCCGCGCGCGTAGAGGCGGTTCCCGCGGACGACGGGCTCGAAGGGCTCGCTGTCCCAGCCGTCCTCCCGGGCCGCGGGCTGGACGTCGTGGTGACCGTAGACCAGCACGGTGGGCGCCTGCGGGTCGTCGGAGGGCCACTCGGCGTAGACGGCGGGCGCGCCGGGGGTCTGCCAGACCTCGGCCGTCGGGAAGCCGGTCTCCCCGAGCTTGGCGGCGAGCCAGTCGGCGCTGCGTCGTACGTCGGGCGCGTGGTCCGGCTGGGCCGAAACCGAGGGGATGCGCAGCCACTCGGCGAGGTCGTCGAGGAAGGCGGCGCGGTGGTGCTGGATGTACGTACGGACGACGCTGTCCGGGGTCTGGCTCATGGTCACGAGCCTATCGGCCCGCACCGACGTCCTCGGAGTGCGGTTCCTCACCGGACCGCTCACCGGAGAGCTCACCGGGGTGCGGCTCCTCCAGCAGCAGCCGCTCCAGCGCGGCGCGGTCCGGCAGCGCGCGCGGGCGGACGATTTCTCCGGTCCGCACGTACAGGAACGCCGCCGTGACCGACTCCGGGGGAACGCCCTGCTGCTCCGCCCAGGCCAGGCGGTAGACGGCGAGCTGGAGCGGGTCCGCGGTGCGGGAGCGGTTGGTCTTCCAGTCCACGATCTCGTACGTCGCCTCGTCTCCCTCGCCCTCCTTGTAGACGGCGTCGATGCGGCCCCGGACCACCCGGCCGGCGATCGCAAGCTGGAAGGGTGCCTCGACCCGGTGGGGCGTGCGGTGCGCGTACTCGGTGCGCTCGAAAGCGTCCTTGAGGGCCTCGAGGTCCCGTTCGTCGGCGATCTCTGCGTCGCCTCCGGGCAGTTCATCCGGCTCCAGCAGGGGCAGGGTGAGCTCTTCGAAGCGGGCCTCGACCCAGGCGTGGAAGCGGGTGCCGCGGCGGGCGGCGGGCTGGGGCGGGCGGGGCATGGGGCGGGCCAGTTCCCGTGCGAAGCCGTCCGGGTCGGCGGCCAGGTGCATCAGCTGGGACGCTGTGAGCGACGCGGGGAGGGGGACCTCGGTGACCCTGTCGCGGGCGCGCAGCAGCTCGCCGGCGAGGGCGTCGAGGTCACGGTCCCAGGAGGCGACGGTGCGGGCCTCCTCCGGGGTGAGGCGGGGGTGGTCGCGGGCGTTCCGGGGCTCCGGTGGGGCGGCTTGGCGGGGGACGACGGGGCGGTGATCCGTGGGCCGGCGGTCCCCGTCCGCCGGAGTCTCGCCGGAACCGTCCCGGGAGTCGCCGAAGGGGGCGTCGCCGAACGGGTCCTCACCGAACCGGTCCGCTTCGTCGTACGGAGGTTCGTCGTAAGAGAGTTCCTCATACGGAGGCCCGTCGTCCTCCGGCGGCGGGGGCCACTCCGGGTCGTCGACGACGTCCTGGTCGTGTACGGCCATGGGGTGCCCGTGCTCGGGACCGAGCCCGTGCTCGTGGGAGCGGAGGCCCTCCAGGTGGGCCAGGACGGTCTCCGCGGCGGCGCGGCGTCGGGCCAGGGCCGTCTCGTCCAGGGGCAGGGGCCAGGCCTGGTCGGCGGTGGCCTGGTGCAGGGCCGGGTTCTCCTCGTCCTCGGCCGGTTCCTCCGCCCAGGCCTCGATCTCGCCGTACCCGGCCTCGCAGTGCTCGTAGAGGGCCTGGAGGAACGCGGAGGGGCCGCGGCGCTTCTTCTGGGTGGGTCCCCACCAGTGGCCGGAGCCCAGCAGCAGCGAGCGGGGGCGGGTGAAGGTGACGTAGCCGAGGCGGAGTTCCTCGGTGTGCTGGTGGTCCTTCATGGCCTCGTGGAAGGCCTTCAGGCCCCGGGTGTCCCAGGACGCGACGTCGGGCAGGGTGTCGGCGTCGCCGCGCAGTCGGTGCGGCAGGACCTTGCCCTGGGAGGTCCACTTCTCGCGGCCCTGGCTGCTGGGGAAGGTGCCGGTGACCAGGCCGGGGACGACCACGACGTCCCACTCCAGGCCCTTGGACCTGTGGGCGGTGAGCACCTTGACGGTGTTCTCGCCGCCGGGGAGGGCGTTGTCGAGCCCCTTCTCGTACTGGGCGGCGGTGCGCAGGAAGCCGAGGAAGGCGAGCAGGGTCGCCTCGTTGTCGCCGACGGCGAAGGAGGCGGCGATGTCGAGGAAGTTGGACAGCGTCTCGCGGCGGCGGGCGGCCAGGGCGTGCGGGGAGGCCGACAGCTCGACCTCCAGGCCGGTGACGGCGAGGACGCGGTGCAGGACGTCCATGAGCGGGTCGGCCAGGGAACGGCGCAGCTCGCGCAGTTCGGTGGCCAGGCGGGCGAAGCGTACGCGCGCTTCGGGCGAGAACGGCAGTCCGTCGTTGTCCCCGTACCCGTCCAGGGGTGTCTCCAGGAACGTGTCGAGGGCGTCGGCGAGGGAGATCACCTCGGCCGGGTCGACCCCCTCGACGGCCTCGGCGAGACGGCGGTCCGGGTCGTCGTCGCCCTCCACGCGCGCGTGGGACACCAGGAGCCGGGCACGCCGTCCGAGGAGGGCGAGGTCGCGCGGGCCGATGCGCCAGCGCGGGCCGGTCAGCAGGCGCACCAGGGAGGCGTTGGCGCCGGGGTCCTGGAGCACCTCGCAGACGGCGACGAGGTCGGCGATCTCGGGCAGGTGCAGCAGACCGGACAGGCCGACGACCTCGACGGGGATGTCCCGGACGACCAGGGCGCCCTGGATCTCGGCGAAGTCGGTAGCCGTGCGGCACAGCACGGCGATCTCGCCGGGTGGTGTGCCGGTGCGCACGAGGTGGGCGACGGAGTCGGCGGCCCAGTCGATCTCCTCGGCATGGGTGCGCAGCAGGGCGCAGCGCACGAGGCCGTCCCGTTCGGCGCCGGGGGCCGGGCGGAGGGCCTCCACGCCCGCGTGCAGGGCGCGCAGGGGCTCGGCGAGCCCGTTGGCGAGGCCGAGGAGGCGGCCGCCGCTGCGGCGGTTCTCGCTGAGGGCCTGGCGGGTGGCGGGGCGGCCGTCGGCGTGGGCGAAGTGCTCGGGGAAGTCGTCGAGGTTGGCGACGGAGGCGCCGCGCCAGCCGTAGATGGCCTGGCAGGGGTCGCCGACGGCGGTGACGGGGTGGCCGGTGCCGTCGCCGAAGAGGCCCGCCAGGAGGACGCGCTGGGCGACCGAGGTGTCCTGGTACTCGTCGAGCAGGACCACCCTGAACTCGTCGCGCAGGGCGCGGCCCACCTCGGAGACCCGCGCGAGCTGCGCGGACAGGGCGATCTGGTCGCCGAAGTCGAGCAGGTCCCGCTCGCGCTTGGCGGCCCGGTAGCGGGTCACCAGCTCGGCCAGTTCACGGCGGGCGGCGGCGGCCTCGGGCACCTTGCGCAGGTCGGCGTTGGTGAGCTCGGCGCCGCGCAGGGTCAGCAGCAGCTCGGCGTCGTGGGCGCGCAGCGCCTCCGGGCGTACGAGGTGCTCGGCGAGTTCGGCGTCGAGGGCGAGGAGGTCGCCGACCAGGTCCGGGAAGGACCGGGTCAGGGCAGGGTACGGCCCTGAGGACTCGCGCAGCACCCGCGCGGCCAGCTGGAAGCGGGTGGCGTCGGCGAGCAGCCGGGACGTGGGCTCGAGCCCGATGCGCAGGCCGTGGTCGGTCAGCAGGCGGCCCGCGAAGGCGTGGTACGTGGAGATCACCGGCTCACCCGGCGGATGGTCGGGGTCGATGACGTCCGGGTCGGTGACGCCCGCCTTGACGAGCGCCTTGCGGACGCGCTCGGCGAGTTCGGCGGCGGCCTTGTTGGTGAAGGTGAGGCCGAGCACCTGTTCGGGGGCGACCTGGTTGGTGCCGACCAGCCACACCACGCGTGCCGCCATCACCGTGGTCTTGCCCGAACCGGCCCCGGCCACGATCACCTGCGGGGCGGGCGGCGCGGTGATGCAGGCCGTCTGCTCCGGGGTGAAGGGGATACCGAGGAGCTCCTTGAGCTGATCGGGATCGGTGATACGGGCGGGCACATCCGAGAGGCTAGCGGCGGACACTGACAGAGGTGGCCGGATCGGGCCTACGAGGCGGAAGAACCGCAGGTCAGCAGAGGGGGTGCGATGGGTCACTCCAGCACGTGATCACTCCACCACGTGGTCACTCCAGCACGTGGTCACTCCACCACGTGGCGCCCCTCCTGGCGCGCGCTGCACGAGGCCTGGAACGCACAGTGGGTGCAGTGCTGCCCGGCGGTCGGCGTGAAGCGCTCGTCGAGGACCTTGCCGGCGGCGGTGGCCAGCAGGTCGCCGACCCACTCCCCCTCCAGGGGCTGCTGCGCCTGCACCTTGGGCAGGGTATCGCCGCCGTCGCGGCGGGCGGCTCCCTGGCGCAGGTGGACGAGTTCGGCGCCGCCGGGTTCGGGGCGCACTCCGTCGAAGGCGTCGTCGAGGGCGCCCTCGCGCACGGCCAACTGGTAGACGGCGAGCTGCGGGTGGCGCTCCACCTCCTTGCCCGT
The DNA here is from genome assembly GCF_042746715.1 of Streptomyces sp. NPDC058741. NCBI lineage: Bacteria > Bacillati > Actinomycetota > Actinomycetes > Kitasatosporales > Streptomycetaceae > Streptomyces > Streptomyces sp. NPDC058741. The sequence goes on along the minus strand of NZ_JBHYQH010000005.1, from coordinate 26,396 downwards.
GGGCGCCTGTTTGCCTGTCTTGAAGTCGACGACGTAGGCGCGGCCGTCGCCGTCCGCCTCGACGCGGTCCATCTGGCCGCGGATGCGCACCCGGAGGTCGCCCGCTTCGAGGGTGACGTCGAAGTCGTGCTCGCTGGCCACCGGGGTGCGCCCGCCGCGGTCCATGACGTGCCACTGGAGGAACCGCTCCAGCGCCACGCGCGCGTTGTCCTTCTCCTGCTGCGACTTCCATGGGGCGTCGAAGGCGAGGGCGTTCCACACCGAGTCGAGGCGCTCCATGAGGACGGACAGGTCGGCCGGGGTGTGCCCGGAGGCGACCTCGTCGGCGAGGACGTGCACGACGTTGCCGAAGCCCTGGGCCGCCGTCGCGGGGGCGTCGGCCTTCACCTCGCGGCCGAGGAACCACTGCAGGGCGCAGGTGTTGGCCAGTTGGTCGAGGGCGCTGCCGGAGAGCACGACGGGATGGTCGCGGTCGCGCAGCGGCACCTCGGACGCGGTCGGCTCGAACATCCCCCACCAGCGGTAGGGGTGCGCGGACGGCACCAGGGGGCGGCCGTCCTCGTCTGCGAGGGCGGCGAGCCGGGCCAGGCGCCGGGCGGCCGCCGCGCGCAGGGCGTCGGAGACGCGCGGGTCGACCGTGGTGGCGCGCAGTTCGGCCACGAGTGCCGTGACGGACAGCGGGCGGCTCGGGCGACCCGTGACGTCCTTGGGTTCGACGCCGAGTTCGGTCAGGAAGCGGGAGGGCTGGTCGCCGTCGTCCGCGGGGGCCTTGACCGCGGTGACGACGAGGCGTTCACGCGCACGCGTGGCGGCCACGTAGAACAGGCGGCGCTCCTCGGCGAGGAGGGCGCCGGGGGTGAGGGGTTCGGCGAGTCCGTCGCGGCCGATGCGGTCGGCTTCGAGCAGGGAGCCGCGGCGGCGCAGGTCCGGCCAGAGGCCCTCCTGGACGCCCGCGACGACCACGAGGCGCCACTGAAGGCCCTTGCAGCGGTGGGCGGTCATCAGGCGGACGGCATCGGGGCGTACCGCACGCCGGGTCAGGGTGTCGGCGGCGATGTCCTCGGCGTCGATCTCCTCCAGGAAGTTCAGCGCGCCCCGGCCGCCGGTGCGTTCCTCGGCGCGGGCCGCGGTGGCGAACAGCGCGCAGATGGCGTCCAGGTCGCGGTCAGCGTTGCGCCCGGCCGCGCCGCCGCGGCGCGCGGCCCGCTCAAGGCGCGTGGGCCAGGGCGTGCCTTCCCACAGGTCCCACAGCGCCTCCTCGGTCGTGCCACCGCCGGCCAGCCGCTCCCGGGCCTTGCGCAGCAGCGCGCCGAGCCGCTGGGCGCCCCGCGCGTACGCGGGGTCGTGCACGGTGAGCCGCTCGGGCTCGGCGAGCGCGCGGGCGAGCAGGACGTCGGAGGGCGGCGGCAGCGGATTGCCGGCGGCCCGCTCCTCATCGCGGAGGGCGCGGCCGAGGCGGCGCAGGTCGGCGGCGTCCATGCTCGCGAGGGGCGAGCTGAGGAGCGTGAGGGCGGTTTCGGTGTCGAGCCAGCAGCCGTCCGGCTCGCCGGCCGGGGCGTCGCCGTCCTCAGTGACTCCCTCGGCGGCCCGAGTCCCGGCAGGTACCGCTTCTGTCGTTCCGGGCCCAGGATGTACCGCCTCTGCCGTCCCGGGCCCGTAAGGCCCCGTCTGCGCCGTCCCGGGTTCAGCAGGTACCGCCTGTGCCGTTGCATGCCCAGGATGTACCGCCTCTGCCGTCCCGGGCCCGTAAGGCCCCGTCTGCGCCGTCCCGGGATCGGAAAGCCCCGTCTGCGCCGTCCCGGGTTCAGCAGGTACCGCCTCTGCCGTTCCATGCCCAGGATGTACCGCCTCTGCCGTCCCGGGCCCGTAAGGCCCCGTCTGCGCCGTCCCAGGCTCGGGAGATACCGCCTCTGCCGTTCCATGCCCAGGATGTACCGCCTCTGCCGTCCCGGGCCCGTAAGGCCCCGTCTGCGCCGTCCCAGGCTCGGGAGATACCGCCTCTGCCGTCCCATGCCCA